>CAMWSU010000073.1 GCA_947176965.1 uncultured Lachnospiraceae bacterium | reverse complement strand
GGAAAGTACAAGAGCATCAGACAGGATTCCGGTTGTTTTGGCAAAATCCAATTTGATTCTTTTTTTATAAAAAAGTAAGAAATTCGGGAACAAAAAACAGCCGCCCGCATTGTCAAACGTTCGGTTTTACGATAAAATACTTTTTGTGTCGTCCCCACGAACGGCAGGGGACATTCCAAGTGTTAAGGCGGGTAACTATGCAGACAAAAAGCGAGATGGATCTGCGGCTGGCGGAGAGCTTTAAGGAGCTTACCCTCCGCATGCCGATTGAAAAAATCACGATCAAGGATATCACGGACGGAGCCGGCGTGATCAGACCGACTTTTTATAACCATTTTCAGGATAAATACGAACTCTTGGAGTACATTATCCGCACAGAAATCTTAGAACCGATGATGCCGTTGATCAAAAGCGGTATGATTAATGCGGCGATCACGATTATTTTTACCAATCTCTCAAAGGAACGCGAATTTTACCACAAAGCGAGCAGGCTGGAGGGGCAGAATTCCTTTCAGTCGATCACGAAGGAATGCATTAAGAGTCTGCTTTATGGGTATATGATGGAGGAGACGCGCGGGAGGGCGGAAACGGGCAATCCGCTCATGAAGAAATTCCTGACGATGGAGAATCTGGCGGACTATTATGCCCACTCCCTCACCTTCATTGTCATGCGCTGGCTGAACGAGGATTCGGATGTTTCGCCCTCGGATATGGCGGATATCTATGAGTTTCTGATGACGCATTCCATGAAGGATATGATCGAGGCGATGCAGTAACGGGCAGGAATGCGGCACGAAGAATCCTATAGAGAATGGTGCAAGTAATTTGGACAATATTGCACAAATACAAAATGGCGATTTTGTATAAAATGGACTAACAGAAAATGAGAATTGTCTTTTTTTTGAAGACAGTTCTCTTTTTTTGCATATTTTTTTTCGTGAATAGATTGCGTATACTGCTCCACACAGAAACAAAAACGCCTGCGGCGCCAAGATCCGCAGGAAAGAAAAAGGTTCCCCGCAGAGGCATAAGGGCTGCGGGAAAGAAGCATCAAATTTCGCATAATGAAAGGAGCGGATGAGACGATGTATAAGCTTGGAAAGGGAATCGTAAAATGCAGATATGTCATTTTTGTCTTGAGTCTGCTGCTGCTGATCCCGGCGGGAATCGGGTATGTTCACACGAGAGTCAATTATGATATTCTCTCGTATCTGCCTGACGACATTGAGACGATGGAGGGACAGGATATTCTTGTCGGTGAGTTCGGAACGGGCGCATTCTCCATCTGTGTGTTGGATGGAATGACGCCAAGAGAAGTCAGTATACTGGAGGAGAAGATGGAGGCTGTGGATCATGTCAAAAACGTCATTTGGTATGATGACATCGCAGACATTTCCATACCGATCAGCATACTTCCGGATTCGGTCAGGGAAGCATTCTATAACGAAGACGCGGACTGCACGATGATGGCGATCTTGTTTGACACAACGATGTCGGCGGATGAGACGATGGACGCGATCGAGGAAATTCGCAGTATTGCGGATGAGCGGTGTTTTATCAGCGGCATGAGCGCGGTTGTCACGGATATCAAAGATCTGTCCGACAAGGAAGTCCCGGTTTATGTGGTGATCGCAGTGATCTTAGCGCTGATCGTATTGTCGCTGACGATGGACTCGTTCCTGATTCCTCTGTTCTTCTTGCTGAGCATCGGAATCGCGATCGTCTACAATTTAGGAACAAATATCTTTTGGGGAGAGATCTCCTATGTAACGAAAGCGCTGAGCGCGGTGCTGCAATTGGGTGTGACGATGGATTATTCCATTTTCCTGTGGCACAGCTATAAGGCGGAAAAAGCAAACAATCCGACGGATAAATATGACGCGATGGCACATGCGATCGGTAACTCCATCACCTCCGTCATGGGAAGTTCATTGACAACGGTTGCCGGATTCATTTCCCTGTGTTTCATGAGCTTTACGCTCGGTTTGGATCTGGGTATCGTTATGGCGAAGGGCGTTGTGATCGGCGTAATCTGCTGTGTGACCGTCCTACCGTCCATGATCCTGCTGTTTGATAAGGCGTTGGAGCGCACGAGCCATAAGCAGCTGTTACCGAAATTTACGATCGTAACGAAGTTCGTGACGAAACATTACATTATATTGGCGCTCCTGTTTGCACTGATCTGGGTTCCCGCGACCATCGGATATATCAATACCGACGTCTATTATGATCTGGCGGGAACGCTGCCGAAGGACCTGCCCAGCATTATGGCGAATGATAAATTGGAAGAAACATTTGAGATGGGAAGCACACATATCATGTTGGTTGACGCGAATATGAAGGCCAGCGATATGGACCGGATGCTGACAGAGATCAAACAAGTGGATGGCGTCAAGAACGTACTCGGTTTAAGCGCGCTGCTCGGACCGACCATTCCGAGGGAGATGCTTCCGGAGTCATTGACGAGTGAGGTTGCAAACGATCGGTACGAGATGATGATGATCGGATCGGAATACGCGGTGGCAACGGATGAAGTAAATGATCAATGTGATGCGCTTGTGGATATCGTGAAACGTTACGATGCGGACGGCATGGTGATCGGGGAGGCATCCTGCACCAAGGATTTGATCTCCATTACCAACCATGATTTCCAAACGGTATCGATCGTATCCATCGGGGTGATTTTCCTTCTCATCCTGTTTGTGTTCAAGTCGATCTCCCTGCCGGTCATCCTGGTGGCGGTCATCGAGTTTGCAATCTTTATCAATATGGGTATTCCATATTACACAAAGACGACGCTGCCGTTTATCGCATCGATTGTCATCGGAACGATCCAGCTCGGCGCGACAGTTGATTATGCGATCTTAATGACAAATAAATATAAGGATGCACGCTATGCGGGTATTGATAAAAAAGAAGCGGTATTTATGGCGCACAGTCAGTCGATTCAGTCAGTGATCGTCAGTGCATTGAGCTTTTTCGCAGCAACCTTTGGCGTCGGTCTTTACAGTAATATTGATATGATCAGCGCTCTGTGTATGCTGATGGCAAGGGGCGCGCTGATCAGTATGGCGGTCGTATTGCTTGTACTGCCCAGCATGTTCTTAATCTTTGACGGTTTGATCTGCCACACCAGCATGGGCTTCCGCAAGAAAAGGGAGAAAAAAGATAGCGTTATTGGCGAGTTGCAGAATTCATAGAGAAAGGATGATGTGAGATGAAACGGATGAAGCGTGGAAATTGGATAAAAGGTGTTGCTGCTGCGGCGGCAGTTGTGACAGTGACCGGATGTGTCGGTGCGGTTTTGCTTGAGGATCTTCCTGTGGACAAAGTAAGCGCGGCGGAAAAAGAAGAAGCGGCGGAAGAAGTGCTGACGGAAGCGCTTGGCCAGCAGATTGTTTCCCACAGTGCAGAGTCGGGCAAGGAGGAAACCGTTTATGTGATCGCCGGAGCGGACGGAGCAACGAGAAATATCATCGTAAGCAATCAGTTAAAGAACGGAGAGGGCGCGCAGGTTCTTGAGGATGAGACTACCCTGACAGACATTGAGAATGTGAAGGGAACACAAGCCTACACGACGGGAAGCGGTGATGCGATCACATGGCAGGCGGGCGGTTCGGATATTTTCTATCAGGGAACAACGGATGCGGAACTGCCGGTCGGGTTGACACTGACGTACTATTTGGATGGCGTTGAGATCAAGCCTGAGGAGCTTGCAGGAAAAAGCGGGCACGTTGTTATCCGGTTTGACTATGAGAACCGCGCGAAGCAGACAGCGGTGATCGGCGGGGAGGAAACAGAGATCTATGTGCCGTTCGCCGTTATCAGTGGAGCAATCCTGCCGTTAGAGCATTTCTCTAGTATCACGGTATCAAGCGGAAAGATTCTGACTGAAGGGAATAACGCGATCGTTGTGGGCTTTGCATTCCCGGGACTTGCCGAGAACTTAAGCATCAGTGATGATGTGAAGGATACACTTGCAGAAAACGGCGCAGACACGGAAAAGGTCGATGTGGATTCCCTTGATTATGTAGAAATTGAGGCCGATGTTGTGGATTTTGAATTAGAAATGACGCTCAGTATGGTACTTCCGGATCTGTTTTCCGATATCGACCTTGGCGCGGACATTGATTTAAGCGGAGTATCCGATCAGCTTGATACCCTGAAGGATTCCATGACACTGTTGTCTGACAGCTCCGAACAGCTCGTGGACGGAAGCGAGCAGCTTGCAGCGGGTGCGCGCGACTTGGCAGCAGGTGCAGCAGGCGCGAAGGATGGCGCGTATGCGCTGGCAGCGGGCATGCAGCAGCTCTCGGACGGAGGCAGGGCAGTCGCGGGAGGCGTCGGGCAGCTTGCGGAAACGCTGAATGACATGATGATACAGCTCACGCCGGCACATGACGGCTACGCGCAGTTTGAGCAGGCAGTCGGTCAGATGATGGCTGGCTATGGCATGTCGAAAGAGCAGGCGGTCGCAAGTGTGATGCAGGCACAGGGCATGACACAGAATGAGTTGACCTACCTTGCAACTTTAAGTGGCATCTACGACGGACTTGCGGCAAATGCGGGCGATATGATGACACTCGTGCAGGGAGCGAATGAATTGAGCGGCGGCATTGATACCGTAAATCAGGGAGCATGGACACTTTACGACGGTCTGACGACCTTGAGCGACGGAGCGAATCTATTAGAGGATGGCAGCAGGACGCTCTATGACGGGATGCGGCAGTTTGACGAGGAGGGCATTCAGGAACTGGCAGCAGCATTTTCCGGTGTGGATAATGGCAATCTCGTGGAATTTTCGGAAAGACTTAACGCCGTCATGGATGCGGGAGAGTCCTATCGGACGTTCAGCGGAGCACCGGAAGGTGTGGATTCAAGCGTGAAATTCATCATCCGTACGGAGGCAATCCGAAAAGATTGATTCTGAAAAAGAACTATGACATAATGGTGTCATAGTTCTTTTTCTATCCTATTAAGGGAAGGGGGGAGACAAGATGAAATTATACACAAAGCAGGAAGCAAGACAGCTGCTATGCCGTTATCACAATCTGGACGGTGTGGAAGCATTGTGCGGGAAAGCGGGCGCGGAAAAGATCATGCAGAGAATACACAGTATTCAATATGATCCGTTAAACGTTGTAGCAAGAAATGCGGATTTGGTATTGCAGGCGAGAGTAAAGGATTACAAAGAGCAGGATCTTTATGATCTTTTATATAAAGAACAAAAACTGGTGGATGGATTTGACAAAGAAATGTGTATATATGAATCCAAAGATTTTGACCGCTTCCGCCAAGTGCGGAGCGAGCACTTAAAACAGATCGTGTTAACGCTGCAATACCGGAATCAGATGGGAGTTTTGGATATACTGGACGAGGTCAGAGCTTTTGTCGCAAAGCATGGAAAGACAGGCACAAAAGATATTTCCATCGGCGAAGTGCGGGAAAGCAGCTGGGGACCGAAGAAATTGTCAAGTGCCGCGTTAGATTATTTATTTAACAGCGGAGAGTTTTGTGTTGCAGAAAAAAGAGGCACACAGAAATACTTCGATCTGACAGAACGTGTACTGGCGGATATCGATTTTCCCTATGACCAGGACATGACGATCGAGGAATTTTTGGAATGGTATGTCGAAAGAAGATTGCAGAGCGTCGGTTTGATCTGGAACAAATCGGGCGGAGCCTGGCAGGGGCATTTTGTGGGTGACAATGAGCTGCGCAGTTCTACGCTGCAAACGCTGGCCGAAAAAAATAAGATTGAGGAGATGCGGGTTGAGGGAATCGACGAGGCGTTTTACGCGCCAAAAGGGATGGAAGCCAATATGGATTATCAGACATCCGGGAGTTATGCAAGATTTATCGCGCCGCTAGATAATATGATGTGGGACAGGCAGATGGTGGAAGCGCTGTTTGACTTTGCCTACCGCTGGGAAGTATATACCCCGGTCATCAAAAGAAAGTACGGTTATTATGTGCTGCCGGTTTTATACAATGGGGAATTGATCGCAAGGTTTGAGGCGGAACCGGTTCGCAAGGCAGGAGAATTCGTGATCAAAAACTGGTGGTGGGAAGCGGGCGTTGCGCCGGACAACGATATGATTGAAACAATCGAACAGGAGATGCTGCGTTTTGCAGAATTTCTTCGGACAGAGTATGCAAAAGATAATATGGAAAAGCTGAGAGTATAGTAAAGGCGGCAAAAATGATAAAATGCCGTAAAGATATTGTGTAAAGTGCATGGGGCAGGTGATCATCTGCGCGCTTTAGGTTTACCAATACACGCGTCCTGGGGGATAAGCAAATGAAAATCGAACGCCTGTATGCGATCACGGTCTATCTCTTAAATCACGGAAAAACGTCCGCAAGCAGTCTGGCAAAGCATTTTGAAGTATCGCAGCGCACGATCCAGCGGGATATCGATTCCCTTTGCATGGCGGGAATCCCCGTCGTTGCGACGACCGGAGTCGCTGGCGGCTATGAGATCGCCGAAGCATATAAGTTGGATCACGGTTTTGCCACTTCGGACGATTACTCCTATATTCTGACAGCGCTTCAAGGACTGGTGTCGGCGACCGGAGACGGAAAAGTGAAGCAACTGGTAGAAAAAGTCATTCACGCGTCGAATGGGGGCACTGCGGGGAGCGGGATGGTTTTGGATTTCTCCGTATTGCAGGAGGGAGAGCAGGATGCGCTGCGTCTGCTGCAGACTGCCGTGGCAGAAAAACGTACGGTGGAGTTTACCTATACGAATAATAACAGAGAGACGCGCATGCACAGCGTAGAGCCGATCGCGGTCCTGTATCGATGGTATGCGTGGTATCTTCTTGCCTATTCCAAGGTCAAACAGGATTATCGCACATACAAGCTTGTGCGGATGAGCAGGCTGCATATGACAGAGATGCCCTTTACGAAAGAACACGCATCGGCAGACACGATTTTATCCATGATCGATAAAACAGATTCCCGCCAGTACACGGAAATCCTCATCCAATGCAGGGAATCAGTGAGAGCGCGGGTCATTGAGTATCTGAAAGGAAAGGTCGAGGAGGAATTTCCGAACGGTGACGTGCTTATCAAGGCAATGGTGGTGGAAAACGAACAGTTCTGGATCGGAACGCTGCTGTCCCTTGGCGACCAGGCGGAGGTTCTTGCACCGGAACATATTCGCAGACAATTGCTTACGTCGGCGGAAGAAATTGTTTCTTTATACCAAAAACGATGACATGCTGTTGTCGTAGTTGCTGTGCTACAATGAGTACATGGAAAAAAGCAAGCGGCCGCGAAACGGGCCTCTGTTTTCCTATGCGATTGCTGAGCAAACATCTGACTTTGACATGGCAAAAGAGCGCGTTAGCGCGGATTTGCAAAGTGATATGCTGCAAGGAATCGGCAAGATGATAAAAATCGGAGGTGTACTTTATGAGAGATCCCTATGAAACATGTCCTGTCTATGAAAGCGAAAAGGTTTTGCTAAGGCTGATCGAGGCGGCGGATGCCGACGACCTGCTTTCGGTGTATTCCGATGAGCAGGCGGTGCCGTTCTTTAACAGCGACAATTGCAACGGCGATGACTTCCATTACACATCGCTCGAGCGGATGAAAAGCGCCGTGGAATTCTGGCAGCAGGCATATCGTGAAAAATGGTTCGTGCGCTGGACGATCATTGACAAGCAGATCGGACACGCCGTCGGAACAATCGAATTGTTTAACCGCAAAGCACAGGACTACTTTAATGACTGCGGCCTGCTTCGTTTGGACTTGAAAAGCGATCACGAGCGCGAGGAGTGGATTACGGAGATTTTATCCCTGATCGTGCCCGACACATTTAAGAGCTTTGGCTGCAGTATGGCGGCGACCAAGGTTCCGCTTTTTGCTTCGGAGCGTAAATGCGCGGTGGAGAAGGCGGGCTTTGTCCGGTCTGAGGAAGTGCTGGTCGGCGGAGACGACGGAAAGACATATACGGATTATTATGAGCGGAAGCTGTGAAAAAGGAGTCGTTAGCGACTGAAAGTGCAGACCTCAACCGAATAGCGCTCATTTCCCGGCATGTTTCCCTTTTCAATACCGATTGCCCGAAAACCAAGGCTTTGATATAGAGCAATCGCCGGCTCGTTTCCTCTCAATACTTCAATGTATCGAATTCGCGGGAACATGGCCATTGCATGTGTAGCAAGGCTGCGACCGATTCCTTTGCGCATGCTCGCCGGATCTACATAGAGCCACGCCAGTTCTTCCTCCGTGCAGGCCGTAAAACCAACGACCTGTCCCTCACACTCGGCAACGAATAAGCCCGGATAGTCAAATAAGCCCTCGCGCTCAGCCGCGATGCTCAGGGGGAGAAAGGCATCGCTCAGCCCGGCGAGACATAACTCGATTTTTCTGGCACGGTCGTGGATGCGCTCGATGGAATCCCAGTCGGCGTTTTGGTAATCTCTGATTATCATCATATGCATCGCTCCCTCTCATGTAAAATCAGATAGATTTCATTATAATCTATTTGCGTCAGGAACACAATTTTGAAATGAGCTATTGTTGTTTTCGGACAAATATTTTGAGAAAAAATTATTTTTCTACTTTTCAGAATAGAAATGAAGTAGTATAATGATGTTGTCATTGACAGAGGAGCGGGTGCATAAGAATGCCTGCGCCGCATGTCAGCGCAGATGGGGTATTAGCGCAGCTGGGAGCGCGCAACATCCGCAATGTTGAGGCCACGGGTTCGAATCCCGTATACTCCATTCAAAAGCAAATCCGAACACTGCATATCAGTGCTCGGATTTTATACTTTCTGACTGAAAAGACCGTGCAGCCCCAAATCGTGACGGCAAGGTCATACTTTTAACGATAGGAAATCCTATAGCCTAAAACAGCTTCTTAATGCCGTCGAGTTTATCGGAAACCTTATCGAGGTTGATCTTGGACTTTACGCCGTCCACGATCTTTTTCAACGTATCATCGGGGAGGTCAACGCCCATCACGCTTTCTACAGTCTTGATGGGATCTTTTTGGAACTTCTCCATAAGAGTCTTGTCCTTTGTGATCTTTTCTACTGTGCTTGTAATTTGCTCTTTGATATCCATCTGAATCCTGCTCCTTTTGAGATAATTTGATGTTGCTTGTAACAATTATACATCGGATTGGGTGCAATGACAAATAAATTCCCTGATTTTAACAAAAATAGCTTCAAATTCGGGATGTTTTATAGTACAATGTAAAAATAGACAGGGACGCCGCGATGCGGGGCGTCAGAAAAAACCGCAAAGGGGGAAGGTGCCAATATGTTTAGTCAATTGTTTGGCGCGTTTTTGCTCGAACAAAACGTGATCACAAAGGATATGATGGATAGTGTATTAGCGGAGCAGACGGATGCGCGGGCAAAGCTGGGAACGATTGCCGTGGCAGCCGGTTATCTGACGAACGAGCAGGTAGATGAAATCCACCATTTGCAGGCGCAGCAGGATAAGCGCTTTGGCGATATTGCATTGGAGAAGGGCTACCTGACAATGAAGCAGCTCACGGAGCTCTTAGACCAGCAGGGCAATGCGTTTATGAAGTTCCTTCAGATACTTGTCGAGAAAAATTGTGTTCCGGTTTCGGAGATTGACGCTTATCTCTCGCGTTTTCAGGAAACCAAGGGCTTTTCGGATCAGGACATGAAAGCGCTCAAGAAAGATGACATCGATGCGATCGTTCCGGTATTTGCGTTTGCGGCGAAGCCGTTTGTGACGGATGTGACGGCGCTCGTGTTGAGAAATATTGCGCGTTTTATCACGATGGATTTTTATATAGACAGGATTCGCCGCGTGGAGGATTATGAGTATCATACGCTCGCGGGACAGAAGATTGTCGGGGATTATCAGGTTTGGCTTGCCTTTGTGGGAAAAGAGGATGACGAGGGGCTTTACACGCTGGCCACGGGCTATGCAGGCGAGCAGGCGAGGCGCAAAAAGGACATTGCGTATGACGTGATCGGTGAGTTTGCGAACATATGCAGCGGATTGTTTGCATCCGGTTTGAGCGAAAAAGGAATCTTTATCGATATGGAGTCGCCGTTTGCCTATGAATCGCAGCAGATGAAGGGTAAGGGCTATATCGTGCCGATCTATCTGAAAGGCAAATTGCTGGAATTGTTTATTTCAGTCAATGAGGATGTTGTACCGGGAACCGTACCGTATAAGAAACAGGTTGAAAAGCGGGAAGGAAGCGCGGTGACGGAGAACAGTAAGGGGACGATCGTGATCGTGGATGATTCCATGCTGATCCGCCATGCGCTGCGCGTGCTGGTGGAGAAGGCGGGCTATACGGTTGTCTGTGAGGCGGAAAACGGGGAAGAAGCGATCGAAGTCTATCAGAAATATCGTCCCGATATGATCTCGTTGGACATTACGATGCCTGTCATGGACGGCGTTGAGGCGCTGCGCAGAATAAAAGAACTTGACCCGGCGGCCAATGTTGTGATGATCACGGCAGCGGGACAGCAGCAGAAGGTAATCGAGGCGATCAAGCTCGGCGCGTCGAAATTTATCGTAAAGCCGTTCAGCAGGGACGAGGTGCTCGATACCATTGCGGAGGTCATCCGATAGGACTGCGGCGGAGAACGCTGCGGAAGGGAAAACATTCTATGTGGCTTTTGGGCGGAAACGTATATATTGCGGAGCAGGGGTTTTGCAAGCGAAACCTTCTGCTCCGAAATGGCATTATAGAGCGGATTGTGCCGCAGGGAGAGACGGTGGAGGAAGCGCGCCTGCATGACGCGGAAACGGTGGATGTGCAGGGCGCTACTATTTTGCCGGGACTTGTGGATCTCCATTTCCACGGCTGCGCGGGACATGATTTTTGTGAAGGGACAAGGGAGGCATTTGAAGCCATTGAGCAGTACGAGCTCCGTCACGGGATCACGGTCATATCGCCCGCGACAATGACGCTGCCGGAAGAACGGCTGTGTCAGATCTGTAGCGAGGCAGCAGCATATGCGAAGGACAGCGAGTGCTTAAAAGGGATTTATCTGGAAGGTCCTTTTTTA
This sequence comes from uncultured Lachnospiraceae bacterium, assembly GCA_947176965.1. Classification (GTDB taxonomy): domain Bacteria; phylum Bacillota; class Clostridia; order Lachnospirales; family Lachnospiraceae; genus DLAJ01. The sequence continues at coordinate 7,064 of CAMWSU010000073.1, read as the reverse complement.
TCCGAAGCAAAAAAAGGAGCGCAGAACAGCGCATATCTGAGGCTTCCGGACATGGATCTGCTGCGCAGGCTGAACGCGAAGGCGGAAGGGCTGATTCGGATCGTAGCGATCGCGCCTGAGCAGAAGGGCGCGATCGCGTGTATGGAGGCCTGCGCGGAGCAATTTCGTTTTTCCGTGGCGCATACGACGGCGGATTATGCTGCCTGCGCCTGCGCAATGCAAAAGGGCGCAAAGCAGGTGACGCATCTGTATAACGCGATGCCGCCGTTTACGCACAGGGAGCCGGGAGTGATCGGCGCGGCGTTTGATCACGGCGCGGATGTGGAATTGATCAGCGACGGCGTGCATGTGGATGCGTGCGCGGTGCGTGTGGCGTTCCGGCTTTTTGGGGCGGAGCATGTCATCCTGATCAGCGACAGCATGATGGCGGCGGGAATGCCGGACGGCATGTATGAGCTTGGCGGTCAGGCGGTCACGGTGCGCGGAAAACGGGCGGTACTTTCGGACGGTACGATCGCGGGAAGCGTGACCAATCTGTATGACTGCATGGTGACGGCGATCCGTATGGGGATTCCGGCAGAGGCGGCGGTGCGCGCCGCAACAAGCAATCCGGCGGCGGCGCTCGGCATCGACACCGATTACGGAAGTATTGCGGTCGGAAAAAAAGCGGATCTGCTTGTGGTAAACGATGATTGGGAGCTGCAAAGAGTCTATAAGCACGGCAGAGAAGTGCGGCTGTGAGGCATGTCGCCGGATAACGGTATGGAATAAGGAGGGAGCGAATGGCAACCTATCTGGTTGACTTGGAAAATACGGGACTGGCAGGGTTATCGGGCTTGGATGAGCTATCCCCGAAAGATAGGGTCATTGTTTTTTACGGGACGCGGACCGGCTCGATCGCGTTTGACAAGCATGTGGAGCTGACAAAGGCAAAGGCGGATGTCACCTACACGAAGACGGAGCGTGTGGCAAAAAATTATCTGGATTTTCAGCTTGTCACTTATCTCGGATACCTGATCGGAAGCGGGCAGGAGCGCGTATACTATATTATCAGTAAGGATAAGGGATACGACAGCTGCATCGAATTTTGGAGAAAGACAAATAAGCAGATTGCGATCACGCGCTGCGAATCGCTGCAAAAGCAAAAAGCGGCGGCACAGCAGGCGGCGCAGTCAGACGCGGGAAAAGGCGCGCAGGCGGCGGGAGGAGAACATGCGGATACACAGAAGACTCCGGCTCCCGAACCGACGCAGGAAGATCAGTCTGTAAGCGGCAGCAGGCAGTCGAAGCAAAAGGCTTCCGGCAAGGCGCCATCCGACGCCAAAGCATCCGTCAAGGAGGTATCCGATCAGAAAGCATCCGGAAAAAAATCACCCGATCAGAAGAATTCTGAGAAACCGTCCCTGCCCGAGAGCATGAGAAAGAAAATCCGCAAGGCGGTCAAGGAAGAAGGGCTGGAGGGCGGAAGCTATAAATTTATCTATGATTATGTTGTGAAGTCTTCGGATAAACAAAAATTAAATATTGCATTAGTCAAGCACTTTCAACAGGAGAAAGGAAACCGGCTGTACAAGGAAATTTTAGATGTATTTGCCGAATATCATAAGCAGAATCCGGGTGCATAAGCGGGCGAACGTTCGCTAAGGGATGCGGAAGTATGCAAAAGTGCGGGAAAGCACGCAGAAGTGCATAAGCAGATCGCAGGCTGTGGTCACGGATAGCTGCGCTCACCGAAAATGCCCGTGCCGACGCGCACCATCGTTGCGCCCTCCTCGATCGCGACCTCGTAGTCGCCCGTCATGCCCATGGAGAGGGTATCAAAACAGACCGGATTTCCGTCTGCAGCCTTTGGCGGAGCTTCCTGTATGCTTGTAAAAAGAGCATGCAGACGGCGGAAGTGCTTACGGTTGCTTTCGGGTGTTTCCGTGTAGGGTGCGGAAGTCATGAATCCGCGCACGCGTACATGAGGACAATCCGCGGCGATGCGTGCGACGGCGTCCGGCGCTTCGGCGGCGCTAAAGCCCCACTTGGACTCTTCTCCCGCGATATTGACTTCGAGCAGAATATCCACCGTCAGTCCTTTTTTGGCGGCTTCGGATTCAATCTGCGCGGCAAGACGCAGGGAATCGACGGAATGAATGAGCGCAGTTTTGTCTATGATATATTTAACCTTATTGCGCTGCAAATGCCCGATCATATGCCATGTGACATCGGCGTTACACTGTGCATATTTCTCCGTCAGCTCCTGCACATAGTTTTCGCCGAAGATGCGCTCTCCCGCTGCGATGCATTCCTCGATCATGGAGAGCGGTTTTGTCTTGCTGACCGCAATGAGCGTTACCTCGGACGGTTCACGTCCGCACCGCGCACAGGCGGCGGCGATATGTGCATGTACCTGCATGACATTTTCTTTGATCATAAATATCACCTCATCTACGTTTGATTATAGCACATCCGAGTGACAGTGTGCGAAAAATGTGTTATACTTGTTCCATGCGGGGAGAAGGCTTATTTTACGGGAGATGTTGCGGCTCCGCAGGTTTTGAAAGGGGCAAGAGGTCGGGAATGAAAAAAGAACGGGTGTTATATCTTGATCTGATCCGCATCGTCTGCTTTTTGATGGTGACGTCATTTCATTTTTCGGTTGCGGTAAATACATTTGGGATCAACGCAGACGTGGAGTTTTATCAGGGGATCGTGCATATTGTGTGGGGACCGATCGCGGTGTCGTGCTTTTTTATGGTGTCCGGCGCGGCATTGATCTATCGCTACGGGGAAGACTTCTCGCTGAAGGAGTTTTACAAGAAAAGATTTTTCGGGCTCTATCCGCTGTTTTGGCTTGCGTACCTGTTTGCATTCCTTGATTTCTTTTATCGGGTGAAATCCATGCCGGGAGGACCAAAGATTCATTTTTTGCTGTCGGTGGTTGCGATGGACGGGTATTTTAATGAGTGGATCCCGACATTTTATATGGTGGGCGAATGGTTTTTGGGTGTGATCGTGGTACTCTATATTCTGTTTCCGCTGTATCGGTTCGTGATGTGTAAGTGCAAATATATTTTACCTGCCGTATTCTTTGTGTTGAGCCTGGTATTGGTATACCATAATCCGTTTCCGGTGGTGCCGGAGAAAAACCCGATCATGTGCAGTATGTATTTTGTGCTCGGCATGATGTTCGAGATGCTGCGAAGGAGCCCGAAGCAGCGGGCGGTCAAAATCGGCAAAAGGATCGCGGCAGCAGTCGGCGTCGTACTTTTCATCGCTGTAGCTGTGGTGGAAAAGATCGGTTATCGGTTTAACTCTTATCATGTGATCTTTGTCATATCGGTGTCGATCTATCTGATCCTAATGGAGGCGGCGGAGTGGATAAAGTCGGAGCGGGTAAGGCGACTGATCAGCACGATCGGCAGACACTCCTATGCATATTTTTTACTGCATCATGTGTTTATGTACAAATATCTTCCGAATTTTTCGGGCATTACGATGAGCGGATCCAACACACTGCTGCTGTTTGTGAGCTGCGTGGGGTATATTTATGTGCTGGCGGTCGGACTGGATAAGATTTATGCGGCGCTCGTGCGCGCGCTCAGAAGATGGCGCGGAAAGGATGGAAACACGGCATAGGAGGGATTCCGGCTGTGGCGCATCCGGACGCGGCGTTTGGAACGGCGGCGATACAGATATAACATTTTGACAGGTTATCGTAACATTCGTGCATTGCAGAAAGCAAAAATCTTACGTTAAACTAGGAGGGAAATATGGAGAAACCAACATTGGTAATACTTGCAGCCGGAATGGGCAGCAGGTACGGAGGGCTAAAGCAGATCGATCCGATTGATAAGCATGGAAATAAAATCATTGACTTTTCAATCTACGATGCGGTCAGGGCGGGTTTCCGCAAAGTCATTTTCATTATCAAAAAAGAGAATGAGGCGGATTTTCGTTCCTGCATCGGCGACACGGTCAGCAAGTATATCGAGGTCGAATATGTATTTCAGGAGCTTAGCAATGTTCCCGCGGGCGTTGTCGTTCCTGAAGGGCGTATGAAACCTTGGGGAACCGCACATGCGATTCTATGCTGCAAGGACGCGATCGACGGACCGTTTGCGGTGATCAACTCGGATGATTATTATGGACAGAGTGCATTCCAGACGTTGTATGATTTTCTGACGACGCATGAGGACGGCGAGAAGTACCGCTATGCGATGGTGGGCTATGAGCTTGGCAACACGCTGACGGATAACGGTTCTGTGGCGCGCGGCTGCTGTATCACGGATCAGAACGGATTTCTTGTCAACATCGCGGAGCGCACGAAGATCGTCAAGATGCACGGCGGCGCGGCGTACACGGAGGACGACGGAGAGACCTATGTGCCGATTCCGGTGGAAACGCTCGTATCCATGAATATGTGGGGCTTTATGCCGAGCATCTTAGGTGAGCTGGAGCAGGCGCTTCAAAGGTTTTTTGCCGAGGAAGTGCCGGTCAATCCCTTAAAATCCGAGTGCTTTTTGCCGATCGAGGTAGACAGACTGCTTCAGGCGGGGAAAGCGACCGTGGAAGTGCTGCCCTCGAAGGACAAGTGGTTCGGCGTCACCTATAAGGAGGATAAACCCTTTGTTGTGGAATCCATACAGAATCTGAAGGATGAGGGCGTATATCCTGAAAAACTGTGGGAGTAACGCCTCTGATGGAAAAATAAGGAGGATGGGGTATGTCGATTTTAGTAACAGGCGGTGCAGGTTATATCGGAAGCCATACGGTGGTAGAGCTGCAGAATGCAGGGTATGAGGTTGTTGTACTGGATAACTTGAGTAATTCCAGCGAGAAGTCCTTAAAGCGTGTGGAAAAAATCACGGGAAAGGCAGTTCCTTTTTACAAGGCGGATATTTTAGACCGTGAGGCGCTGGAAGAAATTTTTGCAAAAGAAGCAATTGACTGCTGTATCCATTTCGCGGGCTTAAAGGCGGTCGGAGAATCCGTACAGAAGCCGTGGGAATATTACAATAACAATATTGCCGGAACACTCACGCTTGTGGACGTGATGAGAAAGCACGGCTGCAAGAACATCATTTTTTCATCTTCGGCAACTGTATACGGCAATCCGGCGGTGATCCCGATCACGGAACAGTGCCCGAAAGGACAATGTACCAATCCGTACGGCTGGACCAAATCCATGCTGGAGCAGATCTTAAGCGATATGCAGAAGGCGGATCCGGAGTGGAACGTCATCCTGCTTCGTTATTTCAATCCGATCGGCGCGCATAAGAGCGGAACGATCGGCGAGAATCCGAACGGCATTCCGAACAATCTGATGCCTTACATCACGCAGGTCGCAGTCGGTAAGCTCAAGCAGCTCGGCGTGTTCGGAAATGATTACGATACGCCGGATGGAACCGGAGTGAGAGATTATATTCATGTTGTTGATCTGGCGAAGGGACATGTGAAAGCGGTAAAGAAGGTCGAGGAAAAAGCGGGCTTAAAGATTTACAATCTCGGTACGGGCGTCGGCTACAGCGTTCTGGATATTGTAAAGAATTTCGAGGAAGCAAACGGCGTGAAGATCCCCTATGAGATCAAGCCGAGGCGCGCGGGAGACATTGCAACCTGCTACGCCGATGCCTCGCTTGCAAAAGAAGAACTCGGCTGGACTGCGGAGTACGGTATCCGCGAGATGTGCGAGGACTCCTGGAGATGGCAGAGCAATAACCCGAACGGATATGAAGAGTAAAAAAGAAATGCCGGAAGCATTTCTTCGAAAGAATGGCGCTCTGCGCCATTCTTTTTTATGCCACAAAACAATACATAAAGATAAAATGACAGACGCTTCCTGCCATGACAAACAGATGGAATACCTCATGGGAACCGAAATACGCATGCTTTGCGTTAAATACGGAAAGTTTCAGCGCGTAAATAACGCCCCCCGCCGTGTAGATCAATCCGCCCGCGAGCAGCCATAAAAAAGCGGCAAGCGGAAGTGTATGGATGAGCTGTCCGAATACAAAGAGGCATACCCAGCCCATGGAAATATACAGAATGGAGGAAAACCATTTTGGACAGGTGATCCAGCAGGCTTTGACGATCATACCGACGAGCGCGATACCCCATACAACGGCAAGGAGCAGATACCCGAGCTGTCCGCCGAGAACGATTAGGCATACAGGTGTATAGGAACCGGCGATCAGCACAAAGATCATCATGTGGTCCAGCTTGCGGAATATGCGGAGCAGCCGGCCGCTTACGTTGACGGAATGATATAGCGTGCTTGCGCCATACAGAAGCACCATGCTGAGGATAAAGACCGTCATCGCCAAAAGATGACGGGAGTCCGCAGACATACTTGCTTTGATCAGGAGCGGTGTTGCTGCAATGGAAGCGAAGACCATAGCGATCAGATGTGTGATGGCACTTCCGGGTTCACGGATCGTAATTGTCATAAAAAATCCCTTCTTTCCTAAAATAGATGTAAAATCTGCGTGTCTGTCGGCAGGGCATCCATGCAGATATGAATAACAAGTGAAACTGCCCATAGTATAAACGGCTTTGCGAAACTTTATAACATAGTAAACGAAACCGTGTTACGGCATACCTATATTACATCACGCGACAATGCGTGTCAACATGAAATTGAGAAATCAATCCTATGCTGTACGTGTTTTCTATTCTTATGTATAAAAAAACGCAGGTTTTTTGCCTGCGTTTTGGAATGTTTTTTGTGGGTTCTGCGTAAATTAGTAATTGTGTGGGCGATATCAATCTTCTTCGATGATCTGGAACTCCAAATAATCGAACGGGATCTGCTCAATAAAACTGTCCTGCCGGAAGCGGGTCTTGGCGTGCTGCTGGAATTCGCGGATGTTGCTGTCGAGCCAGATCGGTTTGCCGAGGTCAAAACGGATGCAGACTTCGTCAAGCGCGCGAAAGACCTTGTGTGTCCGCGTATCCTCGCGATCGTCAATGATCACGGTATCGCAGAGCATGTGATTTTCTTTCCATATTTTTGCCCATAAACGAAACATTAGGAGTTCCTTTCAACTTTGTTTGATTAAGATACGTCTGATAAATAT
>CAMWSU010000072.1 GCA_947176965.1 uncultured Lachnospiraceae bacterium | reverse complement strand
TGTCCGTGTTACCACCTAATTTCAGATTTCTCTGCACTCTGTCAATACGGGATTTCTCCGATATTGCTTCCTGCGTTAACGGGGGAACTCCGTTGAAGCCTACTAAGATGCTCTGTTCGGTTCACAGCTCAGAGGCTGCTTCCATATTAGTTCAATGAAGATTCGCACCAACCATCTTCTCTCTGTAAAATCCCTAATATTTACTACTCCTCGTCATAGCCTTTTTGTTTTGAATTAGTGTGAGTATATCACTGTGAATGCCGGAAGTCAAGCATTCGTTTTTCGCGAAAGATTTCTTTTAACCACTTAAAACTCCCTCTTTTCATAAATTCTGATCGACAATCTGTAAGATATGACCAGCATCAGCGCCCCCAAAATAAACAAGCCGCCGCTGACAGGCAACATATGCTCTTGGGCATATACAAGCATATGAAATACCAGCTTTCCCTCGCTCATGATCATGTCATATTGCGCGATGGCAATATAAACCAGACAGAAGCATCCCGCCGGCAGATAATATCCCCAGATTTTTCCTTTTTGATATCCCAGCTTAAAAAGCAGCGGATACATGAACAGGATCATCAATCCATAAAGAAGAAAACTGAACGAAATAATTGCAAGAACCCATCTGTAATCCGGATACCATTTCGAGCGGGATATCAAGTTTGCGAGCGGCATCAGGACAAATCCCAACAGGACGCCTCCCGCAAACAGCATGGCGGACTGGATATATCTGCCGGTCACCACCGTACTTCTTTTCACCGGCAGCGTCAGATAGAGTCGGTTTAAGTCTCCCTTTTCCTCCACAGCAAACACATTGATGGAAGCGTTAAACAGAAGAAAGGTAGCGAGCGGCATCAGCCAAATAGGTGAAAACCAGCCGATGATAAGAAGGCTGAAGGGGAGAATCAACAGACGTTTATGATAGTATTTTGTAGCAATCCAGTCTAATTTCATGATATCAAACATATTTTTCATTCCTTTCCATGTATACAACAATGTCATGAATCGTTGCTGCCTCCGTAACCGTGTCAGCAGGCAGCCCGCCGACCGACTCCAATGCCATCAGGCATTCATATCCGCTTGCCGTCTGACGCAGTCCGATCGCAAACGCTTTCTTTTCCTCAGGAAGCTTCCCTCCCCGAACGATACAATAGGAAGAGGTCAGATCCTCCTTATCACCCTGATAAGAGATTGTGCCATTACTGATATAAACAATCCTGTCCGCAATGTGTTCCAGATCTTCCGTGATGTGGGTGGAAAAAAGAATCGATCTGTCTTCCGAAACCATATAATCTCTTAAAATCTCCAGCAGCTCATCTCGCGCCGCCGGATCTAATCCGGTCATCGGCTCATCCAATATAAGCAGTTTTGCATTGTGAGAGAGATGAACCGCGATTGCCAGCTTTTCTTTCATCCCGCGCGACATGTCCCGAAACTTTTTCTCCGCGTCAAGACCAAAGCTCGATAAATAGCGCCGATACTGACCGCTGTCCCAGCCTGCGTAAAAAAGACGGAGCCCTTTTTCGATGTCAAGCGGCGTCCATTCCTCTTGAAAATGAGGCTGATCAAACAACACACCGATTTCCTCTTTCACGGAAAGCGCATCCGCAGAACCTCCTAAAAGTGAAATGTCCCCGTTGTCAGGATACGCCAGTCCTGCCAGCATCCTGATGATCGTGGTTTTTCCGGCTCCGTTGGCTCCCACGAATCCACAACACAACCCTTTTGGAACGGTGAAGCTGACATTTTTCAAAGAGAAGCCCGGATAAGCCTTACATACATTTCGCATTTCAATCGCGTTACTCATGGTAAATCTCCTCCAATCTGTTCTGTAACTCAGCAAGACTTACGCCCGCCGCCTTTCCTTTTTGTGCTACGATCCTGAGCGCCTGATCGATGGCATGAAGGTATTGGCTGCGCACCATCCCGGCATCCCCCTTCACAAAGCATCCCCGCCCCTGTACCGTATAGATCAGTCCCTCCGCCTCCAGATCCCCATAGGCTCTGGTCGTGGTGATCACACTTACTCTTAAGTCTCTCGCCAGCTGGCGCATAGAGGTAAGCGGTTCGTCGGGCGATAATCCGCCTGTAAGAATCTGCTCTTTGATCTGCATTTTAATCTGTTCATAGGTTGGTATTTCGCTCTGCATGGATATCTGAATATTCACTCTGATCCCCCTCTATTCTTACTGTATATGTATACTATATACAGTATGGGCAGATTTGTCAACACTTATTTTCGCGTTAGAAGCTTTTGTTATTTTTTCTGCTCCATTAGCTTGATCAATTCCTCCGGAAGGATCGCTTTTACTGTTCCCAGTTGAAAATCTTTCCTATTTCTGGTAACAATATACTCCATATCTGCCTTCGCAGCCACCCTCTCAATCACGGCATCCTCATAATCCATAATCGCTGACGCAAGCGCGTCTATACAGTCGGCCTCTGTTACCGGCAATATACCCATCAATGAATACAGCTTTCCCATTACCTGTTTTGCCTGCTCTGTGCTATGCAAATATTTTCTTACCAAATAACAGATATCCGTGGCTGAGCTTGCCGTTATATACATATCCAGGTTACGATTTGCTGCCATAATAAATATTTTTTCCGCATATTGATTCCATGGCTCCCTTGATGTCAATGCATCAATGATCACGTTTGTATCGACAAGCACTCTCATTTATTTTTTACCAAGCCTTTCTTCTTTCGCTCCCTCTGCATCCACATCTTTCGGAAGAATTCCAAACAAAGAAGTTGCCGTCCGTACCCTGTCCTGATACGGGTTCGTCAATTTCGCCACTACCTTGCCGTTTTTTGTAATAAAAACATCCTCCGTCTCCGACAGGATCAAATACTTTCCGAGATTATTTTTAAGCTCTGTTGCTGTAATAGACATAAAACATCTCCTCTCTTCGTACTATTAGTATACTCAAATCGTATGATTTATTCAACATCTTTGGCTAAAACAATCTACATTTCCTTCTCTTATAAAAAAAAGCTGAAACGGAAAAAGGCACATACCGGCCTTTCACTGGTACATGCCTTTTACATACAAACTCCTTATTTCGCATCCACAATCTCAAATTCCTGCATACCCATATAGCCCGGTGCGATCTCATATTTGTCAAAGCAGACTACAACATTTCCTCTCTCGTTAATATAAAAATTTGTCTGCCCGCTGACACTTTCAAACCCTTCGACATCTACAAAATCATCATCCGCGCCATAGCCCCAGTACATCATATCCTCTTCCTCAGCAATCCGGCGCTCAATCTCAGCCACAATACGCTCATTGCAGATTTGCTTCCAATCGGAACCAAGCAGATCCTCCAACGTGAGCGTCTTTCCGGTCTGCACATCCAGATTATAATAATAGCGCTGCGCATACACAGCGGCCCATGACTCCGTCGTGGTCAGCACAAGCGACAGCCGCGTTCCCTCCTGATAGGTTACGGTGTATTCCACATCCACGTCGCAGGTTCTGCCGCCCCACTCTTCCTCCGTTCCTCCGGTTGCAAAAAAGACTTCCTTATACTCTTCAAAACGCTGCTTCGCATCCGCTTCATAGGCTTCCACAATCTGCAAAATTTCTGCATTCACATCCGCAATCAGTTCCGCTCCTCCCTGCGCCGCATCCATTCCACGGTCGTTTTCCACCTCTCCTGCTGCCACACCGCTTCCCTCGGAAACACCTGCACCCTCTTCGGCATCCAAAACCGTGATCTCCGGCACCTGAATATTCACATTCACATCATTTTCCGTATAGGAATACGAACGGAGTGTCAATACCTTCGCAAAGACCCCCAGTACAGGAACATCCTGCATCTGCTTGGCAAACGCCTCGCTCATGTTTAACGGGATCATAAAAAGCACAACCGCGGCGGCAAGCGCGCAGGCAGTGCGCAGCGTGATCATCAAACCTCTTTTTTGCCGCATTTTTCTATTCTTCTCCTTTTCCTTTTTTGCATGTTGCTCAATCGTCTCGGCAACCATGCCCGATAACCCCTCGGGAATCGGAATGTTCCGATAATATTCTGCCGCCTTAAGCAGACTGCTCTCATCCTCTGTCGTTATCATTTGATTCAACATCTCTTCCTCCTGCTTCGTCAACAACTCCTTCATGCGACGCCCTCCTTCATGGTAAGCTTCAGTTTTTGCAAGCCGTGATATAACCTGTACTTGACCGTGCTTAAGTTGACGCCCGTAATCGCTGCGATTTCCGGCATGGTCAATTCCTCAAAAAAGTATAGCTTGATGACCGTCTGCATGCTCTCCGGCAGAGTAAGAATTGCCTCATACAGCTCCTCCGGCTTATTCAGCACGATTGTTTCGGGATTCCCATACTGCGTATCCCGTTCAAACGCTTCGTCCTGCACTACGCCGCCAAGCGCCTGCTCCTCGCACGGTGTCTCCCGTGCATTCCTGCGCAGATAATTGACGCTCTCGTTCATGACAATACGATACAGCCACGTCCCCATATATTCTTTTTTTCGCAGCTTATGCACATGCTCCAGCGCCTTTACCACCGCATTCTGCACCACATCTAAGGCTGCCTGTTCCTCTTTTACATAGCTGTAAGCCAGGCGATAATACCGATTTTGATTTTCCGTAATATACCTTGTCAATTCTTCATATATCTTCGTCATAGCCCATGCCTCTTTATAACATTCGAATGTTGCTTCTCTTTTTATTTAAGGGCTTCCAATATCATTTCTTTTGAAAGATCGTTTTCACCCCTATATTTTCCGTAAGCTGCTTACATTAGTTAGACTGCATATTTTATCTCAAAGTTAGTGTTTGCGAAAAATCTCCTATAGTATAAAAAAAGCATGTCTGCACATGCTAATACGGCGTATCAACTAATTTTTTTAATAGGCAGCTCGTGTCTGCAAGTAAAATAGATCATAAAGGGAGGTTTCCTTATGCCTGACTTGTTACAGATTGTGATTCTTTCCGTCGCATCCATCGTCACGCTCTTTATTTTGACAAAGATCATGGGCTACCGACAAATGAGCCAAATGAGCATGTTTGACTATATCAACGGCATCACGATCGGTTCGATCGCCGCGGAAATGGCAACCGCATTAGACGAAAATCCGCTGCATGGTATCGTCGCCATGACGGTGTATGCGCTGTTTGCCGTCCTGCTCTCGTTCCTGTCCATGAAATCCATCAAGCTCAGGCGCTTTATTGTCGGACGTCCGGTTATCCTGTTAAACAACGGCAGTATCTATGAAAAAAATCTGAGAAAAGCAAAGATCGACATTAACGAGTTTCTCACACAATGCCGCGTGGCAGGTTATTTTGATGTTTCCAAGCTGCAGAGCGCCGTCCTGGAAGCGGACGGCAGGATCAGCTTTCTGCCGCTCTCCACGGAACGACCTCTCACGGCCGCTGACGTTAATCTTTCACCCGAACAGGAAACAATGACCGCCAATGTTGTCATTGACGGTCATATCATGCAAAAAAATCTTCTTCATACAGGAAAAGACGAAACTTGGCTTCACCGCCAGCTAAAGGCGCAGGGCGCGGATAACGTCCGCGATGTTCTGCTCGCCTCCGTGGACATGCAGAATAAGCTCACCGTCTTCCTGAAAAATAAGGACGAGCGCAAAAAGGATCTCCTGATTTAAACGCGTTCCTTACTGATAATCAATAATTTTCTTCTTTTAACTGAAAATAAGCCTGCGGATGCGCACAGACAGGGCATACCTCAGGCGCCTTCTTTCCGACGCAGATATGTCCGCAGTTACGGCACTGCCATATAGCCATACCGTCCTTGGAAAATACCGTTTCGCTCTCAATATTAACCAAAAGCTTGCGGTAACGCTCCTCATGCTCTTTCTCGATGGCTGCTACGCCCTCAAACTGCTTTGCGATGTCCTCGAAACCTTCCTCACGCGCTTCCTTTGCAAAGCGGTCATACATATCGGTCCATTCAAAATTCTCACCCTCGGCCGCCGCCTTTAAGTTTTCCGATGTGCTTCCGATACCGCCCAACAGCTTAAACCACATTTTGGCGTGCTCTTTCTCATTCGCAGCCGTCTCCTCAAAGATTGCGGCAATCTGCTCATAGCCGTCCTTCTTTGCCCTCGATGCGAAATAACTGTATTTATTTCTTGCCTGTGATTCTCCTGCAAATGCAGCTTTTAAGTTTGCTTCTGTTTTGGAACCTTTTAATTCCGGCATCCTATTAACCTCCATTCCCGCTCGCTTACAATCACGGGTGTGCCTTCCTAAACGGCGCTTCAAACCCGTCAACCGATCGCAAAGGTCAGCTCCGCGCTCGCGACCAGCTTTCCGTCAACCGTCGCTTTTGCTTCACCGATACCCATCGGTCCTTTGATCTTTGTCAATGCGATCTCCAGCTTCAACACGTCTCCCGGCGTGACCTTTCCCTTGAACTTCGCACGGTTGATCGCCGCAAAATACGCCGTCTTTCCTTTGTTCTCCTCAAGGCTTAAGATCGCCACCGCACCGACCTGCGCAAGCGCTTCAATGATCAGCACGCCCGGCATCACCGGCTCCGTCGGAAAATGCCCTGCAAAATACGGCTCATTATAGCTCACACATTTCTTTCCGACCGCACGCACACCCGGCTCAAGCTCCTCGATTGTATCAATGAGCAGAAACGGCTGCCTGTGCGGGATGATCTCCATGATCTCTTTTGTCGTCATGCTTATGCCTCAACGCCCTTGCTCTTCATATATTCGATCACTGCGCCGACTGTTGTGATCTTCTCCAGATCCTCTGCCGGAATCTCGATCTCGTACTCTTCCTCAAAAGCCATAACCAACTCAAACAGATCAAGGGAATCCGCGCCAAGATCATCCTTAAAGCTGGACTCCTCCGTAATTTCGGACGCATCAACATTCAACTGTTCTGCAATAATCTCTTTTACTCTCTCCAACATAGCTAATTCTCCTTTTTGTTCTTTTTTATTACACACCGCATCCATATTCTGGTAGATTATACGGCTACGATATATTTATACATAATTTCTCTGCGGATTGCAATACACATTTACACGAATCTTTTATAAATTGTTACGATTCACGGCCTAAACACCGCTCACAGTAACTATAAACGCTCACTTTCCGCCCTGTGCTCCAATAAATAAGCATAGATTTCGCGTTTGGTAACGCCCCTGTCCGCCGCGACACGCTTCATCGCTTCCTTGTGCGTGATGCCCTGCTCCTCATAAAAACGCATATGTTCCTCGACCGATCTTTTGCGGTGCTCCTCCTGCCGTTCGTTTTTCTGCTCGGCAAGGCTCTTACCCTCTATCACAAGAACATATTCTCCCCGCGGGTCCTCACTTTCATAGCGTGTAAGCGCCTCCAAAAACGTGGTCGGCAGAACCGTCTCAAACCGCTTTGTCAATTCCCGGCAGATGGTAATCCTGCGCTCCCCTAAGCAGTCATACAACTCGCGCAGCGTTTTTTTCAAATGATGCGGCGCCTCATAAAGAATCATGGTGCGGCTCTCATTGGCAAGAGACTCAAGAATCTCCTTCCGCAGTTTTGTTTCCGGCGGCAGAAAGCCTTCAAAGCAAAAACGCCTTGTCGAAAGTCCGGACAATGTGAGTGCCGTAATGCAGGCTGCCGCTCCCGGAAGGCTCGTCACCGTAATCTGTTCCTTTTGGCACATCGCAACAAGCACTTCTCCCGGATCGGAGATCGCAGGCGTTCCCGCATCGGTGATGAGCGCGACATTCTTTCCTTCTTTTAATTGCGCGATCAATGCCTGCGCCTTCTCCACCTTATTATATTCATGGTAACTTGTCATCGGTGTATGAATATTAAAATGCGTCAAGAGCTTTAGGCTGTTACGCGTATCCTCCGCCGCGATGAGGTCCGCTTCTTTTAAGGTGTCGATCACACGAAACGTCATATCCGCCAGATTGCCGATCGGTGTCGCACATAAATATAACACTCCCGCCATGCGTATATCCCCCATCAATATCCATAATCTATGCGAAGCTCCTCGGTATAAACTCCCGGTTCCTCATAAATGATGAGCGGCTTCTCCACGTTCATACGCGGATTCCCGCCCCGCACGCCCTCCACGAGCACCATGACCGGCTCTTTGTCCGCATAGGGATATACAAGCCGCATCCGCTTCGGTTCCAACCGATATGCGCACATCAGCGTCATGATCTCAGCAAGACGGAACGGCCGGTGTACCAAATAAAAATGTCCGCCCGGCCTTAGGACTGCCGCCGCCTGTGAGATCACATCCTTTAACGTACATAAAACCTCGTGGCGCGCAATGGTCTTTTCGTCCGTCGGATTTTTCAGTCCGTGATCAGCGATCATATAGGGGGGATTGCTCGTCACAACATCAAACACCGATGCGCCGAACAGGGCTTTTGCTTCCCGGATGTCCCCCGTCACGATGTCAACGCGCTCCTCTAAAGCATTCATTGCAACGCTTCGTTTTGCCATTTCCGCGCTTTCTCGCTGGATTTCTAATCCGATCAGCTTTTCCGCCTGTGTCTTTGCGGAAAGCAGAATCGGTATGATGCCCGTTCCCGTGCCCAGATCAAGAACCTGATCGCCCTGCTTTGCCCTCACAAAGCCGGAAAGCAGTACCGCATCCATCCCGAAACAGAAGCGTTTGCTGTTTTGAATAATCCTTAAGCCGCTTCGCTGCAGGTCGTCGATCCTTTCGTTCTCCCTCAATTCTGTCTCTGCCATGCTCAATTATCTTCCAGCTTGGATTTACGCTCGTGCTTTTCTTCTTTCTCCAGCTTCTCTAATTCTTTCATCTCCGCTACGCTGACGTTGTTCTTTTCTTTCCTGTGGCGGCGCTTAAAGCGAAGCTGTTCCACCTTATATTCCCTCAGCTCTTTCTCGTCATCCACCTCAACGAGCACCTTGACTAACTGACGCAGCACATTGACGCTCGATACCTCACCGCGCAGTCCGTCATCCGTTGTCACATAGTCCCCGACGCCCGGCAGCTTCCGGTTCAGCTCCTCATAGGTCTCTTCCTCATTTTTCAGGCAGCACATAAGCCTGCCGCAGACACCCGAAATCTTCGTCGGATTGAGGGACAGGTTCTGTTCCTTTGCCATTTTAATGGAAACGGGAATAAACTCCGACAGGTAACTGTGACAACAGAGCGCTCTGCCGCAGATTCCGATACCGCCGACGATCTTTGTCTCGTCGCGCACACCGATCTGGCGCAGCTCGATCCTCGTCTTAAACACGCTCGCAAGATCCTTTACCAATTCCCGAAAATCAATACGTCCGTCCGCCGTAAAATAAAAAAGTACCTTATTATTATCAAATGTATATTCCGCGTCGATCAGCTTCATTTCCAGCTTATGCTTCGCAATTTTTTCCAGACAGATCGCAAAAGCGTCTTTTTCTTTCTTTTTATTGTTCGCCTCCTGCTCATCGTCACGTTCGCTCGCAATGCGCAGCACCGGTTTTAACGGCTGAACGACCTTGTCGTCCTCCACATCCTTCGGATCGCAGACTACGGTACCGTATTCTACGCCGCGCGCCGTCTCCACGATCACATGATCTCCTTTTTTTACCGGAAACTGCAACGGATCAAAAAAATATATTTTGCCCGCTGTGCGAAAACGTACGCCTATTACTCTTGTCATAATCTATCAACCTCAATCTTTCCGTGGCTTACTTTTCTTTGATTGCAAGCAGCAAAAGCTCCATTGTCAGTTCAAAATTGACGTTTGCTTTTAATCGTGCCTTTGCACTCTCGACTGCCTTAATGATATCTTCAATACCCTCATAGCTGCTTTTATCCGCCACTTTTCTAATATACTGTATCTCCTCCTTAAAAATCAAGTGATTTGCATCGCTTGTCGCCTTAAAGAGAAGTACGTCGCGGTACCATACCGCAATAATGTCCAAATAATCATCAATATTAAATTTGTATTCACTGATTTTTTTGATCGCTTCCACGGTCTCGCTCATATCCATATCCCCGATATATTTTAAGAGCGATACCGCGTCTGCTTTTATATTATCAAATTCCTCGCTGGTTGCAAGGGCTTTTGCCTTTCCAACATTTCCCCGCGCAAACGCAACACAGACGTCCGCCTTATAATCCGGCACCTGCAGCTGTTCCATCAAATATTTCCGGATCTCATTGTCCGGTGCGGGTTTCATATGTAGGCTGACACAGCGGCTTAAAATCGTCGGCAGCATGGCGTCCATATTGGTCGTCAGGATCAAAATGACCGCATAGGACGGCGGCTCCTCCAACGTTTTTAACAACGCATTCTGCGCCTGCGGCGTCATTTTTTCGCCCTCATTGATGATATAAACCTTATAAGGACTGCTGTACGGCTTGATCACAATGTCCTGATTGATCTGTGTCCGAATATCCTCCACACCGATTGTATTCGGTTTCTCATGCTGCACGCGGATGATGTCAGGCTGATTGTCCGTAAGCGCCTGCTTGCAGGAATGACATTCATTGCATGGTATGGGAACATCGTCCGCGCCGCTGTTTCTTTTTTCACATTGCAGCGCCATGGCAAACAGGCGGGCGATATATTCCTTTCCGCTGCTCCGTTCCCCGCAGATGACATACGCATGCGATATTTGATTTCTTGTAAGGGCGGTGTGCAGGTGCTCCTTGATCTGCTCCTGTCCGATAATGTCCTGAAATGAAACCATAGGCAACTCCTTTTTGCTTTTCACAGCATGTCTTTACATAAAAATGTCCAGTAACAATCCCTTAATCTCCCCGATCAGTCCGAGAATCGCGAGGTGATCCTTCTCGTCCTTGACAAGCTCCTGCGCGAGCGCATCCATCGTCTCATCCACCTTCCGAATGATGCCGTACACCCGGTGCCTGCCGCGGCGGTCCAAAAAGTTTTCGCGTGAAAATTTGTGGGAACGCGTGACGACCTCGTTCAAAAACTCCTTGACAAGCGAACGATACCGTTTCATATCGCGGATATCCATTTTTTTCGATATTTTTTTGCCCTGCGCCGTGATGTCTTCCATGAGCAGGTTTAAGCGGTTCTGCAGATCCGCCTCCTCAATATGGCTGGAAAGCATGAATTTGAAATTGCCGTCCGCCTGCTGCGTTTGTTCCTGCGGCTGTACTTGCTGCGGCTGCATTGCCTGATTGACCTTAATATCCAACTTGTTCCCACCTTCTTCCGCCCTGTATTTAAGCGTTTTTAAGCTCTCGCGTCGTCATCCTCCGCATACGAAAGCGCACAGCGCATGGCTCGTTTCCATCCTTTAATGGCCGCAGCGCGCGCCTCCTCATCCATCGTCGGCACAAAGCTGTGTTCCGCCTGCCTGTTTGCGCGGATCTCATCCTTTCCCGCAAAAAAGCCGACCGCAATGCCCGCCAGATACGCCGCTCCCAGCGCCGTCGTCTCGATACAATCAGGACGGATGACTTCTTTTCCCAGAATATCGGACTGGAACTGCATTAAAAACGAATTGTTGCTTGCTCCGCCGTCCACGCGCAGGCTTCGGAGCTCGATTCCCGCATCCTTTTCCATCGCCTGCAATACCTCAAGCGTCTGATACGCCAGCGATTCCAACGTCGCCCGAATCAGATGCGCCCGTCCTGCGCCCCTTGTCAAACCGACGATCATGCCTCTTGCATACGGATTCCAGTAAGGCGCTCCCATTCCCGTAAACGCGGGCACGACGTAAACCCCGTTTGTATCCGGCACCTCACATGCCGCGCGCTCGGTCTCTGCCGCCGTACGGATCAGTCCGAGCTCATCCCGAAGCCATTGCACCGCTGCGCCTGCCACAAATACGCTTCCCTCCAGCGCATACTGTACCTCATCACCGACGCTTGCCGCGATCGTTGTCAGAAGCCCGTTTGAGGAACTCATTGCTTTTTTGCCCGTATTCATCAGCAAAAAGCAGCCTGTTCCGTATGTATTTTTGACATCACCCTCATCAAAACAGCACTGTCCGAACAGCGCCGCCTGCTGGTCTCCGGCCGCACCCGCGATCGGAATGCTGCCGCCGATCAGCGTCTCGTCCGTATAGCCGTAAATACAGCTCGACGGTTTTACCTCCGGCAGCATGCAGACCGGAATGTCAAACAGCTTTAAGATGTCCTCGTCCCATGTGCGCGTATGGATATTAAAAAGCATGGTACGCGACGCATTCGTGTAATCCGTCACAAAGACTCTTCCCTTTGTCAGGTTATAGATCAGCCAAGTATCGACCGTACCGAACAACAGCTCACCCCGTCTTGCGCGCTCCTTCGCACCCTCGACATGCTCCAGAATCCACGCAACCTTGCTCCCGGAAAAATAAGCATCCGGTATCAACCCCGTTTTTTCACGCAGCATGGCATCATAACCTGCCGCTGTCAGCGCTTTGATCTTCTCCGCGGTACGCCGGCACTGCCATACGATGGCGTTATAAACCGGTTTTCCTGTTTTGCGGTCCCACACGATTGTTGTCTCTCTTTGATTTGTGATGCCGATCGCGGCAACCTCTTCCACCGCCGCACCAATCTTTCCGAGCGCTTCCACCGCAACTGAAAGCTGGGACGACCAGATCTCCATCGGATCATGCTCCACCCATCCCGGCTGCGGATAATACTGTGTAAATTCTCTCTGCGCGACAGAGCACATTGCGCCTTTTTTGTCAAAAAGAATACAGCGTGAACTTGTTGTGCCCTGATCCAGTGCCATGATATATTTTTTCAATTCCATAGACATTATACCACTTCAACGACACGGATCATATTGGTATTGCCGGATACGCCGAGCGGTACACCCGCCGTCAATACGACCGTATCACCTTTCTCTACAAGTCCGCTCTTCTTTGCCGCCTCGACCGCATGATCAAAGAGCGCGTTCGTCGTCTCCTGTTCGTCGATCCGAAGCGGAGTCACACCCCAAAAAAGATTCATTTGCCGCCATACGCGCGGGCTCATCGTACATCCGATGATCATGCATTCCGGCTTGTGGCGTGAAATCATTCCGGCCGTAAAGCCCGACATCGTCACCGTTATGATCGCCTTGGCATGCAAGTCGATCGCCGTCGTACAGCAGGCATGCGAAATTGCTTTTGTAATATCTATATCGGCTTCTTTGAGGATCCGGTTCATCCTTCCCGCATAATCAACATCCTGTTCCGCTCGCTCGGCGATACGCGCCATCGTTTCCACCGCCTCACGCGGATATTCTCCCGCAGCGCTCTCTCCCGAAAGCATGACCGCAGTTGTCCCGTCATAAATCGCATTCGCGACATCCGTGACCTCCGCCCGTGTCGGACGCGGATTGTGAATCATGGACTCAAGCATCTGTGTCGCCGTGATCACAAGCTTGCCTTCGCTCGTCGTCTTTTTGATCATTTCTTTTTGGAGAACGGGAACCTCCTCCATCGGAATCTCAACGCCCATATCACCGCGCGCCACCATGATACCGTCCGAAACGGAAATGATCTCGTCCAGATTTTGCACGCCCTGCATATTCTCAATCTTGGAAATGATCTTCATCTGACTCTCGTGATCTCTAAGAATACGCCGAAGCTCTAACACATCCTCCTTACAGCGCACAAAGGATGCCGCCAGATAATCATAGCCGTTCTCTATGCCAAACAAAATATCGCTCTTATCCACCTCATTAATATACGGCATGGAAAGAATCGCACCGGGTACGTTCACACCCTTATGATTGCTGATCATGCCGCCGGTTACGACCTTGCAGCGGATCTCTTTCTCCCCAATCTCCTCCACACGCATATCGATCCGTCCGTCATCGATCAGGATTGCCATGCCTTTTTCCACATCACCGGGCAGTCCCTGATAGGTAATGGCAGCCCGCTCACTGTTTCCGAGCATCTCCTCGGTCGTTAACGTAAAAATCTGTCCCGCTTTTAACTCCGCTTTACCGCCCTCAATATCGCGCAGACGGATCTCCGGACCCTTTGTATCAAGCAGCGTTGCAATCGGAAGTCCCAGCTCTCCCGCCGCCTCGCGCACGCGCTCTAACCTCTCCTTCTGATCCTGCTGCGTACCATGAGAAAAATTGAATCTCGCCATATCCATACCGGCACTCATCAGTTCCTTCATTTTTTCCTTTGTCTCGCATGCCGGTCCGATCGTACAAACAATTTTTGTTTTCCTCATACTGCCCTCCTAGCTTGTCTGATATGTTTTTTCTATCTATTTCACACAGCGAATGGTTTGAAGCGTTTCATCCGCAGGTCCCTGCATTGTCAGTCCCTTTTCCCGATAACTCTCTATCAGCGCGATCACCTGCTCTGTCATAGTCTCTCCAGGCAGTATGACCGATATGCCCGGCGGATATGCATAAAGAAATTCCGTTACAATACGTCCCTGCGTGTCTTTCAGCGCTACCGCCTCTACCATTTCCTCATCCATCGCCTTCGTGAGGGACATCGCTCTTTTCTGTTCCCGCAGGGATTGAACGGCAGCGGCAAATTTCTTCTGCTGCATGCCGCCTTTTTTGGGTTTCGCTCCGCATGCCGCGTCAATTTCCTTTAATGCCTTCGCAAGACGCGCATAGCCCTCTCTTGTATCCATGACCGTCAGGATCGCAAGTACATAATGTTCTCCCGCCATTTCCATCTGCAAATGATAATCCTCAAGCAGAATGCGCTGCATTTCCACACCGCTCATGCCTGCCCCATCGCAAAAGATCATCAGCTTTGACGGATCAAATCCACCGCAGACATTCCCAGGCGGCGCATCCGCTGTGCCCGTATGCGTCCCTGCACATGTCACTTCTTCACCCGCAGACACTATTCTCAAAACCCGCAACGTCGATAGCTCTTTTATTAGTTTTGCCCGCCGAGTCAAAAAAGAATCAAACCATTCCCCGCAATGCTCCCGCAGCTGACAAATGCAATGATCTATGGACCCCATCAATAAATAGGAAGGGCTGCTGCTCTGGTAAATACGCAGAAATCGTTCCAAACGCTCCCGTTTCACACGGCCGCCCTTCACATGCAATAGTGCCGTCTGCGTCAGTGACGGCAGCGTTTTATGCAGACTGTGAATGACGATATCAGCGCCACAGTCAATGCTGTTTCGCGGCATACGCGCATCCAGACCGAAATGAGCACCATGCGCCTCATCCACAATGAGTATTTTCC
Source organism: uncultured Lachnospiraceae bacterium (assembly GCA_947176965.1). Classification (GTDB taxonomy): domain Bacteria; phylum Bacillota; class Clostridia; order Lachnospirales; family Lachnospiraceae; genus DLAJ01. The sequence goes on along the minus strand of CAMWSU010000072.1, from coordinate 3,070 downwards.
CATGCGCATGCACCAATGCCGCAAGTTCTTCCACGTCCGAGAGGAAGCCGTCATAAGTCGGCGATGTGATACAAACCGCCTTTGCCTCAGGATATTGCCGTAAGAGCCTCTTAAGTTCCTCGGTTCCGGCCGCCCCGTAAACACCATACGCTTCTAACAACTCCGGATACAGTGATACCACATTACAATCCCGTAAATACGCGGCATGATACGCGCTCATGTGCGCGTTCCGCCCCAAGATCAGGGTATCTCCGCGGGAAACGACGCTGCTGATCGCCGCAAGAACCCCGCAGGTACTCCCGTTTACTAAAAAATACGTCTGATCCGCACCGTAAAGTTCAGCAGCATGCTCCATCGCATCTTTTAAGATTCCCTGCGCATGATGCAGATTATCAAAATGTTCTATTTCCGTAATATCAAGCTCCGCAAATCCCGCCGGCAGCCCCGCTTCGGGATTTCTTTTATGTCCCGGCATATGATACGGGTACATGTCCGAGCACGCAAGCGCGGCAAGGCGCTCATAAATACTGACTTCCTTTTCCATAACCGGATCGCCTCGTTCTTTCGCGGGAACTCTTCACATCCTTGTTTTTCAGGGAAGCACGGATTTAATCAACACTTCCCTAGGCACGCCGTTGTTTTCCGCCCCTGTGCATATGCAGTGTCTCCATAAGGGAACAGTATTTATCCGCGGTCGACACGATCCACGCCTCTTTGCATCCGGGCGGCACGACTGTAAGCGGCCACATGTGCTTTTTGATAATATCACTCTGTCTCCGGTTTAACCGATATTCTTTTTTTGCGTTTGTTAAGGCAATCCCAGGATGATAAAATCCGTGCAGGTTATGAAGTCCGGCGTGTTCCTTGCTGTGCCAGTCATATAAAAAATAATCATGCAGCAGCGCTCCTCGGATCAAGTCCCGCTTATTACATTTGATGCCTAAATGCTTCGCCAGCAGGAGGCTGTGCTTTGCCACACTGATACTGTGACGCATCACGGATACATTCCCATGTTGAATATATTTTTCGGATTTCAAAAAATTTTCAGACTTCAAAATGTCCGTTCCGTACTGCCGCAGAAGCTCTTTCAGTCGTTTTTCCTGTTCCCATTGTTCCAAAGATTGCTTTTTGCTCTTGCGTTTTCTGCTTATTATTTTTTTAATCAAGCGCATCCACCTTTTTCTTGCCGCTTTTCTTTGCTTTGCGGCTCTATCTTTTTTCATAATAATGCTCCATTTTGCTCAACCTGCAGGTCTGTGCTTCTGCCCGCTAATAATAGCACACGATGGGCATGCCCGCATAAACGTATTGATATATTTCCTCCGCCGCTTTATGAGGCAGATTCACACAGCCATGCGAGCCGGAATTACGATAAATCTCTCCGCCAAACCGATTTCTCCATGTCGCGTCGTGCATCCCGACCGCACCGCAAAAAGGCATCCAATAGTTGACATAGGACGCCCATGTCGGTCCTTTAAGTACCGTGTTGCGTCGTTTATACTCTAAATCATAAATTCCCTGCGGCGTAGCGTTCCCGCTATTCATGCAGCCGGATACAATATCGGTCTCAAGAAGGCATTCCCCCTCTATATATAAATATAAATGCTGCGCAGACAGATCGATCTCCACATAATCCCCGCCGATATTATTGTCGCTATAATTTGCCCCGCTCCTTACATAGACCGGCGTTCTGAGGAAATGTCCTCCCGTTTCCAAAAAATCCAAAAGCGCCTTTGTCTCCGCTTCTTCATCCATTAAAAAACCATAACCGCTTGGCAGCTCTTTCTCCTCGCCCGCAGTCGTTATAAAGCGCTTTCTATTATAGTAGGTATTATGCGCAGCTGCAAGCTCTGAGATATAGGCGGCTGCCTTTTCTTCATCAATTTTAACTTCCCTGCCTTTAATGATGAGCCACTCATGAATGCGATCCCCATCTAAAATTTCCGTCTCTTCACCAAATCGATAGGTGATGACGGTCTTTGTATAATGGTTCAGCTTTTCCACAAGCTCATTCATCGCTGCGTCTTCCACCGTTTTTCTCGGCTTCTGATAAAGTCCTTCCTCATCCAAATTAATGTAATAACGCTGCTCTGCAACCGCTTGTGCAATCGTCTCTTTTGCCCGATACAGCAATACCGTTCCCGGAACCTCATGAACAATTTCATATCCTTTGATGTCTTGCCGATACTCGCTGATATATGCATCCTCCGGCATGACCGCGCTATTTTGGTCGAAACATGCTAACGCGTCGATCAGCTCGAAAAGCTTCTCCTGATCGTAGTATAAATCCTTCTCCAGATGATATTCCTGTTCCCCCCAAAGAAATTGAAACCAAAGATAACTCTTCTGCCGCTGTCCGATCACTTCCAAATCTTCATGGAACGTATAACTTGCATCCATTTCGCTTGCCGAAATTTTCTCCGTCACACCTCCGCGTCCGCTGATCGTATATACGCGCTGCGCAAGCTCATCCTGAAACACCCGCTCCACATCTTCCTGCTTCATGCAGCTGCAATCCCTTCCGTCTATCTTTGTTCCCCAATAGTAATGATCCTGAAAATAAAATATTCCCCCGATATAAGCGCCTGTCAGCATGCACAACAGCAATATGCCTGCAATCAGCGGCCACCGCTTTTTCCTGCCTTTCTCTTTATCCTCTGTCTCTCCCATGACCTTTGCTCCTTAGGGAACGTCTCTTGTTCCTCGGAATGTTTTCTATTCTATCCGACACGCTTCCTGTCTCTTAGAATATGCTCCGTTCAGAACACGCTCCGTCCCTTAGTCTGTATTCTATATAGTGTATGCACTATGCCTGTCCTATTTTTTCAGTATAGCATATCTATGCGAAAAAAACACCCGCAAATACCACAAAATGCAGTATCTACGGGTTTCCCAAGGGTTCGTGCCCAGAACCGGAATCGAACCAGTGACACGAGGATTTTCAGTCCTCTGCTCTACCAACTGAGCTATCTGGGCATAAGACTCTGAATCAGATGACTCCTTTTCAAAATCTTCAGTAGCGGGGACAGGATTTGAACCTATGACCTTCGGGTTATGAGCCCGACGAGCT
>CAMWSU010000071.1 GCA_947176965.1 uncultured Lachnospiraceae bacterium | reverse complement strand
CATCAAACAGTGTTCCCGCCTTATCCTCGCGCTGTCCGTTTGTAAACGGACAGCGCGAGGATAAGGCGGGAACACTGTTTGATGAAGAAAAAAGCACGATCGAAGTGCGCGGCGCGGTCATGCCCTATGTCGGCAGAGGCGGATTAAAGCTGGAGAAGGCGCTTTCGGTGTTTCCGATTCAGGTAGACGGAATGGTGTGCATGGATATTGGTGCATCCACGGGCGGCTTCACGGACTGTATGCTGCAAAACGGCGCGGCAAAGGTATATGCAGTCGATGTGGGGCATGGGCAGCTTGCGTGGAAGCTGCGTAATGACGGGCGTGTCGTCTGTATGGAAAAAACAAATTTCCGTTATATGGTACGGGAGGACATAGATGACGATCTCGATTTTGCGGCGTGCGACGTTTCTTTTATCTCATTAACAAAAATTTTGGAACCCGCGTGGCAGCTCTTAAAACCGCAGGCGTTCATGGTCTGTCTGATCAAGCCGCAGTTTGAGGCGGGCAGGGAGCAGGTCGGAAAAAAAGGCGTTGTGCGGGATGCGGCGATACATAGGGAAGTCATCATGCGGATCCTTTCGTTTGCCCAAAATGTTGGGTTTGCGGTGCGGGGACTGGATTATTCGCCGATCAAAGGACCGGAAGGGAATATTGAATATCTTGCTTTTTTGCAAAAGTGCGGGGAAACGGCATCGGACGCCGGGAATGTCGGAGAGAAAAGCAGGACGGCAGAGCAGGACGGGCGAATGCTGGCAAATGCGGCAGAGGATGTCGTGCGCAGGGCGCATGATGAATTGGACGGGAAACAGGAATGAGGCGATTTTATCTGATCACAAACCGCATGAAGGATGCGGAACTGAAAACGACGAATTGGATACGGGAAGAACTGCAAAGAAAGGGCGCTGACTGCACCGTGCATGTACAGGAGGAGAACGACGGATGCTATTATACGGATAGCAGGGAAATTCCGGAAGGGTGTGAATGCATCATGGTACTTGGCGGCGACGGGACGCTGCTTGAGGCGGCACGTGACACGGTCGATCTGGATATTCCGCTGATCGGTGTGAATTTGGGAACGCTCGGTTATCTGGCGGAGGTAGATCGGGAGAATCTTTCAGGTGCGCTGAAACGGCTGTGCGAAGATGATTATACGATCGAGCGCCGTATGATGCTGGAGGGACAGATCATAAGGGAAACGGACTGCCGACGCAGTTACGCGCTGAATGATATTGTTGTTTCGAGAAGCGGTTCCCTGCAAATGCTTCATTTTCATATTTTTGTGAACGGGCATTTTCTGAAGGGTTACAGCGCGGACGGCATCATTGTATCGACACCGACCGGCTCAACCGGCTATAACATGTCGGCGGGCGGACCGATCGTGGAACCGTCGGCGAAGCTGATGGTGATCACGCCCATTTGCCCGCACACCTTGAATACGCGCAGCATCGTGCTCTCGCCTGACGATGAGATTGAGATTGTGGTTCTGCCTGCCCGCGACGGGCGGACGCAGAAGGTGGAAGCGGATTTTGACGGCGCGCACGGCATGGCGCTTGCGGCGGGCGACCACATGCGGATCATCCGTTCCGAGCGGACGACCGCGATCGTCAAATTAAGCGACGCGGGATTTCTTGAGGTGCTGCACCGCAAGATGAAAGAAGAAGGGGGCGCGTTGTAAATGATGTCGAAGCAGAAGCGACAGGAAATGCTGCTTACGCTGATCGAAAAACAGGATATCGGGACGCAGGAGGAGCTTGCGGAAGCATTGTGCCGCGCGGGATTTGCGGTCACGCAGGCAACGGTCTCGCGCGACATCAGGGAACTGAAACTGACAAAGCTGACGGATCGGAACGGTGTGCAGAAATACTATGCGCCCAAAGAGCAGGATGCCGTACAGGAAGATAAATATATCCGTGTGCTGCGCGAAGGAATGCTTTCCATGGACTGCGCGCAGAACATTCTTGTCGTAAAGACGGTTTCCGGCATGGCGATGGCAGTCGCCGCCGCCATTGACGCGATGCAGCTTGAAGAAATCGTGGGGAGTATCGCAGGGGACGATACGATCATGGCTGCCGTGCGCACCACGGAGGACGCCCATATCGTGATGGAAAAGATCAGGTCGGTCTGCAAGCCTTGAGCGGACGGCCATAAGCAGAGGCGGATAAGAGAGACGCCCTGCCCGGAGAGACATAGGGAGTATCGTAATGTTACTGAGTTTACATGTGAAAAATCTTGCCCTCATTGATGAGGCGGAAATCGAATTTGCCAAAGGTCTGAATATTTTGAGCGGTGAGACGGGCGCGGGAAAATCCATCCTGCTCGGCTCCATCAATCTGGCTCTGGGGGCAAAAGCGGACAAGGACTGCATCAGAAGCGGAGAGGAACAGGCGGTCATCGAGATGATATTTCAGCTTGATAACGATGCGCAGCGCCGCCGTTTGGAAGAATTGGAGCTGACGCCGGAGGACGATGATATTGTGATCGTACAGCGGCGGATCTCAGAGAAGCGCTCGGTCTGTAAGGTCTGCGGGGAGACCGTGACGGCAAAGCAGCTTGCGCAGCTTGCCGAGGTATTGCTGCATATTCATGGTCAGAGGGATAATCAGCTTTTGCTTCATGAAAAAGAGCAGCGGGCGTACCTTGACGGCTATGCGGGAGCAGAAATGCAGAGCCTGTCTGAGCAGGTACGGGAAGCATACCGGACCTATTGCGCATGCAGCGAAGAAGAGCTTCAGGTGCGGGAAAAAGAGCATGCGGGCGAGCGGGAGATCGCGCTGGCGCAGTTTGAGGTTTCCGAGATCGAACAGGCTTCGCTTACCGAAGGCGAGGACGAGGAATTAGAGCGCCGCTATCATAAAATGATGAACGGCAAAAAAATCATGGAGCATGTGCAGCGCGTATACGGCATGACGGGGGACGGCGATTCCCGGAGTGCGGGCATGCTCATCGGCGCGGCGGCAATGGAAATGAGAAGCGTAGCGGCATTGGATGAAGAGGCGTCCGGCTTAGAGGAACAGCTTGTGAATATTGACGCGCTGCTCAGTGATTTTAACAGAGAGCTTTCCGATTATATTTCCGATATGGAATTTGATGAGCGGGAGTTTCAAGAAGTGGAGACGCGCCTTGATTTGATCAATCATTTGAAAAGTAAATATCATGTTGACTCAATTGGTCAGATACGGGCATATTTGGAGAAGCAGCAGGCGTACTTGGATCAGATGAGCGATTTTGACGCATATAAGAAGCGCGTACGGGAAAAACTGATGCAGTCGGAGAGAGAGCTGCGCGCGCTTTGCGCGCGGGTATCCGCTCTGCGTAAAAAAACGGCGGAGAAGCTTGCTAAGGAGCTGAGTATCGCGCTACAGGATCTAAATTTTTTGAAGGCAGGCGTGCAGATCGACGTAGTGCCGGATGAAGAGCATTATACCGCTGACGGATATGACCGGGTGACCTTTATGCTGTCCTTAAATCCGGGAGAGCCGTATAAGCCGCTTTCCTCGGTGGCAAGCGGCGGCGAGCTTTCGAGGATCATGCTTGCGCTGAAAACGCTGAAGGCGGATAAGGAAGGCATTGACGCCATGATCTTTGATGAGATTGACGCCGGTATCAGCGGCAAAACGGCTTGGCTCGTTTCAGAGAAGCTGGGCGCGCTTGCAAGGAACAGTCAGGTCATTTGTATCACGCACCTTCCGCAGATTGCGGCGATGGCAGATACCCATTTTGTCATTGCTAAGGAGACAAAGGAGGGAAGAACGGCAACACGCATCCATCCGGTTAAAGAGCAGGCGCTTTTAGAAGAACTGGCAAGAATGCTCGGCGGCGATCAGATCACGGAGGCGGCGCTTACCAATGCCGCGGAGATGAAACGAAGGGCACAGGAGGTCAAGCAGTAAGAAAAACGTTGTTTTTCAGAAATATTTGCCATCAAAAAATAGAGACTGCGTCCATAAAATAAAAATAACGCTACATACTAAGAGAGACTTATAAGTCTCTCTTTTTTTGCGCGATAGGCAGAGAAGCAAAGAACGTTTTGCACGCTGACTGCGTTCACGCAAGAAAGCGTGCAAAATGTTCTTTGCGGCGAGCAACGCGAGCCTGAAATGCGAAGCATTTCGGCTCTGCTTCTGTAAGAAAACAAGAGTCAGAAAGGCTTAGGTAGAGGTAGCAATATGGAAATGACTAATACAGTCAATGAAAGACACCGGAGATCCTATCGGATATTTTTATGGATGATCTTATTTTTTTCAGTGGGAACCATCTGCGCGATCATGCTCGTGGACATTTATCAGACGGTGCCGGATACAATATACTTAAAAGCAGGAGAGGAGTCGGAAATCTCTTTTCATGTGCCGTTGTCGGGAGAGATCATTATGACGACGGGCGGAAACCGACGCGCGCGTGAGGTCCTGCAGGAGCTTGACGGACAGGAGAATGCAGCGGGGACGGCACGCTCCGGCGGCGCGAACGAAGAACTGATCAGCGATACAGCGGGGAGCGGTGTGGCGGACGTCGGCGGCGTGGCAGGAAACGGATGGGATGCCGGAGGACAGCTGTTTGACGATACGGTAGAGAGCAGCGAAGCGGATGCGGAAAGCATCATCGGCCGCATGCCGGTCAATCTGTCCGCAAATGTAACCTTTGTCGCAAATGCGGAAAACAGCTACCGCGCGGAATTAAAACTGTTCGGTATCATTCCGTTTAAGACGGTACAGATCGAAGTGATCGATGAATCCATGGTATATCCTGCCGGACTGCCGATCGGTATTTATGTCAAAATTCCGGGCGTTTTGGTGATCGGCACGAGCAATTTCATGGATGAACAGGGAAATGTCGTGATGCCCGCCGAACATGTGCTGCGGGTGGGGGATTATATCCTGACGGTAAACGGGACGCCGGTAACCGGTAAAAGTGATTTTGTCTCACGGGTGGCACAGTCGAACGGAGAGGTCATGGTCATGACGATCGAGCGCGGCGGTGAGCAGTTTGACGTGGCGGTACGTCCGGTGCGCAATCAGGACAGGGAGTATAAGATCGGCATATGGATCAAGGACAGTGCGCAGGGCATTGGCACATTGACGTATGTGGATGCGGACGGGGAGTTTGGTGCGCTCGGACACGGCGTTAGCGACAGCGACATCGGCGTGATGCTCGAGCTTGGCGAAGGCGCGCTTTATCGTACTGATATTATCGGTATCACAAAAGGAAAAAGAGGAGTTCCGGGAGAACTGACGGGGATCATCCGTTATACGGACAGCAATCGTCTCGGCACTGTGACAGAAAACACTTCTGCGGGGATTCACGGCGAGGTGAATGCCAAACTTATGGAGCAGATCGATTCCTCACCGATCGAGATCGGCTTAAAGCAGGACGTCAGCGTCGGACCTGCGCAAATATATTGTAATATTGATGGGACAGCGAAGTATTATGATATTGAGATCATTGGTCTGGATTATGATAGTCAGAACGTGAATAAGGGCATCACCATTCAAGTGACGGACAGGCGGCTGATTGCCCTGACAGGCGGCATTGTGCAGGGCATGAGCGGCAGTCCGATCATACAGAACGGCAGGCTTGTCGGCGCAGTGACGCATGTGCTTGTCAATGATTCCACACGGGGCTACGGGATCTTTATTGAGGAAATGCTGAAGTGACAGGGCTGGTCGCTCTATATAGTATCTGTTCGCGGAGGACTAACGGGATACTTGAGTCGAATTGTTTTTCATTGACTGATAGGAATTTCCCCACGTTTCCATCGCATCAAGAATCGGGCGCATAGTCTCACCCAATTCTGAAAGGGCATATTCCACTCTCGGCGGCACTTCCGCATACACAGTGCGTGTGATAAGCCCATCTGCCTCCATGGAACGCAGGCTGTCAGTCAGCACTTTTTGGCTGATGCCGTCCAAATTTTTCTGCAATTCATTAAAGCGCCACGGCCGGACCCGAAGGTTTCGGATAATTAATAGCTTCCATTTATTTCCAATGAGCTGAACAGTTGTAGCTACCGGGCAGTCAGGCAGCAATTCGGCTTTCGTTTTCATGTCATGCCTCCATTACTTCAAAAAAGAATGTTACATATCAATTATAATATAGCATCCCATAAAATGCAATAGATAAAGGAATGAACAAATACTTATCACAAAAAATCTACAAAATTGTCGGAATCGGAAAGCAGAGTAGATTTCCAAAGGTTACAAATAAGTGCGTATCCCCATAAAATTGTGCGTACTTGTCGGACAGAAAAATAACAGTATGATTATTGTTAAGGGGAAAAACTCCCTAAATACGGAAAGGAGGACTTTTTTATGGCACTTACGAATCTTGCCGGTTGGACTGAGGAAAATACGGCATCCGCTTGTGGAGCTGCTTGTGGGGCTTCTGACAAGCCGACCGAGACGCCCGCAGCCTGCGGCGCCGGCGATAAGCCTGCTGAGGTTCCTGCAGCCTGCGGTGCTTCTGACAAGCCGGAGGAAAAGCCTGCGGCCTGCGGCTCTGCCTGTGGTGCCGGCGACAAGTGATCAACCGCCATCCACAAAGCTGTTTCCGGCGGGAACGCGCTCGCCGGGAACATCCGAATGTTACTCGGTAAAACCGATTTCAGATAAAGCGAGGTTTAGCATGAGACAATATTTTTCTGAAGCGAAGCAATACTTCGCTTTTCAATGGCATATCACAGATGAGTGTGACCAACGGTGCAGACATTGTTACATATTTTCAGAGGATTACTGCAAGAAACCGGATGCTATGACATGGGCGCAGATGCAGGATACTTTCTATAACTGTATGGACTTCTGCGAAATGTATCACCGCCTGCCGTACTTTTATATTACGGGCGGAGATCCGATTCTGCATCCGGATTTTTGGAAACTGCTTAAACTTCTGAAAACACATGAGATTCCTTTTACGATTCTCGGAAATCCATTCCATCTAAATGATGAAGTGTGTGAAAAGCTAAAGGAATACGGCTGTCAAAAATATCAGCTTTCCCTTGATGGGATGCGGGAAACGCACGATTGGTTTCGGAAACCGGGCTCCTTTGACATGACATTAGAAAAAGTTGCATGTATCAAAAAAGCAGGTATCCGCAGCGTGGTGATGACAACTGTTTCCGGCAAAAACATTGATGAAATTCCCGCTATCATTGACACGGTGGCTGCCCATAAAGTGGATGTGTTTGCTTTTGCCCGCTACTGCCCGACCAGTGAGGAAAAGGATACAGGGATAGAGCCTCTGCGTTATCGGGAATTGCTTGCAGCCTGTGATAAAAAATGCAAAGAGTTGGAAGCGGCAGGATGCGAAACTTACTTCAACAAGAAAGATCATCTTTGGACGCTGTATGAGTATGAAACAGGGGCGTTCAAAATTCCCGAAACTGCTCAGGAGGGCATGATCTACGGTGGCTGTAACTGCGGCAACTGCCATTTAACAATCCTGCCGACAGGCGATATTTATGCATGCCGCCGGGTGCAGAACAGCCGCGTGGCAAATGTTTTTGAGGACAGAATTACCGATGTTTGGGTCTGTGAAATGGAAGCTTATCGCGAATATGACAAATTTAAGAAATGCAGCAAATGTGAATTGAAGGCATGGTGCCGGGGCTGTCCGGCGGTTGCCTGCGGAACATATGGGGATTTTTATGACGCTGATCCACAATGCTGGAAGGAGGTGGAATGATGGCACTTTTAGAACTGATAAAACATCGTCGCTCTATCCGCAAATATCAGGATAAACAGATTCCGAGATCGGAATTGGAAAAAATCATAGAAGCCGGAACTTATGCACCAAATGCCGGAGGCGGGCAACGCAGTATCATTGTGGGCATCCGTAATCAGGCGCTCGTCGAGAAGATTGGACGGTTGAACCTCGCTCGTTTTGACCGAAGCAGGCTGTCGGGCAGCTATGTTTCAAAAGAACAACCCAGCGTGATTGATGATTCGTCTATTAAAAGTGGCTTTTATGGCGCCCCTGCGGTCTGTGTGGTTTTCGCGCAGAAGAATTTTCTTTACAGTATTCCCGACGCCTTTTGCTGTGCAGAAAATATGGTGCTGATGGCATCGGAGATGGGGATTTCCTCTTGTATTATCGCACGAGGTGAGGAAACCTTTGACAGTGAAATAGGCGAAGCGCTCCTGCAGGAATGGGGGATTCCATCAAATTATATAGCCCGTTGCTTTGTTCTTTTGGGATATTGCGATGGAGAATATCCGCAGGCAAAACCGAGGAAAGAAAACCGAAGCAAGATCATTGAATAAAAGCAGACAAATAATTATGTTTCATGTAAACTCTCACGCGACATCATCCTGTAAAAAATCACTTACGGGATGGTGTATTTTTTCTTTCTGCCGTGCGATAATGATGTCATGCAGCTGCGATGACATCATGATAACTGTTGAAAAATCGCCCCCGGCGGGCGACGTGCGAAAGTCCACGACAGCGGGCGGCGAAAAGGGAATAGCCGATTGCGAAACGCAATGAATGATATTTATGATTGTATATTTTGCACAGTCGCACAAACCTTAATCATGCGTTTCGCAATCGCCTAAGGAAGCGCGAAAGGAGAACATGAATGAGCTTAGGAAAAAACATTCAGTATTTGAGGAAGCAAAAGAAAATCACACAGGAAATGCTGGCGGATAAGATGTCTGTTTCCCGACAGACGGTATCGAGATGGGAGGCGGATGAGATCGTTCCCGAATTAAATAATCTTGTCGCATTGAGCGATCTGTTTTCCTGCAAATTAGATACGCTCATCCGGGAGAATCTGACGGAAGACAAACATATTTATTCCGAGATCACAATCAAAAAGGTTAAGGGGTTTCGCATGGCAAGGTATGTGATGATCACACCGAATCCGGAGGATGATGTGACCGCCTATATGGAGAATTGGGCAAAAAGATCGGGTCTGCTCGAAAGCGCACCAAACGCCATGCAGATCGGTTGGGATTTTCCGTTTGTTTCCATCGAATTGCAGAATCGGTTCGCTTTAAGAGGCTATGTATCCGCCTATGTGCTGCCAGACGGATTTACGACCGACTGCCCCGGTGTGGAATATCACGATCAGATTGACGCGGACTACGCGGTGATCACGATATACGATCCGTTTGTCGCTGCATTTGAACGGATTCCGAACGCGTACAAAAAAATCATGGCATATTTGGAGGTAAACGGATTTCAGGAAAAGATGAATGACAATATTCTAGCCTGCTTCGAGCATGTTTATGAAAAGGACGGCATGACGTGTATGGATGTCTATATTAATGTGGATAGTGTTTCTAAAACTGCCGTGTTTACAATCTATTCGTAGACGAGGCAGATTGATCAATCATATTTCAAAAATGAACTTGCCGTTTATTGAAAGACAGGAGGATTGTGATGAAACTGATCAAACAAACAACCTTTTCCGCCTGCGGTCAGGCCTGTATTGCGATGATCGCAGATAAACCGATCGAGACCGTCATACGGGACATGGGAACGGACGGTCCGACAAGCATCGGGCAGCTCATCGAGATTCTTGACCAATACGGGATTCCCCATGCAGAGAAGAACGTGCGGATTTCAAAGAAAAACCCGCAGCCTGCCCCGTTTTCCATCCTTACCGTTCATACGAATGCGGGCTATACGCATTGGACCCTGTTGTATCAGGGAATCTATTATGATCCGGAATTCGGATTGATCGAGGGGGAATACCCACACGGTAAGATTACCTCATTTTTAGGGATTTACGCGGAGCGCGGATGATGTTTCGGCATTGTGCCGCGGATGAAAATAGAGTATAATTGCATTGGATAATCAGAATTTGAAAAGGAGTACCTATGGAACAGAAAGCAAGTGATGTTCAGAAACAGAGAATTAAAGAAATAGAAGCAAGGGCAGATGAATTAGTAAGGAAATGTGACAATATGTTTGTTTCATCTGTGAATGAAAAAGGATATCCCAGAACCTGTTGTGTGAATAAATTGAGTGATGAGGGATTTCGGGAGATTTACTTTGTAACTTCAAAGAGAAGTGAAAAGCAGGGAAAGGCAAAACATTTTGAAACGAATACAAAGTCAAGCGTTTGTTTTCAACACGAAGGGGATTCATTAACCTTAGTGGGCGAAGTGGGGTTCATAACGGATAGAGAAGAAATGCAGAGATTATGGAATGAAAATCACAGAGGCTTTTTTCCGAAAGGGATTGATGACCCTAAGATAAGATTCATCCATTTTCATACATTAGAGGCAACGTTCTGGATAGAACATAAATTTAGAACCGTGAAATATAAATGACCGCCAAATCCAGAGTGTCGGTTAGCGAATCAAAGTGTTTGAGGATCAAGAAGCCGGAGGCATCCGCATGAAGAATTGTCGATTATTATTGTTTGACCTGGATGGTACGCTGCTTCGCAGCGATAAGACAATCTCGAAACGAACCCTGCATGTGTTACAACAATGCAGACAAAAGGGAATCCTGATCGGCGTGTCCACATCGAGGGGCAGGCAGAATGCGCTTGGCTTTATCGAGGAGCTGCAGCCGGATATTTTGATTACGAGCGGCGGCGCATTGGCAGAATATCAGGGAGAATCTCTTTACAGGGCAGAGTTTACAGGAGAAGAGACAAAGGCGCTGATTGCCGCGGCAAGGCGGATATGCGGTGCGGACTGTGAGATCACTGTTGACACCATCGACCGACATTACTGGAATTATAAGATCGACCCAAAGAAGCAGGATGTAAGCTGGGGGGACAGCGTTTATACGGATTTTGAGAATTTTGAACAATACGCCTTAAAAATCTGCGTGGAGATACCGGATGACGAACATGCAAAGCGCTTGCAGGAGCATCTGACAGATTGTGACTGCGCCCGTTTTTCGGACGGATTCTGGTACAAGTTTACGAAAAAGTCAGTGACAAAGGAACGGGCGATTGCGGAAGTCTGCGGGGTCTTAGGGATTGAAAAAGAGGAAATTGCCGCGTTCGGTGATGATTATGCGGACAGCGGCATGCTCGCATTCTGCGGGTGCGGGATTGCCATGGGAAACGCCGTTCCCGAGATAAAAGAAATCGCGGACAGGGTCATCGGCAGTAATGATGAGGACGGGATTGCTGCGTATCTGGAGCAAACATATTTATAGGGAACGCTTTGATCAGCGTTCTTTTTTGCCGGGGAATGGATAATGATTCAGTGCGGTTTTTGCAAGAGAACCGACCAAAATGCAAGTTTTCCTGCAAAATAAGGGCGTTTCCCCTGTTTGGGGATAAGATCTCTTCATGTTTCATAGATCGAATAATTCATATATTGAGAGTATATTTGGAAGGAAACGAACTATATGGAAGCCATTGTTCAGGAAGTGACCAAATCAGTCAACAAGCTCGCGGAAAGCAGGAATTGTGCGGAAAAACCGCTCATCATCGCGATTGACGGCAGGTGCGGTTCGGGAAAGACAACGCTCGCCGCCCGCCTGAATGAGCAGAACGGCTGGCGTGTTTTTCATATGGACGATTTCTTTTTAAGACCGGAGCAGCGCACGGAGGAACGATTTGCCATGCCGGGCGGAAATGTGGATCATGAGCGGTTTCGTGAGGAGATCCTCTTACCCCTGCAAAACGGTGTGCAGACTTTTTTTTACCGGCCGTTTGACTGCCAAAGGCAGGACTTCGCAGAGGCAGTGGCCGTGCCAGCAGAGACGGTCAACATTGTGGAGGGCTCGTACAGCTGCCATCCCGCGCTTTGGGATGCGTATGATCTGCGCGTATTTTTAGATGTCACGGAAACGGAGCAGGAGCGCCGGATCCTTTTAAGAAACGGCAAAGACAGAGCAACGATGTTTCAGGAGCGTTGGATTCCGCTTGAGGAGCGATATTTTGAGGCGTACCGGATCAAAGAACGCTGTGAGCTGTGTTTTCGGACGGATGACGGGACGCAGCCGTTATGATGGTAGCTGTGCCTGTACGCAGGTGTGCGCGATGCCTTAATCTTGTCTGCGTAATCATGACGAAATATAATAAAAACTGTCAGCATGACATGCTGGTGGTTTTTATTCCCGCGGGCAATGAGCCAAGCGGATGCGTTAGCATCCATTTGGCGAATGCCGCGAGGGTCAAATACCCCGCTGCTCTGCAGCGGGGTATTTGATTTTGCGCATGGTTGTGCGGCTTTGCCGATATTGTGTTTATGCACAAGGGCGCAGACGGAACATGGATGGAGGATTTAGGATGGAG
This sequence comes from uncultured Lachnospiraceae bacterium, assembly GCA_947176965.1. Taxonomy (GTDB): domain Bacteria; phylum Bacillota; class Clostridia; order Lachnospirales; family Lachnospiraceae; genus DLAJ01. Next base: position 6,246 of record CAMWSU010000071.1, on the reverse strand, counting down.
CAGATGAATGTGGTTACAAGAGATGACAACGAGAGAATGTTTCAGATGCTGAGTGATTTGATCAATAACGACAAGGAAATACAGATCATGATAACGGTTCCTTCGGGAAGGACGGAGGGGCTGTCTGCACAACAGGATGCCGGTACGGAATCAGCGGTGCTGCAAAAGGCGGAGAGCGTGGTTCACGATCTGGAAAAGGACGTGACAGAGATTATTCATGAGATCGGCGTACCTGCGCACATCAAAGGGTATCAGTACTTAAGAGAGGCGATCATGATGGCGGTGGAGGATGTGGAAATGCTCAACTCCATCACAAAGATCCTGTATCCGACCATTGCCGAAAAATTCAAGACAACGCCGAGCCGCGTGGAGCGCGCAATCCGCCACGGCATTGAGGTCGCATGGTCAAGAGGCCGTTCGGAGACGTTAGAATCGCTGTTCGGCTACACGATCAGCGCAGGAAAGGGAAAACCGACCAATTCAGAATTTATTGCGCTCATTGCAGATCGGATCCGGCTTCAGTACCGCAGTTAAAAAAAACACTTCCCCTTGAGCATTTTTTGAGCTATACTGTTAATATTAGGAAAATAAAAATGCCTTGAGGAGGTAGGAGATGAAAAATATTTTATTTGTTGCATCGGAAGGCGTACCGTTTATTAAGACCGGAGGACTTGCCGATGTGGTGGGTTCCCTTCCGAAATATGTGGACAAAGAGTATTTTGACATTCGGGTGATGCTGCCCAAGTATACCTGTATTTCCCAGAATATGCGGGATCTCATGCAGTACAAGACGCATTTTTACATGGATTTTAACTGGAAAAATGAATATGTCGGTATTTTGGAAGCGGTCGTTGACGGCGTGACCTATTATTTTATCGACAACGAATCTTATTTTAACGGTTTTAAGCCCTATAGCAGCAATTTTTACGAGGATATTGTGAAGTTTTCGTTTTTCTCGAAAGCGGCGCTCTCCGCGATGCCGCTGCTTGGTTTCCGGCCGGACATCATTCACTGTCATGACTGGCAGACGGGTCTGATTCCCGTATATCTTCACGAGCGGTTCCAGGGAAATGATTTCTATCGGGGAATCAAATCCATTATGACGATCCATAATCTTAAGTTCCAGGGAAAATGGGATATTCGGTCGATCAAGGATCTGACGGGACTGCCGGATTTCTATTTTACGCCGGATAAGCTGGAATGCTATAAGGATGCCAATCTCTTAAAGGGCGGTCTGGTATTTGCGGATGCGATTACGACGGTATCCGACACCTATGCCGAGGAAATTAAATGCGCCTTTTACGGCGAAGGGCTTGACGGGCTCATGCGTGCGCGAAGCGGCGACCTGAGAGGAATCGTCAACGGTATTGACTATGAAGAGTATAATCCCGAGACTGACAAGTATATCGAATATAAGTATAACGCGGTGAACTTCCGCAAAGAAAAAGTCAAAAATAAGCGGGCGCTGCAAAAGGAGCTCGGACTGGTCGAGGATGACCGCAAGATGATGATCGGCATCGTGTCGCGTTTGACCGATCAGAAGGGCTTTGATCTGATCGCCTATGTGATGGATGAACTTTGTCAGGATGATGTACAGCTTGTCGTGCTTGGAACGGGCGAGGAGCAGTACGAGAATATGTTCCGCCATTTTGACTGGAAGTATAATAATAAGGTTTCCGCGAATATTTATTATTCCGAGGCGATGTCCCATAAGATTTATGCCTCCTGCGATGCGTTCTTAATGCCGTCCCTGTTTGAGCCATGCGGATTAAGCCAGCTGATGGCGCTGCGCTACGGAACCGTGCCGATCGTCAGGGAGACAGGCGGCTTAAAGGATACGGTCGAGGCGTATAATGAGTACGAGAGCAAGGGAACGGGCTTCAGTTTCTGCAATTACAACGCGCATGAGATGCTTGGCTCGATCCGTTACGCGGAACGCATTTATTACGATAAGAAACGCGAGTGGAATAAGATCATTGACCGTGCGATGGCGACGGACTTTTCGTGGGGAGTATCCGCACGGAAATATCAGGAGATGTACGACTGGATGATCGGATAAACATATGGGGCGGGATTCGTAAGAATTCCGCCTTTTCAAATAGTCCGGATAAAGAAAGGAACAGATCATGGCATTTGACGGGATCACGATCGCGAACCTGACGGCGGAGTTACGCGATGCGCTGATAGATGGCCGCATCTACAAAATTGTGCAGCCGGAGAAGGATGAGCTCTTGCTGACGATCAAAAATCACGGTACGCAGTACCGCCTGCTCATGAGCGCAAATGCGTCCCTGCCGCTTTTATATCTGACGCAAAAGAACAAGCAGGCGCCGATGACGGCGCCCAATTTTTGTATGCTGCTGCGTAAACATTTGCAAAACGCGCGCATTGTGGAGATTGAACAGCCCGAGTTTGAACGGATTGTTGTTTTTCATTTGGAGCACCTAAACGAGCTTGGCGATGTGTGCCGGAAAAAACTGGTGATCGAGCTCATGGGAAAGCATTCCAATCTGATCTTTGTGGATGACAAGGAACGCATCATTGACAGCATCAAGCACATTTCCGGCATGGTCAGTTCGGTCAGGGAGGTGCTTCCGGGACGTGACTATTACATCCCGAAGACGCAGGAAAAACAAAATCCGCTGACGGCGGACGTATCACAGGTCAAAGAGGCGCTGTCAGTGCGCCCCATGCCGGTCTATCAGGCACTTTATACGTCATTTACCGGCTTGTCCCCAGTGATCGCGCAGGAGATCTGCCACATGGCCGGCGTGGATGCGGACCGGGCGGCGAATACGCTTTCTGAGGAGGCGTTATCGTCTCTGGCAGACGCATTTGCACAGGTGATGCAAAGCGTGGCGCGACAGGAATTTGCGCCGAATATTGTATATGAGGGAAAGGAGCCGCGGGAATATGCGGCAATCCCCCTCTCCATTTACGAAGGTGCGCAGACGGCGGCGTATGAACAGATGTCAGCACTGCTGGAGGATTATTATGCGCAGAAAAGCGCTGTGACAAGGATCCGGCAGAAATCGGCAGACTTACGCAAGATCGTGCAGACGGCTTATGAGCGTAATGTCAAAAAATACGATCTTCAGGTAAGGCAGCTTGCGGACACGGAAAAACGGGAGAAGTACAAGGTGTACGGCGAGCTGCTCAATACCTACGGTTACGGAGCGCCCGAGGGTGCAAAGTCACTTGACGCGCTCAACTATTATACAAACGAGATGATCACCATACCGCTTGATCCCACGCTGAGCGCGGGCGAAAACGCCAAGAAATATTTTGAGCGTTACGGTAAGCTGAAACGGACGAATGAGGCGCTGCTTGCGCTGACGAAGGAGACAAAGGCGGAGATTGATCATTTGGAGTCTGTCATGACGGCTTTGGACATTGCCCGCGGCGAGGAGGACTTAACCGAGATCAGGGAGGAGCTTGTAGAGAGCGGCTATATCCGCAGACGCGGAGGGGGAAAGCGCGCGCGCACGACGAGCAGACCGTTCCATTATGTGAGCAGCGACGGCTTTCATATGTATGTCGGAAAAAACAACTATCAGAACGAGGCGCTGACGTTTCAGTTTGCGACGGGCGGGGACTGGTGGTTTCATGCCAAGGGGATTCCCGGCTCCCATGTCATCGTAAAAACACAGGGGAACGAGCTGCCGGACCGCACTTATGAGGAGGCGGCTGCGCTTGCGGCGCATTACTCCAAGGGCGCGGGACAGGACAAGGTGGAGATTGACTATACGCTGCGCAAAAATGTGAAAAAACCGAACGGTGCGAAGCCGGGCTTCGTTGTTTATTATACGAATTATTCCATGACGATCGCGCCGGATATTGCAGGGTTAAGAGAACTCGATTCTTGACGCGCTTCGCAGGCTGTACTATAATATGGAACGGGAAGCGTTCATCAAAGCTTACGGAGAGGGGGACGCCGCGTGCATGTTCGGGGGAAACGCGCGGTGTGAGAGTCGCTTATGATTAAAAGTATGACGGGCTTTGGCAGATGGGAGGTCGCGGAGGGGACAAAAAAGATCACCTTGGAGATGAAAGCGGTCAATCACCGCTATCTGGACGTATCGGTGAAGATGCCGAAGAAGCTGAATCTGTTTGAGGCAGCGATCCGAAACGAGTTAAAAAACCATATGCAGCGCGGAAAGGTCGATCTTTTTATTACCTATGAGGACGCGGCGGAAGGAAAGGCGGTCATCAAATATAACAAGGAACTTGCCGCGGAATATTTGCGCTATTTTGAACAGATGGCGGCGGATTTTTCTTTGGATAATGATATTCGTGTATCCACGCTTGCGCGCTGTCCCGAAGTCTTAACGACGGATGAACAGGGCGAGGATGAGGAAGAGATCTGGAAGCTTCTGCATCGTGCGTTAGAAGGCGCGGCACAGAATTTTGTGGAGACGCGTATCCGCGAGGGCGAGAACCTCAGGAAGGATTTGCTTGCTAAGCTTGACGAGATGCAAAAATGCGTCGATTTTATTGAGGAGCGTTCCCCGCAGATCATTGCAGAGTATCGGAAACGTCTGGAGGATAAGGTGCGCGAACTCTTAGGAGAGCGCACGATGGATGAAAGTCGTATTGTTACAGAGGTCACGATTTATGCAGATAAGATCTGTGTGGACGAGGAGCTTGTCCGTCTGCGCAGCCATATCGAATCGGTAAAAAAAGCATTGCAGGACGGCGGAAGCATCGGGCGCAAACTGGATTTTGTCGCGCAGGAGATGAACCGCGAGGCGAATACGATCCTTTCAAAATCAAATGACTTAAGCGTTTCCAACTGCGGCATTGAGCTGAAAACAACAATCGAAAAAGTCAGGGAGCAGATACAGAACATTGAGTAGAAAAAGATTGGATTTTATATGAATAAACTGATTCACATCGGATTCGGCAATATGGTGAATACGGATAAGATCATTGCCATTGTCAGTCCGGATTCCGCGCCGGTCAAACGGCTGGTGCAGAGAGCAAAAGAAAACGGCGTGGTGATCGATGCGACGCAGGGGCGTAAAACGAAAGCGGTGCTGGTGATGGAAAACTCCCAGCTTGTACTTTCCGCCCTGCTTCCCGAGACGATCTCCCTGCGCGCAAAAGAGCTGCCGGATGGCGGGGAGGGCTTAACGCAATGAAGCATCAGGGCATTCTCATTATTATTTCGGGGTTTGCGGGCGTCGGAAAAGGAACGCTTGTAAAAAGGCTTGTGCAAAAATATGACCGCTATGCGCTGTCCATTTCCATGACGACGCGCGCGCCGCGTCCGGGAGAGGAAAACGGCAGGGAATACTTTTTTGTGACAAAAGACGAATTTGAGGGACAGATCAAAGAGAACGGTCTGATCGAATACGCGTCCTACTGCGGCAATTATTACGGCACGCCGCGCGCCTATGTGGAGGAACAGATGGCACAGGGAAAGGACATAATCCTGGAGATCGAGATACAGGGTGCGATGAAAGTAAAGGAGCGCTTTCCGAATGCCGTGCTTGTGTATGTACTTCCGCCGAGTGCGGCGGAATTGGAGGGCAGGCTGCGCGGCAGAGCCACAGAGACGGAGGAGAAGATCGCCGAGCGTTTAAGTCGGGCTGCGGCGGAGAGCGATGGACTTGAGCGGTACGATTATGTGATCGTCAATGATGATCTCGACGACTGCGAGCGTGAGCTTCACGGAATATTGTGCGCCGCACATTTTACGCCGGGGCAGAATATTTCTTTTATCAATGAGCTGAGAAATGATTTGAAGAAATTCCAGAAGGGAGAAACAACAATATGATACATCCATCTTATGCAGATTTAATGGACGTGGTAAACAGCGGAGTCGAGGAGGGCGACCAGCCGGTCATCAACAGCCGCTATTCCATCGTGATGGCGACGTCGAAGCGGGCAAGGCAGATCATAGCAGGAGACGATCCTTTAACGCAGGAAAACAAATTGAGAAAGCCGTTGTCGGTTGCCGTGGATGAACTCAATCAGGGAAAGATCTCGATCCTTGGCGATGAGGAGAATGAGAGAGGGACAATTGAGGAAGTATCGTGAGATGCTTCCTTTTTCTGCTTCATAAGAAACGCTTTACGGAAACAAGTGGGGCATACATGCAAACAGGAGATCAGGGAACGCAAAACATTCCGGAGAAGATACAACGATGAAAATTTTGATGGTGTCGCTTGGCTGCGATAAAAACTTAGTAGATACGGAAATGATGCTCGGCATGCTCGCGGAACACGGCTATACGTTTACGGC
>CAMWSU010000070.1 GCA_947176965.1 uncultured Lachnospiraceae bacterium | reverse complement strand
TCGCCGATCCGTCGAATATCTGCGCATGGAATCCTGATATGTACGGCTTAAACCCGGCATGCGAGGGCGCGCAGGCGTATTACGATTCTCTTTTTGCATTGTATGCGGAATGGGGCGTCGATTTTATCAAGTGCGACGATATTTGCCGGATGGATATGCCTTCGGCGCGGGCGGAGATCGCCATGCTGCATCGGGCGATGGAGCGCTGCGGCAGAGAGATGGTCTTAAGCCTGTCTCCCGGTCCTGCAAAGATCGAAGAGGCATGGTATTATGCGCAGCATGCGAATATGTGGCGTATCACGGATGATTTTTGGGATCACTGGGATTCCTTAAAGGATATGTTTGACCGCTGTGAACTGTGGCAGAGACATGTGTCGCCGGGCTGTTTTCCGGACTGCGACATGCTTCCGCTCGGCAAGATCGGAAAAGCGTTCGGCAATGAGCGTGATACCGGGTTTACGCGCACGGAGCAGGTCACAATGATGAATCTCTGGTGCATTTTCCGCGCACCGCTGATGATCGGGGCGGAACTGACAAAGCTGGATGACTGGACGACGGGGCTGTTGACGAACGAAACACTCCTTCAGTGCGTGCAAAACGGCGGGACGCCGAAGCAGCTTTCCCGCGATGAGGAGAGTGCGGTCTGGATGAATGAGGACGGCGCGGATGGGAGCATTTACATTGCGATGTTTAACATCGGTGAGCGGGAGCATACGGTGTCAATCGGAGAAAAAACGCTTCGGGACAACGGCGTTTCGCTCAGAGGAAAACAGATGAGCCACGCATGGAGCGGCGCGTATGCGGCGGGGGAAGCGGTGCAGAACGCGTCGGGCTGCGGGGAACAGACCGCAGAATGTGGGAGTCATGCGGAGCGCACGGTGGAGAGCGGTATTTCCGCAGTGCTTCCTGCACATGGTTCCGTGTTTTTGGTATGGCGATAAGATGGGAACCGGATGGGGATGTTGTTGCATAGGAACCTGCAGGTCATAGAAAGGAATGGGTATGAGTATGAAAAAACGAATCATGACATGGCTTAGCGTTTGTCTGCTCGGCACGCTGCTTGCGATGACTGCGCTTGCTGAGGGCAAGACGGCGAATACATCGACAGAGGATGGCGTTTCCGTGACGATCGAGGCGGACAAGGCGGAGTATCGGGCAGGAGAGGAAATCCATTATACGCTCCGCGTAGAAAATAATAAGCAGCATTGGACGCTTGCGGCGACGAATGTTACCTACAATCATTCCGACGGTATCATCGAAGCGTATGAGGGGTCCGTGCCGACAGAGCTTCCTGAAATTGCGGCGGGCGAGACCTGTGAGTTAAGCGGCGTGCTGATCGGTGACGCGGAGATCTATGTGTCGCAGGGCATGGGAAGCGGCGTGCTCATCGGCATTGTTGTCGGGGTCATAGCAGCCCTTGTCGTGATCGTTGTTGTGATTCTTTTGATCATTAAGAAAAAAGGGAACGGGAAGTCCGGAAAAGGTCAAACCGGAAATAAAGATGCAGACGGGAAAAAGGACAAAAAAAGCGACGCATCCAAAAACGCACTCATCTTGTTCCTGACCGTATCATTGGCGGCAGGCATGGTTCCGGCAGCTCCCGCACAGGCGGCTGCTGCGGATGTGGAGGAGATCACGGTCCGTCCTTATATAAAAGTGCAGTATGCGGGACAGGAGATCATGCTCCGCGCCGTGATCAAGTTCAAAGCGTCCCAGGATCTGCTTGTCATTGAGCATGAGAATGTTCAGATCGCACAGAGAGTAACCTGTCATGACCCGTCCATTTTCCGAGACTTAGACGGCACTTATTATATTGTCGGCAGTTTTCTTTGCGGGGCAATGTCCCAGAATTTGACCGACTGGACGAGTTTGGACAGTGTGATACAGGGGAATTTTTCCGAAAACGTCAAGTCACAGATCCGTGAGTGGAATTTAGACGACCGTGCCGACGGCTGGAACGGTTATCTTTGGGCACCGGATGTGATCTATAATACGGCGATGAACAAGTACTGCATGTATTTAAGCGCCAACGGGGATGATTGGAAGTCGAACATTGTTCTTTTGACGGCAGATGCGTTTGAGGGACCGTATGAGTATGTTGGCACGATCGTGTACGGCGGCTTTAACGAGGACGATTACGGATTGACGGATGCGCCGCTTGTGACCGGTGAGGACGAGATACCGGAGCGCTATGTGACAAACGGTGTGGATAATCACAAATGGGGTGATATGTATCCGAACTGCATCGATCCCTGCGTGTTCTATGACGATGACGGAAATCTGTGGATGAGTTACGGCTCCTGGTCGGGCGGTATTTTCATGCTGGAGCTGGACGAGGAGACGGGACTGCGTGATTATTCGGTCAGCTACGAGACGGATATTCATTCGGATGCTTATTTCGGAAAAAAGATCGCGGGCGGTATGTATTCGTCCGGTGAGGCTTCCTATATTGAAAAGATCGGCGATTACTATTACCTGTTTATTTCCTATGGCGGCTTAGAGGCAGCGCGCGGTTATAATGTCCGCGTATACCGTTCGGAGACACCGGACGGTGGTTATGTGGATGCGCTCGGTAACGATGCGTTCTTTGACACATTACAGATGAACTTTAATATGAGTAAGGGTGTGCGTCTGTTTGGCGGTTATAAGTGGAGAAACTTTCTTTCGGGACAGGTGGCGCAGGGACACAATTCCGCGTTTGTGGATGAGGACGGGCGCGCTTACATCATTTTCCATACGCGCACGAGCAACGGCACGGAGGGGCATTATGTGAAGGTGCACCAGCTGTTCGTCAACAAGGAAGGCTGGCTTGTGGCGGCGCCTTATCAGACCGTGGGCGAGAGCTTGCCGCAGAATGGGCTGTCTGCATCGCAGGTTGCGGGAGATTACGAGATGATCATCCACGAGCTGGACATCGATTACGAGCATCTGGAGACGAAAAAGCCGCAGTTTATTACACTCACGGAGGATGGAAAGATCAGCGGCGATTACACGGGTACATGGGCATTAGAGCCGGGTACACCGTATATTACCTTAAATTTTGACGGCGTAACTTACAGCGGTGTCAGTCTTGAGATGGCAGTGGAAAATACCAATATCGAGACAGTCGTATTTACGGCGATGGGAATCGAAAACCAGGTGACGATCTGGGGCAGCAGGGTCTATGAGTAAAGTGTAAAAAAATAACAAAGAGCAGCGTGGAACGGAGGAAACGATGGAACAGGAGCTTGCGGCGAAAAAAAATAAGAATTTACGGCCGGGATTTAAGCTGAATTGTCATGACAGAGATCAAAACCCGTTATTTGAATCCCACGATCCGTCTATGTTTTATGATCCCGTGAGCGGTCTGTATTATTCTTATGCAACAGACAGCGCGATCACTTCGCACTATCGGCAGGGGATTCCGATCCGGAAAAGCCGGGATCTGGTGGACTTTGAATTTGTCGGCTATGCACTTTCCGACGCGGCAGTCTCAGAGGCGCGGAATAACGGACATTATGCGCCGACACCGGGCTTTTGGGCGCCGTTTGTGGAGTATGTGAACGGGGAATATCGTCTGTATTATTCGGCAACGCGGGCATTCGGAAGTTCCGAATCGCGCATTCATCTTGCGGTGGCGGACAATCCCGAAGGACCGTTTGAAAACCGGGGCGTTGTCGTGGACACTTGGGGAACGGACAATTCTTATCCGAACGCGATCGATCCGCATATCGTGGATGACGCGCACGGGAAAAAATATTTAGTGTACGGTTCTTTTTTTGGAGGAATCTACTTAAAAGAGCTTGCGCCCGAAACGGGGCTCAGTCTGTCGGGAGATGTGCATGAGCTTGGGCGGCGCATTGCGCATAAACCGGCAGGTTCGTATATCGACGGACCGGAGGGCGCCGCTGTCATCCGAAATCCGCATAACGGCAATTATTATCTGTTCCTTTCGTATGGCTGGCTCGGGGAAGATTATGATATTCGCGTGGGATTAAGCCGCACGGTGGACGGACCGTACCGTGACATGGACGGCAGGAATCTGGACGGGGAATCCCTTGGCATGAAGCTTGCGGGAAGCTATTGTTTTTCTGCGGAAGCGCCGTATGCGGAGCGGAGCATAACAAAACCGCGTACGATCGAGGTATGGACGAAGCATGGCGTGAGGGTGGAGACCATAAGCCATCCGGAATGGCGTTTTGACGGATTCCGCGGACCGGGACACGGTGTGCCGTTTTATAATGTGCCGGAGGATGCCTATTATTTTATTCATCATGTGCGTGACGGCGCGGCGGCGCTGGTGCATGAGCCGGTGAAGAAGAGGGACAGACGTTCCTACCGCATGCATTATATGGTCGTGCGGAGAATGTATTTTATCAATGACTGGCCGGTGCTGTCGCCGGAGCCGTTTGCGGGGGAGGCACGCGCTGCGGAGCAGGTTTATCGCTTTGATGTTGCGGACGGTGTGCCTGTCGGGAAACATGCGCCGAAAGCGGTAACAAAGGCAGTATCGCAGGAGGCAGCAGAGGCAGACCGGAAGGTGGCAGAAACAGAAGCGGAGACAGCAGCACAGGGCGCAGGAGAGGGCGCCGGATGCAGCGAAGCGTGGGAGTGGATTGTGTTCTCCAACACGGACAATTCGCCTGCGCGCAGTCGGCTGGACGTATCGCTGTCCGGTGTCACGGCAGTCGCAGGAGAGGCGTTTGACTTTGAAAACAGCTGTATGTGCCGCGTACTTTGCGGCTACACGGACGACGGACAAAGTGTGTGGGCAAAAGCAAAGTGAAGCGCGCATGGGATAAAAACGGAGATGGAAAAGAGGATCATGATGCCGAAAAAGAAAAGAAGAACCGTGCGGGACGAAGGCCGGTTTTCCGCATTGGATTTAATAAAGGATATTTTGTGCTTTTTTCTGATGGTAGGATGCACGGCGGGTTATGTTATATTGTTGCTGCTCATCATCAGTTTTGTCACGCTGTCATACCTGCATTTTACGATCGAGGGCATTTTGATCACGGGCGCGGTCAGCGGTGGGATTGCGGGAATCTATTATATTGTGAAAACGGTCAAAAAATACCGCAGGGCAAATTGAGAAGTGTAGGGTCAAAGGAAAGCGTTCCGCTCAAAAGAGGAAATCAGGATGATGTTTTTTATCTGGATGCTGCTGCCACTGGTCATTATTTTATTGGCGGGGATTTATCTTTGCCGCAAAGTTTATATGGCAGTCTGTTTTTTTGGCAAAAAACTTACGAAGAGAATGAGGATCATGATCACGGCGGGGGTTACCGGCATACTGATTCTGTCGGTCGGCTATATCAATGGGTTATGGTTTGTGATATTCATGTACATGGTGGTATTTCTGCTCATGTTTGATTTTTTTGCGCTGATTGTGAAAAAGTTCCGCAAAAATAAAACATTTCCGTACTGGGGAAAGGCGGTCTACCGGAGCGGAATATTGGCGTTACTGGCAGCGGTGCTGCTGGTCGGTTACGGCTATTATAATATGCATCATATCGTCAAAACGGAATATACGGTTCTGACGGATAAGGAGATTCGGGAAGAAGGGTATACCATTGTGTTTTTTTCGGATCTGCACTATGGAACGACCATGGACGGCGAGCAGCTCAAGCGGGCGGCAGATGCCATTGAAAGCGAAAACCCCGATATGGTAATCCTGGGCGGGGACATTGTGGACGAGCGCACAAGTCTTGCGCAAATGCAGGAAGCGTTTGAGATCATGGGCAATATCCGTACCGAATACGGGATTTATTATGTATATGGGAATCATGATAGAAGTGAGTATGCCGAAAGACCGAATTATACAGCGGCGCAGCTGGAAGATGCGATAGAGCGGGCGGGGATCCATATCCTTGAAGATGAGGCGTATGCTGTTAATAGTGAAATCCTATTGATCGGACGCGCTGACAGAGGGCATGGCTCCGACACAAGAAAATCCATTTTCCAGCTTGTAGAAGGTGCCGATGCCGCGAAAGAATGGATTTTGATCGATCATCAGCCGGTGGAGTATGCGGACGTTATGGAAAGCGGATGCGGGCTCATGCTGTCCGGCCACACTCATGCCGGACAGGTTTGGCCCTTAGGCTTCCTGGCAGAGGTATTCCACACGAATGAGCTGACCTACGGATACCGAGAAGAAGGAAATTTAACGGAAGTGGTATCTTCCGGCATCGCCGGATGGGGGTATCCGGTCAGAACCCAAAAACATTCGGAATATGTCGTGATTCATCTGATAAAGCCCCTGCGCGCCGCTTCCTCTAACAGCTTCGGCTGGATTTCGGGATAAGTCCAGTTTTCCGGCAGCGTGTCGGTGATAACGGTCGTTTCGATCTCGCTGTGCAGCTCCTGCTCGAACCGGGTCACATCCGCATAATAAAGCATACCGAAGGATTCCATGCCGTCAAAATTGTCGGGCGCCGTGACGGAATACACGCAGATCGGTGTAAGCTTAAAGACAAGCGCACCGGTCTCTTCATATAATTCTCTTCTTGCGGTGGAAAAAATATCCTCGCCGGGTTCTCTGTGCCCGCCGGGAACTTCTAAAGTGCTTCTTTTTTTATGTTTGCAAAATACCCATTTGCCGTTATGTACGGTGATGATGACCGCAAACTTCAAAAGCTCATCTGAAACTTCATCATAAAAACGAACGATTGTCATGATTGTCCTCCTGTCTGTTCTTGATTTTCATTTTCCATTGTTTTTTTTGACCTGTTCCACAAAATCCGATACGGTGTCTGACGCGTGAAGGCTGTACAGCAGCCCATAAGGGATGGAATAATCCCAGTTGACCGGAATGCTGATGAGTCCGGGATGAATATGCTGCCAGCATTCGATCGTCAGCAGCAGACAGCCGTTTATCGCCGCATGATTAAAAACCTCCAGATCATAAAATGGCGGTGTATCTTTGAGATGAATCTGGGGGTGGTATTTTTCCAGATCGTTTCTGATATAATCATTTGCGGGAGAATCCCCGCGTTTTACCATCATCATCGTCTCACCGTACAGATCGCTGAGCTCCAGTTGTTTTTTATCGGCCAGCGGGTGGTCGCGTGGGACGGCGATCATCTTCCGATAGATCCCGAGCGGCAGAAAATTGCATAAGGAGAGCCATGCCTTGGAATCACATACGCCGATGAGAAAGTCAAACTTGGTGCCAAGCTTTTCGATTTCCGACAGAATCCCGTCATGGTTGTCCTCAAAGGGGACGAGATGCAGTTTATAATTGGAAAACTGCGTTTTAGCGCTGCTGATCCTGTACCAAAGATCCATAAAGGGTTTTGCCGGATTGAGCATGGACGTTCCGACATGGAAGGTGGAGCTTGTACTGTTCATTAGCGCTTTTGCAGCAGCGATGGATTTTTTGGAATAATCGATCATGAATTTGGCGTCGCTGTAAATGAGTTCCCCTGCCGGAGTCAGCTTAATCCCGTTCGGATTACGCACGATCAGCGTCAGATCGAGATGCTTTTCCAGCGCATTCATCTGCTTCATGACGGCAGTCGGGGAAATAAAGAGCTTTTCCGCAGCCTTGGCAAAGCTGCCGCAGTCGGCAACGGCGATCAGGGTTTCCAGCATGTAATGATACATGGCATCTCTCCATAAACTTTAAGTTTATACTACTATAACAAAACGGAACTTCTGTGTCAAAGGGATTTATGGTTTAATGGGAAAAGGAGGTATGAGTATGTCAAGAGAATTGATCGCATTTTATTCGCGGGCAGATGAAAATTATTGGAACGGTACGTTAAAGATGCTCCATGTGGGGAATACCGAAGTCGTGGCGGGGTTGATCGCAGAAATGACGGGCGGCGAGCTGTTCCGGATCGAGCAGCTGCATCCTTATTCCAAAGATTATAACGAGTGCACAAGCGAGGCAAAGGCGGACCAGAGCCGCGGCGCAAGACCGGAGCTTAAGGCTTATCCCGAAAGCCTGAATGGGTATGACGTGATCTATTTGGGATACCCCAACTATTGGGGCACGATGCCGATGGCTGTTTTTACATTCCTCGATAAATTTGATTTTTCAGGAAAGACGATCAGACCGTTCTGTACACATGAGGGCAGCGGTCTCGGAGGGAGCGTTTCGGACATCAGGAAGCTTTGTCCGGATGCAAAAGTCGAAACGGGACTTGCGATCAGAGGATGCAGAGTGAATGAGTCAAGGCATGAGATTGAGAAGTGGATTTGAATATAGAATGAAAAAGACAGCAATAAAGACAACGGATTGAAAGAAACAGGGATAGAAGATTGGAGGACAAAATATGAATGAGAAGAATTTAAGTGTTTTTGAGACCGGAGAGCCAAACGATGCGTTTGCGAAGTATTTTGTCGGCAAAAGCTGGCTGAATATGCTTTCCACCGAACAGGTGGTGATCGGCAATGTGACATTTGAGCCGTCATGCCGCAACAACTGGCATATCCACCACGCGGAGAAAGGCGGCGGACAGATTCTTCTGGTAACTGCGGGCGAGGGCTGGTATCAGGAATGGGGAAAACCGGCGAGGGCATTAAAGCCGGGCGACGTCGTGAATATTCCCGCGGGTGTGAAGCATTGGCATGGCGCTGCGAAAGCATCTTATTTTCAGCATCTTGCCGTTGAGGTTCCGGGAGAAAACGGGAAAACGGAGTGGTGCGAACCGGTCGCGGAGGAAGAATACAGTCGATTGGAGGAGCAGAAATGAAAAAACAAACGGCAGGCAGGGATAATTTGGGCGCTCTTGCGCCGAAATTTGCGGAATTAAATGACGATGTGTTATTCGGCGAGGTATGGTCGAGAGAGGACAAATTATCCGCCAGGGACAGGAGCATGATCACGATCGCGGCGCTGTTTTCCGCAGGGTTATACCCGCAATTGAAGTCGCACATTGCCATCGGAAAAGATCATGGAATCACGAAAGAGGAAATCGTGGAAGTTGTGACACAGCTTGCATTTTATTGCGGGTGGCCGAAAGCGTGGAGCACGTTTCCGATAATAGAGGAAGTGTATGGCGAGGAATGATGAGTGGTTTTCATGTGATTCCAAAGGAATTGCGTGCAGTTGATCGGATAGAAAAGCAGGCTGTGACCATGGTGGTAATAGTCTGCTTTTTATGGTTGTTTTGCCTAAAAATATCTTGACATGCAGATGCAATTTTTGTATAATTAGCACAAAGCATATATTCTTTGACGGATTACGTTTCGATATATCAGATATTTTTCGAGAAACGATCCGCGTCAGACGGCATTCTGCCGATCTCGATGGAGTTCTTTCTATGATTCCAAGAGAATTTCTGAAGGAAATTCTCTGAAAGAATGCGTAGCATTCTTTTGTAATCTATGCTTTACCCACAACAAAATTGAAAAGCATAGTGCATGGAAGATCGTAAGAGGCGGACGGACTTCTGTTTTCATGCACTATGGAAACAGGAGAAAAAACATGAGACAATTGGAAGAACTGAATTTGGTGGATGATTTTTTGGCAAACAGCTTAACGGGACATGAAGTTTATGGAGAGCCTGCCGCACGATGTATTTTGGAATGCATCTTGGGCAGAAAGATCGGAAAACTCAAGGTCACCCCACAGCGCGCCGTGCAGGGCGAGGATACTGACAAGCATGGTATCCGCATGGATGTGTATTTAGATGAGGAGGATGGGGAACTCTTCGATCTGGAGCCCGACAATAGGGAAAAAGATGCTGCTTCGCTTCCGAAAAGAGTACGTTTCTATCATGCAAAGTTAGATGCGGGATGCCTAAAATCGGGAGTGGAATACGAGAAGTTGAGAAATGTCATTGTGATCTTTATCACGACCTATGATCCGTTTGGCTTAGACCGAATGGTATACACGGTCAAAAGCGGCTGCATTGAGGTCCCCGAACTGCGATACGAAGATGGGGCAAGAACAATTTTTCTATACACGAAAGGAACGGAAGGAAATCCGCCGGAAGACTTGCGTGAACTTCTCTATTATATGGAGCATACGTCAAAGGAGAATGCGAAGACTGAGAATTTACAAAGACTGCACGAAATGGTAACAGCGGTAAAGAGAGACGGAAAGGTAGGGCTTGCCTATATGAAAAGCTATGAGATTGAAGAACTGAGATGGAGAGAAGGGCTTGCAGAAGGTATGGAGAAGGGTATTGCAGAGGGCGTAATCCAAGGAAGGATAAATGCTTTAATCGATTTGCTCAGAGAATTGGGCGAGATACCGACCTCCTTAGAAGAGCAGATCACCGCGCAAAAGGATGTAGAAATCCTCCGTGCATGGCTGAAGCTGGCGGCAAAAGCGGAAAGTATCGAGGATTTTACAAAACAGATTTGAACGAATGAATGGAAAGAGGACATGCGGGATGAAACAAAAGGACGGATGTCCCGCGTCTAAAGTTTGAGGGCACCAAATAAAAGCTGCTTCATAGAGAGGAAAACGCAGATGACAGTCCTATATTCCATTCTGCATCTACTGGTGGACGGCGTGTGCGCCATGGCGATGTTCGGAACATTTATCCCGCGGGACGGCGGGTATTTCTATATATTGTTATATAATTTCTGTGCGTTTGCCCTGCAGATGCCGTTTGGCGTGGTATTGGACGCCTTGCATGCGAGAGAAGAAGGAAGGAACCGGGATGTTTCTTTACAGCATGTGAAAGTCGGAAAAAAGAGCGTGGACATAGATCTTATGACTGCGGTCATCGGTGTTTTATGCACGATTGCGGGGGCTGTGACGCATCCGATCATATTGGGTATCGGAAATGCGCTGTTCCATGTGGGTGGCGGCGTGGGAACGATACGAGACAGGCGTGTGGGAACTATGCACGAGGACGGCGATGAAAGCGATTGCAGAAGCCGATACTGCGGGAATGCCGGGAACGGACTGATCAAGCGGCTTGGTGTGTTTGTTGCGCCGGGAGCGCTGGGCCTGTACGTTGGGACGATCCTTGCTAAAGGCGGCGGATGGAATCCGTGGTTTTTGGGGGGGAGCGCTTTAATGCTGTTATTGTGCGGAGGAATGCTCTGTTTCCGCTTACGGGGTCCTGCATCAGGATTGGACATCCCGTGTAAAAGCCGACACACTCAGCCATATCAAGGGAATGTTTTGCGCTTAACCGTCTGCTGCCTGCTTGTTGTCATCCTGCGCTCGTATATCGGCATGGCAGTTTCGTTTCCCTGGAAAACCGGAGTTTTGATGGGAGTGCTTAGCGTGCTTGCCGTGGTGGGCGGAAAGATGGCGGGCGGATTTTTGTCAGCATGGGAGGGCTCGTTTCGGACGGCGGTGGTTTCGCTTATTCTGGCGGCGGTCTGTTATTTATTTTCTTCCGCCATGCCGCTCGGACTGGCTGCCTTGTTTTTGTTTAACATGACCATGCCGATCACCCTGTACTGGATGGTCTGTGCATTTTCGCAAATGCCGGGATTTGCGTTCGGATGTTTGACCTTTGCCCTGTTTTTGGGATTTCTGCCGGGTTATTTGGTGGTACAGCCTGTTTGGACCGGCAATGTGATCGGCGGCGCGGGCAGTATCCTTTCGCTGTTGCTGCTGGCAGCAGGGATCGGAAAAAGCCGGCGTGACAGCGTGGAAGCAGCATGTGATGCGCTGTGTTTACCGGCGCAGGAAATCGGAAAAAATAGGTGTGATAAGGAGAAATCGTGAGGGACTATTTACTGGAGATGTTTTTGGTTTCCCTGCTGCTTACGATCGCAGTGGAGCTTGCCGTGGGGGTTGTGTGCTTCGCAATACGCGGAAAAAACAAAATCCTGCTCGTGACGCTTGTCAATGTGCTCACGAATCCGCCCGCGGTATTACTGTGCTGGCTTGGGAGGCGGTATCTGCCGGATGCAGCGAATCTGCCAGTACAGCTTTTGGTTGAAATCGCAGTTATCATAGTGGAAGCGTGGATTTACTGCAGTTTTGCGAAAAAGAGACAGTGGGAGATCGATCATCCCATCAGGCTGTCGGTCATGGCAAATCTTTGCGCATGGCTGACCGGAGTCGTTCTTTTGGAAATAAGGAGGAGCTTATGAAAAAGTGGATCGGTTTTTTGGGAATGGTGTTTTGTTTTCTGCTCTGCACGAATTCGGTGCGGGCGGATGTGATTTGGGAGCCGATGGATTCTTTTTATGAGGAACATTCGTCAGAATGTATTTATGTAAACCGACAGTATACCGCCAATGGGCCTGACGGTGTGGTGATCCTTTATGAGAGTCCGGAATCTGCAAAGGTTGTAACGACATGGGAAAACGGGCGTAAGGCATATATCTCTTTTACCTATGAAGATGCGCGGGGGATTGTGTGGGGAATCTCGGAGGACGAGCAGACAGGGTGGATGCCGATGGACTATATGAAGGTGGTCTATGATTCCATTTCCTTTCGAGAGGATTACGGCGATCAGATTGTCAGCGAGAATGGCACTTTGGATGAACAGTACCGGAATGAGACGGTTCATTTTTGGAAATATCCGGGCTCGGAGAGCTACAGCAGTATGAATCTGCAAGACTGGGAGTATCTGCCCGATTACAGCGGTGTGTATACGGATGAAGCGGGGCATTGCTGGGGATATGTCGGATATTATTACGGCAGCAGGAGTGTGTGGGTGTGTCTGGATGCGCCTGCGGCGGATTATGCTGCCCTGTATCCGGACGGAGCGCCTAAGATCGGTAAAGAGGACGATGCACAATCGCAGGATCCGGAAAGCATCGGGACGGAGCGGATCGCACCGCAGACAAATGATATGTCAGTCATGATCGTGGTTGTGCTGGTGGCATTGGTCGTGGCGGCGACGGCAGTGCTGCTTGTGATCTTAAAGAAGCGGGATCAAGGACCGATGGGATCATAAAGCCGTTCATTAGGGAAACGCTTTAATCAGTGTTCCCTTAGTAATGCGGAAAGACGAAACGGGGTAAGAGATGGACAATAGAGAGATTTTGAGGATTGCCATGGAGCAGTCGGCGGCGGACATTCATTGTGATCCGGGGGATTTTCTTCGCGAAACGAATGTGATTGTTTCATCCGTACTCGGAGAGAATGCGCGAAAATATTACAAAGAGCCGATTACCTGCAATCTGGTGTCTTACGGAAATAATATCGTTGCGTCCGTAAAGGATGAGGTCAGGGAGATGGTGGCGGCCTACATCGGCAAATTTGAGTTCTATCATTGTTTCGAGACGCCGAACATGCATTGGCTGAATGAACGCCTGATGAAGCAGGGCAGTAAGGTGTGTTTTATGGCGGAATACTATTTGCCGGACATCACAAAGCTGCGCGCTATAGAATGCAGTTATAAGCTGCGGATGCTGGAACAGCCGGATTTTGCTGAGCTGTATGTGCCGGAATGGGGTAACGCGCTGTGTGAAGACAGAAAGGAATTAGATGTACTGGGCGTCGGCGCATATGAGAATGGAAAGCTGATCGGGCTGGCAGGGTGTTCCGCTGACTGTGACAGGATGTGGCAGATTGGAGTGGATGTTCTTCCGGCATACAGAAGGCAGGGAATCGCCGCATCGCTCACAAGTCGTCTGGCGGTGGAAATTCTCGAAAGGGGAAAGGTGCCCTTTTATTGCTCGGCATGGTCCAATATCCGCTCGGTAAGAAATGCGGTAAAGAGCGGCTTTATTCCTGCGTGGGTGGAGATGACGGCAAAGCCTGCGGAGGTTGTGGAAAAAATGAATGCGTAGATTGCGTTCTCAGTATATAAGAATGTCAAAAAATCACTGTAAGTCATTTGGAGGTTTCAAAATGAAAATTCGTGTGATGGAGATTACGGATTATGAAAAGGTATACGCGCTTTGGATGTCATGTAAAAATATGGGGTTTAATAACCTGGATGATTCCAAAGAGGGCATAGAAAAATTTTTGAAGAGAAATCCCGATACATCCTTTGTTGCGGTTGAAGACGATGCGGTGGTCGGAATCGTATTGGCAGGGCATGACGGGCGCAGAGGATATATTTACCATATGTCCGTAGCGGAAGATTACAGAAAGCAGGGCATTGGTACACAGCTTATGAGCCATTGTGAGGCGGCGTTGAAGCGGGAGGGCATCAACAAAGCGGCGCTGCTTGTATTCAACCGGAATGAAGCCGGGAATGCGTTTTGGGAAAAGCAGGGCTTTACCGTCAGGGAGGATGTCGCTTACCGGAATAAGGCGCTGGCGGAGATTGTCAGGATCGATACATAAACACTTGTTTTTTTCTTGTTTTTTATACCAACATATTGACACTTGCTAAAACTCTGATACAATATATGGTATGCGATGTTAAAAATGTGTAGAGGGGTAGCAGGAATGAAGATTATCAAAAGAAGCGGCTCGGAAGTCGGCTTCAATATGGACAAGATTGAGGCCGCGATCAGAAAGGCAAACCTAAGCGTCGTGGACAGCGAGAAGATGTCGGACGAGCAGATCAGAAGGATTGCCTTGAGCGTGGAGGAGGCATGTTCTTCCATGCAGCGCGCGCCGGGCGTGGAGGAGATTCAGGATATGGTGGAAAACCAGATCATGAATCAGCGTGCTTTTTCCGTTGCAAGAAATTATATCACCTATCGTTACAGGAGAGCGCTTGTCAGAAAATCCAATTCTACGGATGAACAGATCTTAAGCCTTCTTGAGTGCAACAACGAGGAGGTCAAGCAGGAGAATTCCAACAAAAATCCGACGGTCAACAGTGTACAGCGTGATTATATGGCGGGAGAAGTCAGCAAGGATATTACAAAGCGTTTTCTGTTGCCTGCAGATATTGTCGATGCGCATGAAAAGGGAATCATTCATTTTCATGACGCGGATTATTTTGCGCAGCATATGCACAATTGCTGCCTCGTGAACTTAGAGGATATGCTGCAGAACGGAACGGTCGTCAGCGAAACGATGATCGACACGCCCAAGAGCTTTTCGACTGCATGCAATATTGCGACGCAGAGCATCGCGCAGATCGCATCGTCGCAGTACGGCGGACAGAGTTTTTCGCTTGCGCATCTTGCGCCGTTTGTGCAGGTCAGCCGCTTAAAATTCCGCGAGGAGGTCCGAAGGGAACTGGAGCTTGTCGGCGTAGCGCATGACGAGGAGATGGTGAACCGCATGGCGGAGTGCCGTGTCAAAGAGGAGATCAACCGCGGTGTGCAGATGATCCAGTATCAGGTGATCACGCTCATGACGACAAACGGACAGGCGCCGTTCGTCACGGTGTTCATGTATTTGAACGAGGTTCCGGAGGGACAGACAAGGGACGATCTGGCGGCGGTGATCGAGGAAGTGCTGCGTCAGCGCATCAAGGGCGTGAAGAACGAGAAGGGCGTTTATATTACCCCGGCGTTCCCGAAGCTCATCTATGTGCTTGAGGAAGATAATATTCATGAGGGCAGCAAGTACTGGGAGCTGACGAGGCTCGCGGCGGAGTGTACCGCAAAGCGCCTCGTGCCGGATTATATTTCCGAAAAGATCATGAAAAAATTAAAGCAGGGCGACTGCTATCCCTGCATGGGATGCCGTTCTTTTTTAACGCCTGACAGATTCACGGAAATCGGAGCCGGAAATGTTGCGAAGGCGCAAAATTATGAGCCGAAAAAGCATAAATATTACGGGCGCTTCAATCAGGGCGTTGTGACGATCAACCTTGTGGACGTGGCATGTTCCTCAAACGGGGATACGGGAAGATTTTGGGAGATCATGGATGAGCGCTTAGAACTTTGCTATCGTGCGCTCATGTTCCGACATGAGCGTCTGAAGGGAACGCCGTCGGATGTTGCACCGATTCTTTGGCAGAACGGTGCGCTCGCGCGTTTAGAGAAGGGCGAGAAGATCGATAAACTGCTCTATGGCGGCTATTCCACAATCTCACTCGGTTATGCGGGCTTATGCGAATGCACGAAGTATATGACGGGTAAGTCGCATACCGATCCGGAAGCGACGCCGTTTGCGTTATCGGTGATGCAGTATTTGAACGAGGCGTGCCGCAAATGGAAAGCAGAGACGAACATTGATTTCAGTCTGTACGGAACGCCGTTGGAGTCCACGACTTATAAATTTGCCAAGTGCCTGCAAAAGCGTTTCGGCATGATCAAGGACGTGACGGACAGAAACTATATTACGAACAGCTATCATGTGCATGTGACCGAGCATATCAATGCGTTTGACAAGCTGAAGTTTGAAGCGCAGTTTCAGGAACTTTCGCCGGGCGGTGCGATTAGCTATGTCGAAGTGCCGGACATGCAGAACAATCTCGATGCGGTGCTCGCTGTCATGCAGTATATTTATGAAAATATCATGTATGCAGAGCTGAATACAAAGAGCGATTACTGTCAGGTGTGCGGCTATAACGGTGAAATCCAGATCGTCACGGACAGCCACGGCAAGCTGTTGTGGGAGTGCCCGAACTGCGGCAACCGCGACCAGGATAAGATGAATGTGGCGCGCAGAACCTGCGGCTATATCGGCACACAGTTTTGGAATCAGGGCAGAACGCAGGAAATCAAGGAGCGTGTGCTGCACTTATAAGTGACAAACTGTTCAGCCAACGGCTGCTTAATGTGCGAATGGTGCCTACTGAACTTTGGGATATTTCGGGGACTTCTTATGAATTATGCGGAGATCAAGACCTGTGATATTGCGAACGGTCCGGGCGTGCGGGTGTCGCTGTTTGTGAGTGGATGCAATCACAGATGTAAAAATTGTTTTAACGAGGTCGCGTGGGATTTCGGGTACGGAAAGGAATTTACCCGCGAGACGATGGATTACCTCCTCGGAGAACTTAGCCCGTACTATATACGGGGGTTGACGCTGCTTGGCGGAGAGCCGATGGAGTACCAGAATCAGGTCGGGCTGCTTCCGTTTCTGAGGCGTGTGAAAAAAGAACTGCCGGATAAAGATATCTGGTGTTTTACCGGTTATTTGTTTGATCGGGAGATTCTGGAAGGGATGTGCCCGAAATGGGAGATGACGAGGGAGCTTTTGTCCTATATCGATGTGATGGTGGACGGCAGATATGTGGAAGAACTGCATGATATTACGCTGCTTTTCCGCGGCTCGTCGAATCAAAGGCTGATCGACGTTCCAAAGTCGCTTGCGGCGGGAAGCGTCGTTTTGTGGGGCGGATCATGAGACGAAGAGATAGAAAAAGATAACAAAAAGAAAAACGGAGGGTGACACAATGGCAACAGCATTTGAGAAGCACGGTGCGTTATCGGTGCGTGGAACGCAGCTTACGGATAAGGACGGACAGCCGTTTCAGTTAAAAGGACCGAGTACACTCGGTATCGTATGGTATCCTGAATATATCAATCAGGCGGCGTTTGAGACGATCCGCAACTGGGGAGGCAACCTGATCCGTCTTGCGATGTATACGGCGGAGGACGGCGGTTACTTGACGGACGGTGATCAGGATTACTTAAAGGGATTGCTGGATACCGGTGTGAAAGCGGCGACGGAACTTGGCATGTATGTGATCATTGACTGGCATATTTTAAGCGACGGCAATCCGCAGACAAATAAAGAAGAAGCAAAGAAATTTTTTGCCGAGATGACGGAAAAGTATGCGGGCTATGACAATGTGCTTTACGAGATATGCAACGAGCCGAACGGCGAGGGCGTGGACTGGGCGACGGTCAAAGCCTATGCGGAGGAGGTCATTCCCGTTATTCGTAAAAAAGCGCCGAAGGCAGTCATCATCATCGGCACGCCGAACTGGTCACAGGATGTTGATCATGCTGCGGACGATCCGGTTGCAGGCGAGCAGCTGATGTATGCGGTTCATTATTATGCGGCGACGCATAAACAATATCTCCGTGATAAGGTCAGCTATGCCATGGATAAGGGACTCCCCGTATTTATCAGCGAGTACAGCAATTGTGATGCGTCGGGGAACGGAGATCTGGATGAGGAGGAAGCGCGCAAATGGGCGGAGTTTGCGGATGAGCGGTGTATGAGCTATGCACAGTGGAATCTGGCGAACCGTGACGAGACATCCTCCATGGTCAAGGTGCCCTGCACAAAGACGTCCGGCTGGGAAGACGATGACCTGACCGAGACCGGTCTGTGGATGAAAAAGAGGCTCGGCGGAGAGATTTAGGCAAACGCTCATTTAGTCAGTGATTTCTTAGGTTCGGACGGAGAATACGAAAAGACATTTGAAACAGATATATCCAAGCACTCTTTTTACAGCTTTGGGTATATCTGTTTTTTGTTTTCTTAAAAATACTATTGACATTCAGCGACAAAGATGTATACTAGACCTTGCGAGTTTAGAAATTCTAAACTTTTGGTTTATGTTTACAAAGGATAGTATAAGTGAACTTCCGGTTTAGAATATCGAATACATAGCGTGAGAGCAAAGGGCTTCCACGCGGAAAAGGGGTTTTTGTGGAGATCGGGAATAAGATCAAAGAGCTGAGGATGTTAAAGGGACTGACGCAGGAGGAGCTTGCGGACAGGGCGGAGCTGTCGAAGGGATTTATTTCACAGGTGGAGCGGGATTTAACCTCGCCCTCCATCGCGACGC
>CAMWSU010000069.1 GCA_947176965.1 uncultured Lachnospiraceae bacterium | reverse complement strand
AAGCCCGACGCCATCAAGAGCTGCTTATATTGCTGCGGTGCCTGCGGCAGCGCATAAAATTTGCCTTTATATTTTCTTGACGGTACGATATAATCGCGCGCACCCTCGGGCGAGGAAGCGCATAGGATCGGCGTCTGAATCTCCAGAAAGCCGAGCTCCGTCATTTTTTGACGTAAAAAAGCAATGACCTGCGAGCGAAACACAATGGCGTCCTTTACTTTTTTATTTCGCAGATCAAGGTAACGATAGGTCAGACGCACTTCTTCCTTCGTCTCCTTCGACGTCATGATTTCAAACGGGAGCGGCCGATATACTTTGCCGAGGATTTCGATGGATTTCGCATCAAGTTCGATCGTACCGGTCGGAATCTTCGGATTATAAGTGTCCTCGTCCCGTTTCTCCACGATTCCCTCGACGCGGATGCATTCTTCCTTTACAATGCCCTTTAACAGTTCCGGCGTGCGGATGACGACCTGAAGCACCCCGTACATGTCGCGCAGATCGATAAAGGAGACACCGCCGTGGTCGCGAATATTCTCGACCCACCCGGACATGGTAAGCGTCCGATCAATATCCTGTTCGCTGATCTCTCCGATCGTTTTTGTCCTGTACTTGTTTTCTGTCACTCTCATATGCCTGCTCCTTTCCGTTTGGAAAACGTTTGATTCCCAGCCCGTTCTGCTTAGCGCGCAAACAAAAGTCCCGAAATACATGAACTGTATTTCGGGACGAAGTCTTTTTTCCGCGGTACCACCCGTATTGAAGCCGCCACATTTCTGCATCGGCCTCCGCTCTCTGTACATAACGCGTACCCGCGTTCTGCCCTAGCCGTATTCCGGTTCAGACAGACTGCTCCGGAGCGTTCCCTTTACAGCTTCCCACAAACAGCGCTCTCAGTCGGTGACGCTGTATTCCTGTCGTGTTTCCCTGCAAGAGTCTCCTTCTTCGCATTTCCTGTTTTCAATATCCTGTATGAATGTGTCGTTTTTCGGTCCTTTTATAAAATCCCAACATTGTATACACGGATACATTTGATTTATTCTGATACTAGCACGGTCTCAAAAGAAATGCAAGTGATTTTTTCAAAAAAGTAATCAGGCTCTGCTACTTTGCCTCTGTTGAAACAGGCAAATGAATATGATAAGATACACTCAACATACTAAATGTCGTATGGGATGCACCCAAATGAAAAATCTACTGTATGCTTCCCAACGGAAAAAGTTTCATGCAGATTGATTTTGAGAATCATAATATATAAAATCCGGAAAGGACAAATCAATGGAAATCGAACGCAAATTTACGATAAAACAAATGCCGGAGAATCTCGCCGACCATTCCTATCACCTGATCGAGCAGGCATATCTCAATACGAATCCCGTCATCCGCATCCGCAGGGAGGATGACCGCTATTACATGACCTATAAGGGCGAGGGGCTGATGGCACGAGAAGAATATAATCTCCCGTTAAACGCTGATGCCTATGCGCACCTGCTGCCAAAGGCGGACGGCAATGTCATTTCCAAAAAACGCTACTTGATCCCGATCAAGACTTCCTGTTTTTCATCCGAAGGCATTCCGCCGTGTGACCTGCAGACGCTTCCGGGCGACTATCAGCCCACGATCGAGCTGGACGTGTTTGCCGCTCCTTTTGAGGGCCTCATCATCGCCGAAGTGGAGTTTCCGTCCATCGAAGCGGCGAATGCATTTATCCCGCCTGCATGGTTTGACAAAGACGTCACGAACGATCCGGCATATCATAATTCCAACCTAAGCAGACAAAAGGTTTGATCGTATATGGAAATAATGTAATCATATAGGGAGGATTCACATGAAAATCACCATCATACACGGGCAGAGTCATCAAGGCTCTACCTGCCATATCGCAAGAATGCTGGCAGACAGGCTGAGCGATGACGTGGAAGAATTTTTCCTGCCGAGAGATTTCGGAGAATTCTGTGTCGGCTGCACCACATGCTTTAGCGATACGGAAACAAAATGCCCGCATTTTGAGCGATTATCTCCCATCACAAAGGCAATGGACGACGCCGACGTGATCATACTGGCAAGCCCTGTCTATGTTTACCATGCGACAGGCGCCATGAAAGCTTTTCTTGATCATTACGGCTGGCGGTGGATGGTTCACCGCCCCGAAGAAAAAATGTTTTCCAAACAGGCCGTCTGCATTTCCACCGCTGCCGGCGCCGGCATGAAAAGCACGAATCGGGATATGGCCCACAGCACTTTCTTTTGGGGAGTTGCCAAAACCTATACATACGGCGCTGCCGTGATGGAAACCTCATGGGAACGGGTCCGTCCCAAGAAAAAACGGGCAATCGAAAAAAAGCTGGACGCTCTGGCAAAGAAAATCGTCAAAAGGCAGGGGCATGTCAGACCGTCCCTTAAGACAAAAATGTTTTTTTTCGTCATGCTTCAATTGCAGAAGCGCGGCTGGAACGAGGCGGACGTCAACTATTGGAAGGAAAAAGGATGGACAGAGGGCAAACGGCCATGGAAGCCCTGATCGCAGCAAACCGGGCGGACTGACCGGCATGCACGAACCGGAAAGGAAGGACAGCAAAACAGATCATTGTTTTCGCTGTTCTTTTTTCGATGCGAAAGAAAAATTGCAAACATTTCTTAAAAAAATGTGACGTACGCAGGCACGGTTCGGTGTATAGGAGTAGGCAGCCAACAAAGAAAGGAGAAGCTTATGGAAGATCAACAGATCATCGACCTGTTTTTTTCCCGTTCGGAAAACGCCATATCCGAAACCGCTCACAAATACGGCAGGTATTGTCACTCCATCGCCTACCGCATCCTGCAAAACGAAGAGGATTGTGAGGAATGTGTCAACGATACGTACCTTAAGGCATGGGACTCCATTCCTCCCAGACGCCCCGAAAAACTCTCGGCGTTTTTGGGTAAGCTGACCCGCAACCTGTCCCTGCATCTATACGAAAAGTATCATGCGGGAAAACGCGGTTCCGGCAGGATCGCCCTTGCACTTGACGAGCTCTCAGACTGCGTTCCCTCGGCGGACAATGTAGCGCAGGCCGTGGATGACATGGCGCTTGCGGAGATTTTGAACCGCTTTTTAGGCGTTCTTCCCGCACAGTCCCGAACCATATTTATGCGACGGTACTGGTATTTTGATTCCGTTTCGGAAATCGCCTCCCTCTTTGGGATAAGTGAAAGCAAGGCAAAAATGTCGCTTCTGCGCACGCGCAGTAAGCTAAAGCAGTTTTTGGAGAAAGAAGGTGTCTGCTTATGAAAGAAGAACGAATTCTGAACATGCTCAGTGAAGTAGATGAGATCTATATCGCACAGGCAGCGGACGTCAAACGCCCGTCCGTATGGCATCGCTATCTCGGCTGGGGCATGACGGCAGCCTGCGCTGTTATCGCCCTGTATTTCTGCCTCCGCCCTCTGACCGCCGGAGTCAACAGACCGGTGGATCCGAGCACTCCCGGAAACGGGATACAGACCGCCGACCCTGCGGCGGATTCCCAGACCACTCCGGGTTCTCCGGAGGCGAAGGAACTTCCTATACTGACCGCCCGTTTCGAAAGCGGCGCTATGGGATTTGAGGGCTTGCTGTACTATGATATATCCGAAGCGGAAAACGCAAATCCGTGGACCAAGGAGCATGCTCCCGCGTCCTTGCCGGTCTATCGAAATTCTGCCTATACGGACGGTTCCGGTCTCAGCGTATTTCTGAGTGATGAGGCAATGCTTGAGCTGGCTGAGCAGACTGCCCTCGCTCTGGACGTGTCCGTTGATCACACGGAATTTTGCCGGGTCCATGACATCATTGATTACCACATCGAAGGGCTGTCCGGCACGGAGGCTTACAGTTTGACGGCCACGACAACATTCGGAGAGATCACGGTCTACGGAAACGGACAGATCAGAATCTTCTTTTCCGAACCGATTACCCTTCCGGAAGAATACAGCTTTACTTATTCCCACACGGCCGACGATGAGGCTTTCGATGTGATTCATTATCTGACGGAACGTTATGCCGGTCTTTGCCCATTTGAAAAGATCACAGCGGATACCGGAGGCGATTATACCTATTATGGTGACCGTATCCGGTTTTATGAGGCGTATGACGGAAGCGGCGATCTCACACAGCAGATTCTGAGCTATCATTTTAATCGCATCTCCTTCGGTCCCGATGACGACGGAAATCTGTTTGTCATATGGCTTGGAAATCTGTTGACCGGCGCGCAGAAAGTGGGGGACTACCCGCTCATCAGTGCGGATACGGCGCGGAGCTTCCTCTTAAACGGAGAATCTATCACCACAGTACCGGACGATTACCTTTTGGGCGGAACGATAACTGAAGCCCAGATCGCAAAAACAGAACTGGTCTACCGCACCGGCAATACAAGTGAACTGTTTATGCCCTATTACCGGTTTTATGTGGAGCTGACAAATTTTAATACGCAGACGGAAGATCTAACATGCTATGGCATTTACTATGTGCCCGCTGTAAGCGGTGAATATCTGTCGGACTTTCCTGTTTGGAACGGCAGTTTTTGATAAGAACACAAAACGAAAAACAGCGTGCCCCGCTCCTCGCGGTACACGCTGTTTAACGCGTATCTCTAAAAATCCGAACTCCTGCGCATATGCTTCCGTCAATACCTTGCGTACAATCTCATCATACTGCAGATCTTCTTTGCCAGCTCCTCAGAGAACTGTCCGTCAAGCATCCGCCACTCCCAGTTTCCGCCGAGTGTGGACGGGAAATTAAAACGTGCCTCCCCGCCAAGCTCCAGATAATCCTGCATCGGGATAATGCAGGTATCGGCCGGCGATGCGAGCGCCGCACGAATAAAGCACCACGGTACTTTTTTTCTGCTGTGGACATCCAGATACGCATTTGCAAACCGTCTGTCCCGCACAGATAAATTGTCATACCAGCTAAGCGTCGTATCATTGTCGTGCGTTCCGGTATACACAACACAGTTGTGCGTATAATTGTGCGGCAGATAATCACTGTCCCCTGCCTTGGAATCAAATGCAAACTGCACGATCTTCATGCCCGGATACCCGGTTTTCTGTACAAGCTTAAGCACGGAATCGGTTAAGAAACCAAGATCTTCCGCGATCACACGGCGTTTGCCGAGCTGTTTTTTCATCTCGCGGAAAATATCATATCCCGGTCCTTTCTCCCAATGACCGAATTCCGCCGTCGGGTCTCCGTAAGGAATCGAGTAATACTCATCAAACCCGCGGAAATGATCGATACGCACCACATCATATAACGTATAGCAATATGCGATACGCCTCATCCACCACTCATAATTCGTCCTTGCATGATAATCCCAGTCATACAGCGGATTTCCCCAAAGCTGCCCCGTCGCGGCAAACGCATCGGGCGGGCAGCCAGCGACCGCAAGCGGAACACAATCCTTATCAAGCTGGAACAGCTTCGGATTCGCCCATGTATCGGCGCTGTCAAACGCCACATAGATTGGAATGTCCCCGATGATCTCAATGTGGTTTTTGTTCGCATAGGCTTTCAGCGCTTTCCACTGTTTGGCAAATTCATATTGCTGGAACTGATAAAAGCAGATTTCATCCGCAAATTTCTGCCGATAGCTTTTTAATGCGCTCTCCTTGCGCAGGCGGATATCGTCATCCCATTCGCTCCAGCTTTTTCCGTCAAAAGAATTTTTGACTGCCATATACAGCGCATAATCGTCCAGCCAAAACGCATTTTCCTTACAAAATACAGAAAACTCCGGATCTTCTTTGATATTGCTCCGCTCAAACGCTTTTCTCAAAATTTCAAAACGGGTATAGTAGATTTTTTCGTAATCTACCTTCGCCTCATTATCCCCGTAATCGGCCTCCGCACATTCTTTTTTTGTCAGAAGCCCTTCTTCGATCAGCGTCTCTAAATCGATGTAATACGGATTTCCCGCAAAAGTGGAGAAAGACTGGTACGGAGAATCTCCGTAACCAGTCGGTCCCAAGGGCAGAATCTGCCAATAGCTCTGCCCTGCTTTTTTACACATAGTAACAAATTCGTAAGCCTGTTTGGAAAAACCGCCGATCCCGTACTTAGACGGGATCGCCGATACAGGCATGAGTATGCCGCTCCTTCTCATCCGAACCCTCCTGCTTCACACTTTATTTCGCCATCTCCAGTTTCCAGATATCACGATTATATTCTTCGATCGTCCGGTCAGAGGAGAAGAAGCCCGCCTTTGCGATGTTGACTAACATCATCCGTTTCCACTTCGCACGATCCTCATATGCAGCAAAGATGGCATCCTTCTTTTCGATATAATCCTCAAGATCGAGCAGCGCCATGAACCAGTCCTTATTGATCAGATCTTTATATAATCTCTCGAGGTTCTCTTTTTTGCCAACCTTTAATACCTCCTTGCTGACAATGAAATCGACCGCCGCTTTGATCACAGGACTCTTGTCATAATACTCCTTGGATACATAGTCCGCTTTCTCGTAGTGCTTGATGACCTGCTCGCTCTTTTCACCGAAAATATAAATATTGTCGTCGCCGACAAGCTCATGGATCTCCACATTCGCGCCGTCGGAGGTTCCGAGCGTGACCGCACCGTTCAACATGAATTTCATATTACCCGTGCCGGACGCTTCCTTACTTGCAAGAGAGATCTGCTCGGAAATATCGCATGCCGGAATGAGTTTTTCCGCGTAGCTGACATTGTAATTCTCCACCATAACAAGGCTCATATACGGGCTGACATCCGGATCATGATTGATGATCTCCTGCAGCACGAGCAGCAGATGAATAATATCCTGCGCAATCACATACGCCGGAGCCGCCTTTGCGCCAAAAATAAAGGTAAGCGGTCTCGCAGGCTTTTTGCCCGCCTTGATTTCTAAATACTTGTGAATAATATACAATGCATTCATCTGCTGACGCTTATACTCATGCAGTCTCTTGACCTGAATATCGAAAATAGAATCGGGGGATACCTCGACGCCCTCGTGCTCCTTCAGGTAAGCAGCCAGCTTTTCTTTATTATGATGCTTAATCTCTGCCAGCTTATCAAGTACCGCCTCATCGTCCTTAAACGCAAGCAGCTTCTCCAGCTTTGCAGCATCCTTTTTATAGTCCTTGCCGATCGTCTCCTCAAGGAATACAGCAAGCTCCCTGTTGCAGGAAAGAAGCCAGCGGCGGAACGTGATGCCGTTCGTCTTGTTGTTGAACTTCTCAGGATACAGCTTATAAAATGCATGCAGCTCGGTATCCTTCAAAATTTCGGTGTGGATGGCTGCGACGCCGTTTACGCTGAAACCATAATGAATATCGATGTGCGCCATGTGTACGCGCTTATCTTTATCAATGATCTGAACCGCTTTATCCTTATACTTTGCGCGCACGCGCTTATCCAATTCCTTGATGATCGGCACAAGCTGCGGAACGACTTTCTCAAGATAAGCAATCGGCCACTTCTCAAGCGCTTCCGCAAGGATCGTGTGATTTGTATACGCACAGGTCTTGCTGACAACCTCGATTGCCTCATCCATCGTAAATGCCTTATCATTTACTAAAATCCGGATCAGCTCCGGAATGATCATGGTCGGATGCGTATCGTTGATCTGGATGACTGCATGCTCATTCATCTTGCGAAGATCGTATTTATGCTCTTTCATCTCCTGCAGGATCAGCTGTGCCGCATTGCTCACCATAAAATACTGCTGGTAGATACGAAGCAGATGACCCGCCTCATCGGAATCATCGGGATACAGGAACAGGGTTAAGTTCTTTTCGATGTCCTCCTTATCAAAGTTGATTCCCTCTTTTACAATGGACTCATCCACCGATTCAATATCAAACAGACGAAGCTTGTTTAAGCCGTTGTCATAACCAACCACATCAATATCATACAGACGGGATTTTACTTTGCGGTCGCCAAATTCCACCTGAAACGTAATATCCGTTTTATTCAGCCAGGACTGCTTTTCGATCCAGTCGTTCTTTTCCGTTGTCTGAAGCCGGTTCTCAAATACCTGCTTAAACAGTCCGAAGTGATAGTTCAGGCCAATGCCCTCGCCCGGCAGTCCAAGAGTCGCAATCGAATCCATAAAGCACGCTGCCAGTCTTCCAAGCCCGCCGTTTCCTAAAGACGGTTCCGGCTCTATCTCCTCAATCCGGCTTAATTCTTTTCCTTTTTTCTTTAAGATCTCTTCGACCTTATCGTAAACGCCGAGATTGATAAGGTTATTGGATAAAAGCTTTCCGATCAAAAACTCTGCGGAAATATAATAAATCTTCTTTTCCCCGTTGATCTCATCCGTTGCCCCCATGAGACATTTGGACATTTGGAGAACACAATAATACGTCTCCTCATCCGTACACTCGCTGATGGACTTGCCGAACATGTCCTTTGCAAAATCCTCTAACTGCTGCTCCAGCTTTAGCTCCAATACTTCCCGCTGCATGTTTGGTAATAATGTCATTGCTGCTTTCCCTCCTGTTTTGGCACCTTTCATCCGGTGCGGTTCCTGATTAATTTGGTTCGATCGCGTTTTATTCCGTCTGCTTTTCTTTTCTTAAGATCTCTGTTTTTTATCTGTTTCGTTCCTCGTCTTCCCTAGAATAGCACAAGAAAACGTTTTCCGCAAGAGGTTTTTTCCATTTTTTTCAATTATATTCTATCTCTTCTAGCAGATAATATCCAAATATTTCAGCCGCACGATCTGATAATCCAGCACAACGTTTCGCCCTTCCATACCGCCTAAGAGCAGCGCGACCTCCTTGACCGCCTCCGCGGAAACATGGTTGAAATCCTGTCTGACCGTATTCATCTGTTTACCGACATACCCCATGAGCGTAATGCCGTCAAACCCGCATACCGGATGATACACATTCATCTCGGTCAGCGCCTTCATCGCGCCGATCGCCATTAAGTCAGAAGCGCAGACGATCGCATCGCTGTTTCTTCCATAGCGAAACGTCAGCTCACGCGCCCGAAGCTCACTGAACTCTCCGTAGTGGATCGTCAGTTTTAAGCCCTTCTCCTCCGCCAGACGGCGCATGCCTTTTGTGCGCTCATCCGTCACATACCCGTTTCGTTTTCCCGCAAGATAAAGTACATTGTTCACCGCAGTCGGGTTTGACTCCAGCGTCACCTTTGCAACCTCATACTGCGCGCGCTCCTGATCGATCCAGACCGAGGAGGTGTTCGGATTCACCATCGGGGAATCAATGACCACGGTCTTAAAATTCTGACTCTGAATGAGCCGGTGCAGCACCTTGTCATCCTTGGAAAGTCCGTAGATGATCACGCCGCCGATATTCTGTGAACGCAGGTCGCGCGTGATCTCCTCCAAGGTTTTATCCTGTATCATGCTGAAAAAAACAGTCTGCACATCCAGATTCAATTCTCTTGCCTGTCTGATCGCTCCGGAAAGATATTGCATATCAATCTCATCAATCGCCTGCGTCTGCTGATTGAGATTGATAATGAGTGCCACGCGCGCCGACTGCTTGGACGACAGTGCGGACGCGACCGCGTTTGGAACGAAATTCAATTCCTCGATCGCCGCGTTGACTTTTTTCTTCGTCGCTTCGCTCACGTTCGGATACCCGTTTACTACCTTGGATACCGTTGAAATTGCCACACCTGCCTGCTTTGCCACATCCTTAATGGAAACCATCATCCTGCTCCTGTCTCTTGCTCCGGCAGCATCTTATCCTTCCTCTCAAACTTCTAATTTTCTGATTGGTAAGGCTCTCTCCTCCCGGAAATCGTTTTCCCAATCATTATAGAATGTTTCGGAAAACTTCGCAAGCGGTTTTTCTAAGGAAGCGCGGATTTCATCAGCGTTTCCCCTGATCAATCAAAAAAGGAGCCGGGGCTCTTGCCGGCCCTGACTCCTTTTGCGCTTGATTCCCATATGGAATCTTATTTCTCAAATAATTCCTTCATCACGATATGGCGCGGAAGCCCGTCCACGTATACCGGGGTGAGCTCGCCCATGATGAGCGGACGTGCATACGCAATGTATTTCTCATTTAAGTTCGTTCCGTCCTCGGTAAACCATTCATCGGGAACATGTCTCTCCACGTTTGCGATCTCATGAATGTCATAAGAGCTCGTACCACACTCATACGGATCTTCTCCGTCTCTTGTGAAAATGATCATCTTGCCTGTCTCGCCGTTTGCAGCTGCCTTCATCGCATCCGCACCTGCCTGGAACGCCTCGTTGATATCCGTTAAGGATGCCAAATGAGTTGCTGCTCTCTGCAGAGTGGAGAACTCGATCGCGCGGGTCTTTAATCCGGTCTCAGCTGCTACAAGCTGCGCAAGATATGCCGCCGTACCGGACATCTGCTTATGACCGAACGCATCGACTGCTACATTCTCGTTTGCAAGCTCGCAGACATAACGACCGTCTGCAATGTGAACGCCCTCGGATACCGCGATCACGACAGAGCTCTTTGTCGCACCAAGCTCTTTTACCTTATTCATGAACGCGTCAATATCAAATACCTTCTCAGGCAGATAGATCGCATCCGCACCGGAGCAGTCGCTTCCCTTTGCAAGCGCCGCTGCCGCTGTCAGCCAGCCCGCGTTTCTTCCCATGATCTCAACGATACATACGGTCGGCTTCTTTGCACCGAAAGACTCGTTATCACGGATGACTTCCTTTAAGGATGTTGCGATATACTTTGCCGCAGAACCATAGCCCGGGCAGTGGTCCGTGATCGGAAGGTCGTTATCGATCGTCTTCGGAACGCCCATGAAACGCTGGCTCTTCCCGTGTGCAGCCGCATAATCGGAAAGCATTTTTACCGTGTCCATGGAATCATTGCCGCCCGCATAGAACAGGCACTCAATGTCATGCTTCTCCATGATCTCAAATACCTTCTCATAGACATCCTCGTGTCCTTCAATCTTCGGCATTTTGAAACGGCAGGAACCTAAGAATGCGGAAGGTGTTCTCTTTAAGATCTCCACATTGACCGGATCGGAGAAATACTCATCCATATCACACAGCTTGTCCTCCAAGAATCCTTCGATTCCGTGTACCATACCGTAAACCTTGTTCACGCCAAGCTTCTTTGCCTGAACATACACGCCTGCGATAGAGGAATTGATGACGGCGGTAGGGCCGCCGGACTGTCCAACAACAATATTACCCTTCATTTTGACCTCTCCTTATAAAATAGTTTATTTTTGCATCGGACACACTGCACCTTTCTCATCAGTATGCCCATATCGCTCTCATTATATCAAATCGGCATTGCCGGCACAAGCACAAAATGGCAGATTCTTCCTCCGCTATTCCGCTTCCGAAAAAAACATCGTTCCTGCACTGGCATAAAACGCTTCCATCCACGAACGCTCTCCCACTTGGGAAAACGCGATATAATAGGTCTTGTCCGCATCCACGATATATTCAAGCTGTTCGTAGTGTACCCCCTTTAAGTCATAGGAGAGCTCCACCACATAGGCAGGCTTTTCTTCGATCGACAGCGCTTCATAGCGCGTCAGTGTGATCTCGGGGCGTTCCTCATACTGCTGTTCATACGCATCCGCCAAATACCCGATGAACTGCTCCTGTCCTCCCGTCATCACTTGCTCAAAGTCCGTTGTTTTTTCCGTCGTGTAAATATACACATTCGATTGATCGTCCGGATAATTCTGATTCAAATACAGTCCGCTCGTGGTCGATTGCTGATAGCCTGTCGGGAGCGTCAGCGTAAGCCGGCCGACCTGCGCGGTCTCCGGCTCTTTTTTCGTCGTATCGGCGCCGCCCGATGTGCTCACCGCTTCGTCATCACTCCCCGGCTCACCTGCCGGCATCCCGTCCGCCCCGATTCCGTTCTCCGGCACAATATCGCGAACGACATCATCCTCCGCTTGCTTCTGCGCACATCCCGCTCCTGCACAGAGCAGGCTTAACAAC
Organism: uncultured Lachnospiraceae bacterium; assembly: GCA_947176965.1. Classification (GTDB taxonomy): domain Bacteria; phylum Bacillota; class Clostridia; order Lachnospirales; family Lachnospiraceae; genus DLAJ01. Next base: position 6,775 of record CAMWSU010000069.1, on the reverse strand, counting down.
AGTCCGATCAGGAGCATCCTGCTCATACGCCGTTTTCTATTTTTTCGATCGGTCAATGCTTCCGCCATCGCATCTCCTTCTTTCGGTCTTTCCGTCTACAGATATTTTTCTTTTATATACTCTGACAGCATATCGCTGTCTAGAAAAGGAGCAATCTCACTGATCGCATTCACTCCGTCTTTTTCAATTGCTTTTTGGGCAAGTCCGTTTAAGAAATCGCTTTCTAAGAATGGCGCGATCGACTCAAACTGCTTCAGCCCCTGCTTCTCATATTCTTCCTCCGCAATCTTTTGAAGCGCCTCCCCGGGAATAAAGGGCATGATATCGTCCAGCGAACAGAGTCCTTCCGCTCTATATCTGTTCTTCGCGATTTCTTCTATCAGCGCATCTGAGACAAAAGGTACAAGATCTGAAATACTTTTTCTTTCCGCCTCCATTCCGCGGACAATCTGCTCCAGTGCATTTTGTTCTACAAAAGGAGCTATTTCAAATATCTTTTTATAGCTGCCTGTTTCCGCAGCCTTCCTTGCAAGCTCGTTTATCGTATCGTTATTCAAAAAGGGCAGCAGCGGAAGTATATCGTCAAACCCAACGTCGTGCATTTCCTGCGCGTTTTCCATTTCTTTTTCCACTCTTTCAAAGATCATATCCACCTGCTCCGCCTTCAATATGGGCGCAACATCGGCTAACTGCTGCGGTGTGACCGTGTTGTTCTCCAGATATTCGCTGATCTTATTATTGGCTACGCTTTCGATCAACTCGGATTTTTCACACAATATCTCATCCATTGTCACGTTGAAAATCTGCGCAAGCTCCGGTAATTTGGAAATGTCCGGCATGGAATTTCCGCGCTCCCAGTTGGATACCGCCTGAAAACTGATGCCCATTCTGTCGGCAAGCTCCATCTGCGTCATGTTGTTTGCTTTTCTCAATTTTGAGATTTGGAATCCTACGTTTTTCATATTGAACATATTGTTTCCTGCCTTTCTGCATCGGGGAATGATTTTTCCTCTGCAGCCCTATTGTCACAAATCCCGTCGCATTTTTACAGCAAGCAGTAATTGAAAACGCAAACAAAGCTGACTCAAGCCTTGATTGAATCGGTACGAAACAGAAACGCCGTAAACCCTTTATTTTACGCACATCCGCGTCGGATTTACGGCATTTTCCCATGAGTGCGGATAACAGGACTTGAACCTGCACGGTCTCCCACCAGAACCTAAATCTGGCGCGTCTGCCAATTCCGCCATATCCGCAAAGAATCGCTGTCGCGCTTCTTCAAAGCTGAAAACTTTTTCGTTAAGAGATTTTTCTACAACAGCCTATCCATCATATCATATCTCAGTCGGTCTTGTAAAGGTATCGCGAGAAACAAATTCATCCCATGAAAACCCTTCCGCGTGTCTGCTTTCCTGTCACACCCACCTGCTCATATTCTTATGGTGTTTTGCCCGATAAGCTTCTCTTAACTCATCGACGGAAATATCATAGCACAGCATGACATCATTATAATACATCAACACATCCGCCATTTCTTCCACAAAATGCGCCCGCACATCCGGATCATCAGTGATCTTTACATCGTCCTCTTTTTTGATGATATCAATCACTTCCCCCACTTCCGCCATGAGCCATAACAGCTTATTTCTGCCGGCCTGCGGACGCACAGGCTCCCACTTGTCCTTGTACTTTTCCTGCAGTTCAGCCTGCATCTTCTGCATCTCAAGAAATCCAAAATCCTCCATTGCGTAATTCCTCCCTGCGTTCTGCTGCAAATATCCATACATCCTCAAGCAGAATGTGATCCTCCTACCCAAGTGCCATCACATAGATCTGACACGGATTGCATTCATCCCAAAGGGTCGGGAAAACCTCAAATTCCCGAAAGCCTAAGGCGAGATAAAACCGGTTGGTCCGGTCGTACTCCTCATACCTGCCCATTTGGACCGTCTTGACCTGCATAAATGCATATCCCGCTTCACAGGCCGCCTTTTTCGCCGCCCCGAACAACTCCCGACCGATGCCCTGACGGTGATATTCTTTGCGCACTCCCATCACATAAAGCTCCACCGTGCTCTTTCCCGTTTCCTTCAAGTATAAAAAACCGATTGGCTGCTCCCCGTCGTATGCGGCAAGAAAAAGCTTTCCTTCGCTCCCGCTTATGTATCCTTCCCGCGCTTCGGGAATGCCGAACCAGTCGGGCAGCGCTTCTAATATGCATCGCGCGATATTCTTTTTTTCCTGATCATCCGATATTTGTTTTACAGACATGTTAATAACCATACCTCCATGTTGCCAATAGCAAAGCGAACTTGTTTGCTTTTCCCCCAAAATTTTTTTGATCTTCGTATCCGTAAGATAAAATCTGCAGATTGGTCTTATTTTATCATGTCAGCAAGAAATCAAGCGCGAACGTAGTGAGCATTTGATTTCACCTGACATGATAACGAGCAAATCAAATCTGCGAAGCAGATTTATAGGCGCGAAGCGCGGCAGACGCGCAGCGGCTGGATTTTCGTGTTTATTTTATCATATTTGCTAAAAAACACAACCGGAATCGTCGGATTGTCAGTACAGAAACGCTTCAGGCCCAATTTCATTTTTCATAATACTGCGCCTGCGCATGCCAGAGCTTGCTGTACTTACCGCCTGCATCCGCAACCAGTACATCATGGGAACCCTTCTGTATGAGCTGTCCATGGTCAAACACGGCAATCGAGTCACAAAAACGGCAGCTTGAAAGCCTGTGACTGATAAACACAGAAGTCTTATGCTCCACCAGTACGTTGAAATTCTCATAGACCGCTGCTTCCGCAATGGGATCGAGCGCCGCCGTGGGCTCATCCAGCACTACAAACGGAGCGTCCTTATACAGCGCCCGCGCCAGAGCGATTTTCTGCTTCTCCCCGCCGGAGAAGTCAATCCCCTCGGAGTCATACTTCTGTCCGATTGCCCTCTTCAAGGCGTCCTTCTCTTTCACGTCCGGATCCTTGTCAAGACTTTCCAGCTTATCACCCAGACCTGCGCGAATCAGGCAGCCACGCACTTTTGTCTCGTCGTAAGTATCGCTTATGGCAACATTCTCGCCCAGCGGCAGATCTAAAAGCTTATAATCCTGAAACACCACGGAAAGCAACGCCAGATATTCATCGTACCGATACCGGGTAATATCGATGCCATTTAACAAAATCTTTCCTTCCGTCGGGTCATACAGGCGGCAGAGTAATTTAATAAACGTGGTTTTACCCGAGCCGTTCTCTCCCACGATTGCCAGCTTGTCGCCAATCCTGAATTTCATGCTGACATGACGCAGTGCCCATGCGTCCGCACGGGGATAACGAAAGCTAACATCCCGGAATTCAATCTCATAGTCTATATCATCCCGTTTTTCCACGGCAAGCGTTCCCTTATACATATCATTGGGAAGATCCAAATATTCATAAAGCGATACCAGATAGGGATTGTTCTGTCTTAGCCTGCCGATACCTGCGGCAATGCCCGCGACAGCCTCTATAAATCGTTTCGTCGTTCCCTGATACAGAATAAAACTGCCGATTCCGCACACACCAATGAATGTCTTGGCCGCTATAAAAAGAAATATACACAAGTTTAACGCCGCATTCAGCAGGATGGAACGGAAATTATATTTGATCGTAACCTTTTCCAGTTCTTCCACCCATCCGGGACGAAGCTGGTTCTTGCGGATTTCATCCAGCACAATACGGTTCAGGTCAAACACGACCATATCCACTCCCCACAGGCGTGCGAAAGCAGAATAGCGCATATTTGACTTCGCCAGCTTGCCAAGCGCTTTCTGCTGCCCCATCGCACGGGCGGCAGAAATCTTTATGGAACAAAGCGCGGTTATCATGATCAATGCCAGAATCACCACTGCAGATGCCGGTGAATTTATAAAACCAAACACGCCCGCATATTCTCCCTGCGCTGTCATGGTAAACATGGATACCGTCAGGGATGCAGAAAAAACAATACCCAGAATACTGCTGAACAAATCAAGAAGCTGCCACATAAGATCTGCAAGCCCTGCGCCGGTGGCATTCATACCGGCCAAAATTTCCGAACGCCGAAGCAGCACGTCCGGATCCTCCAGATGCTCATACTGAAACTCATTCTGCCTATCCATCATAAAGGCTTCATGCTTGTGCCACCTTAGCTCTTCGCAAATCTGTCTCCTGCTTTGCAGAAGCTTAATCGCAATTGAAATCAGCAGTCCGCCGACCACCGTAATCCCGGCCAGTCGAAGAAGTCTCTTGTAATCGCAATCTCCTGCAAGCTCATTCACCATCTGCGCGGACATATAGAGACCAAAGTATGGCGAGAAAGTCTCTGCGATGGCGTAAAGCACCTGAAACAGCAAAAAGTGCGGCACTATCTCATTCATTAGTTTCACGCCGCGTCCAATCAGCCGACATTCTTCCCGAAACGTGCGCTTCCCGTTATGGTCATTCCATACCATCCTTATTCGCCTCCTTATAATACTTACTCTGAACCTCAAACAGCTCCCTGTATTTTCCTCCTGCCGCCATAAGCTCCTCATGAGTGCCCACCTGTGCAAACCGGGCACCGTCAAGCAGGAAAATACGGTCGCAGAAATTCGTTGATGCCAGACGGTGAGAAATAAATATAGAAGTTGCCTGCGCAGCAATCTGATTGTAACTGCGATACATCTTATCCTCGGCAATGGGGTCAAGCGCCGCCGTAGGCTCATCAAGAATGATGCATGGCGGATTCTTATAGAGAAGCCGTGCCAGCAAAAGCTTCTGCGTCTCCCCGCCCGACAGCTCCACACCATCTTCATGGAGCTCCCGTCCCAGCGGCGTATCTGCTCCCTTAGGCAAAGATGCGATCTTCTCAGTCAATCCCGCCAGCTCGATACAGGCAGCAAGCCTGTCCCTGTCAATCTCCTCTTCTTTTGCTGCCGATGCGATATTCTGTGCAATGGAGATTGGCAGAAGATTGAAATTCTGCGGTACGACACCAAACAGCCCATACATTTCGTCGCGGTTATATTCGTATAACGTGTGCCCATCCAGCAGGATTTCCCCGGAATCCGGCAGGAGCATTCCGCACATCAGCCTGATCAGCGTTGTTTTCCCGGCGCCGTTTAATCCCACCAGTGCAATCTTCTCTCCCGCCTTGATCTGAAACGATATGTTGTCAAGCACCTTTTTCTCACCCTTGGGATATTGGTAAGATACATTTTTGAATTCTATGGAAAAGGGTCCCTTAGGCACCGGAATACCCGGGCCCCGGTTGAGCTGATCCTCCACCTCCATCGCCTCCCTAAAATCGGAGACCTGCATCGCCCCCTCCGAAACCCGGTTTATTTTCTCCAGAATTTTGTCCATCACTCCGGACAGAGACGTGATTGCCGAGAAATATAATACAAAGGAGGATGCATCCACATTTCCCTTCACAGCTTCGCTGATTAAAAACACATACGCCGCCCCATCACGAATCAGGATCATGAGGAAATTGACAAAAGCCGTAAGGATACTGCGCCGTTCCAGCTTCCTCTGCTCTGCAAGGCTCAAATCACACAGATGCGCGATCCGGTCATGCAGGAATTGTTTCATGCCATACAGACGTATGTCCTTGGCATAACTGAAATCATGAGAGATTGACCCTGTGATACAATTCATTTTTTTCTCAATATCGTTGCGTACGTCCCGCTCCTCCCAGTTCTTCCTTCTCTCCCACTTTCCCATGGCGGCATTCAGCGCACACCCGGCGGCAAGCAGCAGAATAATGACCGGATGGAGCACGGAAACAACCGCTCCAAACAACAGAAAGCTTAAAATCTGCGTAAGCATATCGGAAAAATCCATCGGAAAGTGCACGCCTGCCGTGTGATTGTCATTGGTAGCATCTTCTGCACGTTCATTCAATTTCTGCACCTCAGGATCATATTGGTGATACCAGTCCCTGTCACGCTCATATTTTCCCCAGATATAATGCATCCTCTTCACGACATAAAACTCTGCGTTACTGATCTTTACGGAAAGAATATTATTGGCAAAATCACACAGCAGCTGCGCAAGCAGCAGTCCGGCAATCACCAGTGCAATCGGTGTGAATCTGTCAGACGCCTCCAACACCGCCAATACTACGGACGGCGTATAGAGCGCAAGCGCCGACAGTGCCAGGGATATCGGCACCGTAAAAATTCCCGTAAACACCAACCCTCGCTCACTGTTCCACAACAGGCGGTAAATGTATCCCACGCACGAAAGCATCCCATACTTCGGCTTGCGTTTCGGTTCCTTTTGTTTCTTTTTCTTCATCGTAATCCAATCGTCTCCTTTCGTGATCTCCTGAAAGAATACTATACCCAATCAATAAAAAAAGCGCATTCCGCCAACCAAAAGTTATTTTCGGTGAACGAAATGCGCTAAAGTTCATTCTATAGGGCGAACACCCGACATGAAATAAGTTGCCGAAATTATTGCAGTGGAATCAACAGTTCTGCCGTAAATCCGCCGTCCTCGCTATCCGCCGAGAAAAGACCGCCGTACTTTTTCACAAGGCTTTCCACCCGTACAAGGCCAAGACCGTGCTGCGGCCCTTTGGCGGACGAAAAAAAGTTTCTGCGCTTATCGCGCTTCTTTCCGGCAGCGTTGGTGAATGCAAGATAAAGTTGGGTATTCTTCTGCCCGATATAGATACGAAGGAATCGTTCCTCCCGCGGCAGCCTTTTATTCTCCTCAATAGCGTTGTCCAGCAGATTCCCGATGATGGCGCACATATCCACATC
>CAMWSU010000068.1 GCA_947176965.1 uncultured Lachnospiraceae bacterium | reverse complement strand
CCGCATCTCTTTTGCTTCCCTGTTAAGCACCGCAAGCACAGTAAGCGCTTCCTGACTCGCCTCGCCGCCTCTGAGAGTCTCCACCGGCAGCGCGCGTTAATATCCGATTCCCCTAAAAAGATAGGCAAGCGCCGCAAACGGCGGAAGGCATGCCAGACATTGCAGCTGCTCTGCAAAGAGATGCAGCGTCTTTCTCATCTTTTCATTTCCCTCATAAAATCGGACAAGCGCTTCCACGCTTCCGCCACTTTCTATGACCGCATGTCTGCTCACAGCGCGGTACGGTTTATTGATGACTCGGAGCATGGCCTCCAAGTTCTCCTGCGCCAATGTACTCCGGTCAATTTCCATGCATATTGGCGAGGACGCAACTCGGGCGGTTTCCGCTCCGTTTCGTATATGCGAACCCCCGACCGCAAGCGTCAGATACGCAAGCACATCCTTTGCAACGGGATGCGCATACACATTCTCCGTGCGGCGGTCGCGCGCAGCAGCAATACGAATGCCTGCCCGTCCGAGGAAACGCTCCGTCTCCGCAGCCTGCGCGTTCGTCCGTACAATGACCGCCGCCGTCTCATTCTCCGGCACACGGCGAAGTGCCTCACAGATCACATGCATCTGCGTCCTTTTTTCCGGACAGACTGCAATCCGTACGGTCCCGTCCGCCGTATTCCCTGCCGTGATCTCCTTATCGTAACGCAATTTATTATGCGTGATCAAATGCTTTGCAGCAGTCACGATCCTTCGTCCGCTGCGATAATTGACCGTCAGGTAACATATCCGTATCTTCGGATAATACGAGTGCAGCGCAAGCATCAGCTTCGTATCCGAGCCTCGAAAACCATAAATGGACTGATCTTCATCCCCCACCATGAACAGATGATTCCGCGGCGCCGCGATCAAACGCAAAATAGAAAACTGTATCGGGCTGACGTCCTGAAATTCATCCACGAGCAGATAGCGGTATCTGTCCCTCCAGTAGGCAAGGATTCCCGCATTTCGCTCATCCCGCAGCAAACGCCCGCAGAGCCCTGTGATATCCTCAAAATCAAGACCGCCGAGTTCTCTGCATGCCTCGCAGTATTCCTCCCAGATCTCATCCGCCGCATCTTCCATATCCCGATCGGTCTCCTGCCCGGCGGTATGCACTGCTTTCGTACGGTTTTCTGTCTCTGTGGCGGCATATTCCCCATCCATGTCGGCTCCTGTCTCTGCGGCGGCATGTTCATCCATTCCAGTTCCTGTCCCAGCGGCGGCATATTCCACGTCCATGCCGGTTCCAGCTTCAATCGTTTCATCTTCCGCTTCCATACGATTTTTACGTCTGCCAATATAGGCGCTCACCTGCTCCAGATCCGGAAACTGCGCGCGTCTGCTGTTTGTTTGGTTGACTATTGAAGTTAATATTTGTTTTTTCTCTTTTTCGGATAAAATCTTAAGCGGCTGCCCCATCCCATATCCGTCAAGCTTCGCTCCCATTTGCAGGGACTCCTTCAAAATACGCAAAAATATAGCGTGAAAGGTACCGAATGTTACCTCCGTATCCTGTTTTCCGCAATTTTGCAGAAAACGGTCCCGCATCTGCTCCGCGGCGGAGCGCGTGAACGTCACGACAAGGATATGCTTTGGCGCAACGCCGTGTCTCTTAATCAGTGCGCCGATACGCAGCGTCAGCACCTTTGTCTTTCCGGAACCCGGCGGTGCAATGACAACGCAGGGGCCATCCGTATGCATCACCGCATCCGACTGCCCCCTGTTCAACTGTTCTTTTTGATTCATATATGACCCGTTTTTCGCTCTCCCGGGTACAACTGTTTGGTCTGCCGTTTTCCCCCTCGGTCAGGCTCTGTTTCTCACAAACCTATATACGGTTTCTTTTGGCTCTCACGCCGCTGACATTAAAACCGTCTGTCCCGGCTCTGCATCCCCGCCGCTCTGCTACCGCAGCATCTCGATCCCCTTTCGGATGCGCGCAAGGCTCTCCTCTTTGCCGAGCAGCTCCATGATCTCCGTTGCGCCGGCCGGTGTCATCTGCTTTCCGGAAACTGCGGTACGGATCGGCCACAGCACATAACCGTTCTTGTATTCATTGCTCTGCGCATAGTCGGTAAGCAGCGCATACAGCGCATCATTGCTGTAATCTTCCTGCTTCTCCAAAAGCGGCAGAAGCTCTGTTAAAACAGCCAGGGACGACTCTTTGCTTGTCTTCATTTTTTTATGCGCGTACATTTCCGTGTCATATTCCGGCAGCTCATTAAAGAAATCAACCAGCTCTGCGATGTCGGGCAACACCTCGATCCTCGTTTTTACCATCGCGGCAATCTTGTGCAGATCCAGCTTTCTCGTGAGCGCTTTTTCAAGATATGGCAGCGCCATCTCATAAAAACGCTCCTCATCCATCGCCTTTAAGTACTCGCCGTTCATCCATCTTAATTTGTTAATATCAAATACCGCAGGCGACTTGCTGATGCGGCGATAGTCAAACTGACGGATCAGTTCTTCCAAAGAAAAAATCTCGCGGTTTTCTTCTGGGCTCCACCCCAGCAATGCAATATAATTGACGACCGCCTCCGACAGAAAGCCCTGCTCGATCAAGTCCTCAAAAGAAGCATGTCCGCTGCGCTTTGCCAGTTTTTTATGATTCTCGTCCGTAATCAGCGGCAGGTGGATATACACAGGCACCTCCCAGCCGAACGCCTCATAGAGACGGTTATACTTCGGCGACGAGGAAAGATATTCATTGCCGCGTACAACGTGGGTGATTCCCATGGTATGATCGTCCACCACATTGGCAAAATTGTAGGTCGGAAAGCCGTCGGATTTGATAAGCACCATATCGTCAAGCTCCGCGTTGCTGACGGAAATATCTCCGTACAGCTCGTCATGGAATGTCGTCACGCCCTCCTTCGGATTGTTCTGCCGGATGACATAGGGCATTCCCGACGCAAGCTTTGCCTCGACTTCTTCTTTCGGAAGATGCAGACAATGCTTGTCGTAGATCATGATCTCCTTGCTCTCTCCGGTTTCAGGATCGGTAATCGTCTCACGCAGCGACTCTAACCGCTCCTTATCGCAGAAGCAATAGTATGCCTCCCCCTTGTCGATCAGCTCTTTCGCATATTTCAGATAAATACCGCTCTTGTTCCGCTCGCTCTGCACATAGGGACCGTACCCGCCGTCCTTATCGGGACCCTCGTCATGTGTCAGTCCCGCTGTCGCCAGCGTGCGGTAAATAATATCGATCGCTCCTTCCACATAACGCTCCTGATCGGTGTCCTCGATCCGAAGCATGAACACCCCGTCCTCATGCTTGGCGATCAAAAATTCATAAAGTGCGCTCCTTAAATTGCCGACATGCATTTTTCCTGTCGGACTCGGCGCATACCGTGTTCTTATTTTCTGCATAAAACGCCTCCGATGATTTTTCTTGATCCCGAAAGAGTTTGCGGAACGCAAACTCTGAAAGAACGCGAAGCGTTCTTTTTTATTCCTTGTCCGGAATCTGTTTTGCCGCCTCGCTCTTAAATCGAGCAAGCTCCTTTGCCGCAACGGGAATCGCAATATTGGTTCCCGCACCTGCCACACAGCCGCCCGGACACGCCATGCCCTCGATCAGACAGCCGTTCTTTTTGCCCGCCTTTGCAAGCATCAGCATTTTTTTACATTCCGTCAGACTTTCCGCGTGTTCGATATGCACCTCGGTATCGGGATAATATTCTTTGATACAGCTCTCGATCGCGGACGCAACACCGCCGGCGACACCGTAGCCGCGCCCTGCCCCTGTTGCATCCTCCATGCGGTCCAATGCCTCTATTTCTTCCAAAAACAGCCCTTTTGCCTCAAACATGCCGGCAAGTTCTTCAAACGTGATGACAAAATCCACATCGGAGCGGATGGTCCTGCGGGAAGCCTCTAATTTTTTCGATGCGCAAGGTCCGATGAACACAACACCCGCATCCGGATGATCTTCCTTGATCTTGCGCGCCGTCGCGACCATCGGCGTCAGCTCATTCGAAATGCTTCCGATCGTCTCCGGGAAAAATTTCTTAGCTAACATCGACCACGACGGGCAGCATGAGGTTAAAAGGAACGGCAGCTCTCCCGTCGCCACCTTCTCCACATAATGATGCGCTTCTGCCATCGCGCCCATATCCGCGCCGATCGCCGTCTCATACACATCATAAAAGCCAAGCTGTTTTAATGCCGTCTTGAATTGGTCGGGCGATACATTCGCTCCAAACTGCCCCGCAAAAGACGGCGCAACCTGCGCAATGATCTTCCTGCCGGACTGCAATGCACGGATAAGCTGGAAAATCTGCGATTTATCCGCGATCGCTCCGAACGGGCAGCTTACCATACACTGTCCGCAGGAGACGCATTTTTCACTGTCAATGCACGCGCGCTTCTTCTCGTCGCTCCCAATTGCGCCGACGCCGCACGCTGCCGCACAGGGGCGAACCTGATGCGTAATGGCATCATAAGGGCAGATTGCTTTACATTTACCACAATGAATACATTTATCCTGATCAATATGGGATTTCCCGTTTACCATAGAAATGGCACCGCGCGGGCACACCTCACGGCACGGATGCGCAAGACAACCCATGCATCGATCCGTCACAAAATATTGATTTTCCGGACAGGCGTTACATGCCGACGGAATGACCTGTAACAGAGGCGGCTCATAAAATTTCTCGGCAATATCGCTATCCTCCACCCCCTGGCTGACATGCACGGGTTGGTTTTCCGGCCGCAGGGACATTCCCATCGCAAGACGCATCCGTTCCCTGACGACCGCGCGTTCTCTATACACACTTTCCCAGTAAGGCGATTCATCGCTGTTGACAAGCTTATACGGCAGCGCTTCCATATCATCCAACAGATTCGTCGAAGTATACGCAAGATTGGCAATCTCCTTAAATACGCGCCGTCTTACTTTTCTGACTTCTGTATCAATCCCTCTCATACAGTTAAGTCCCATCCCTTTCTTCATAGGGCGCTGCGGAACTTTCCCCGCAGCAATATCCACGTTCAGACTCCGTTGTCCTCGTTTTCCTTTCACTTAAAACCGACGCATTTATTTTGACACAAAATTAACAATAAGTCAACAGCCCCATCGTTTACGATGAGGCTGCCTGTTTAGAAAAGATTTGGAAAAAGATCTTTTTCTATTTGCTATTTTAGAACCCATGATCATTTGCATCTGTCAAAGCCCGGATTATACTGATAGAAGTTCTTCGGGTTGAGTGAATCCTGCGTCATGCGTAGCGCTTCACCGAAACGGGAGGATGGGAGTATGACTCCTCAAAAATGAAATCCGATTTATCAACTTATAGTTTCCATGTGATCTCCATGTTACCGTCCGCAATCCGAATGACTTTGATGAGCAGGTCAGCCACTTCCTGTCTGTCCGAAAAAGAAAAGTTCTCCCATGCTTTGACATGACCGTTAAGCCGCCACCGATCCCCCGCTGCTCCCGTATCCGCATTGTCCGACATAACATTTTCTTCCTGCAGGGCGTTTCGCTCCGCGTCCAGTACCAAGACCCTTTCATTGATATATTTCATCAAAATGTTGTCGGCTTCGGACACTTTTGAGAGCAGCCCGTGAATTTCTTCCTCGATCTGCGTCAGTCGGATTTTTTTGTGAATCTGTCTGACGCCTGCTTTGCCTGCCGCTCCGTAAAGCGTCGGTCTCTCCCTAGTCCGACTCTTTGCTGAATCCCATCCCTCCAGCGTGGGAAATTCCGAAAGCCGCTTTTCGACCGCCTTCATCATATAATCCTCCAGTACATCCGCATAAACCGTACAGCCTGCCCCTTTACAGCCTCCATGCTCCCCCGACCGGCTGCACACAAAATAGCGTCCCCACTTTGTTTTTGCCCTGCGGACAGTCAGCGCGTAACCGCAGTTTCCGCATTTGATCTTACCGGAAAGCCATGAATTTTTCGGTTTACAAGTCTTTGCAGACTGCCTGTTATTTAAGCACCGCACACGGCAGGCTAACCAAAGCTTTGAAGGAATAAAACCGCTATGCGGCGCAAGGACAAGCTCTTTGCCTGACAGATCGCTCCTTTTCCCGCTGTCGGAACCGGTGCCCTGATAGAGATAACATGCATTTTGTCCCGTAAAATCACTTGCCGGATTCACAATTTGGGTCCCCTGATTCCGGAAAAAATGATATACGTCAATATCGGCTTTCACATATACGGGATTGCGGAGCATTTCACTAAGGCGCGCCGTATTCCATTCCGCACCGCGAAGCTGCTTCATTTGATGGTCGTTTAAGTACCTCACAATATCGCCGAGCGAATTGTCCGTGTCCGCATACATAGAAAAAATCAGCTTGAGCTGCTCGCTTTCTTCCGGTACTTCCTCATACATGGATGTATGGACATTGTGAATGACCGTTCGAATCAACCGATAGCCGTAAGGAACCCGACCGCCCATAAAAAAACCGCGCTTACACCTTGCGTAATAAGCATCCGTCACACGCTTCTGTATCGTCTCCCGTTCCAGCTGCGCAAACACGATACAAATATGTAACATCGCCCTGCCGATCGGCGTGGACGTATCGAATTTTTCCGTGGAAGAGACAAATTCCACATGATATTTCTGAAAACTCTCCATCATATTCGCAAAGTCCAAAATCGAACGGCTGATACGGTCAAGCTTGTATACGATAACGCGTTTGATCTTCCCTCCCCGAATATCCTTCATCATGGCTTCAAATCCCGGCCTGTTCGTATCCTTTCCCGAAAAACCTCTGTCCGTATATTCGATATAGGATGCGCCGCGGGTTTCGTATCTGCAATAGGCAAGCTGGCTTTCCACGGAAATACTGTCCTTTTTTTCGATGGACTGCCGCGCATATAATGCGTCATAACACGCGCCGCACATTTAATCGCCGTCTCCCGAAATATAGGACTCGTCATAATTGCGAAAGATTCGATACAGGCGCGCGGAAATTTCCTGCCGTACTTCTTTCTCTGTCTGTTCCCCCCGGACCGGATAGCGGTTCGTCACTCTCAGCTCCATATTGTCTATCCGAATACCGGTGTCAGATGTGGATGCGCTGCTTATTTTTTCCATCCACGTTCTCCATGACCTGTTTTCCTTCATTTTATGAAAAACAGCCGCTTCGTATCACTCCGCATTCTTGAGCGCTTCGTCCATCGGAATCTTCTTGATCCTCTTAAAATCCAATACCATGACAAATAGATAGCCGATCAGGATAAACGTAAATATTTTCGCATATCCGAGCGGTGTCGTCATAAACTCGAACCATCCGTTATACTCCGCCATGATCGCTTTCCATGCCGTCCTCATGACAAACGAGCCCACGAAGACGCTGAGCACGTCCGCCAAACCCAACATGATCGTTGTAGAAAACAGGTACAGTCCGGCAATCTCCCTGTTCTCATAACCCAAAATTTTCGTCATGGAAATCGCGTTCTCATTTTTCTCAATAATGATCTTGGTGAGCAGGTAGATCAGCACTGCCGACAGAAGCATGCACAAAACTTGAAAATACTGCATGTACGCTCCCATGGAATGGTCGAGCTGATCGCACATTTTCGTAATATCGCTCTTTGTGATGACCGTCGCAATCCTGTCTTCTTCCATGTCAGTGATTTCCGTATCGGACAGGTAACCGCTGAATTCATTCTCTTTTAACCCAAACGCGGCGCGGAAATTCCGAATCGGCATAAAGACTGCCAGACTTAAGGATTCCTCATAAATTCCCACCACTTTGAATTCATGGGAACGATCCTCATATTTTTCATCCAGCATCACGCTGCTGCCGACCGAAAGGTTGTATTTCTGCGCAAACGAATCCGAAATGTATACCTCATTTTCCTGAAGCTCCTCAAGATCATCGATCTCTACATAGCGGCTGTCATCCACAATCCCGTAGATTGAAATTTCCTCCTCCAACACATCGGTCTTCTTTTGCAGAGAATACATACCGAATTCCTCGGCGTCCTCATTTCCGGTTTCCATCACGCCTCCCATGGAATCTTCATAGGATCTCAACACATACTGATATTTAGAAAACATCATTTCTTCGGCATGATCCTGATAATATTGAAGCGTATCCGGCATGCCCACCGCCATGGAAAGCATGGTCGAAATAAAGCAGATTCCCAAAAACAAAATCAGGTAATTCGGCACATTCTGAAGGATAATACGCATGCGGAATCTGCGCAAAAACTTCCATTCCGGAAGCCGTACCGCTCTCTTGCGCTTCACTCTCTTTAAGTCGTGCCTCAAAAATTGCAGCGGCGTATGCCGCATCATCCTGATAATGACAAATAAATTCACAACAAACATTAATGCTACGGGAATCAGTGTTGTTTTGACAAACGCCTCCGGATTCCATATCGTTTGATAGGTCGGCAGACTGTAGCTGTTATAGTACATGGATACCACGACATTTTTGAACACGGTATACCCCAATAGATTTCCGGCCACTGCTGAGAGCACCGTCACGATCACCGGCATGGAAAGATAATGCCTGATAAGCTCGCCCCTGCTATAACCGGAAGCACGCAGCGTTCCGATCGCCGACGACTCTTTTGCAATCGTGTTGCTGATCGTGACCGCAAAAATGAACGCAATGATCACGATCAGGATATCTAGAAGAACGCCACCCATTGCCTCATCGCTTCCCATATCGTCTGTCGCAAAATGAATCGCAGGATTGGCATATGCCGGCATATAATCCTCCAGTGCATTTCCTTGTGCCATACAAAGCATAAATAACGTCCCTAAAAAATCATCGGAAAACTGTTTTTCTTCTTTTTCATCCACCGGCGTTATTGCATACTTCCATGCGTAGGCATAATGAACCACGCCGCCTAAGCGGTCAAATCCTTCCTCCGTCACCATCGCCACGTTAAATTTCAGGGCATCAAACATAAAGTCGGTGCTTTTTTCATGCAGCGTGGAATAATTGACATAGGCAATCAGCCCGACAACCTTGTAGGAAAGCCCGTCAATTTCGATTGTATCCCCCACTTCAATTCCGACATTGTCCGCATGCATACGGTCAATCGCGATCTCATCTTCCGTTTCCGGTAATCGTCCTTCCATCAGGCACGCCAGATTGATGTCCTCTGTTTTGCGATAAACCCGGATTGTCCCGTCCGAAATACCATCGCAGTTATGATCCTCCTCCCTGTTCCGATAAAAATTCTCATATAAAGTTACCGGAAACGCCTCTCCATCAGATTGCAGATCGTCAGACTGAATGGCGGATAACAATTCCGCGTCCGCTTCGCGGCTCAGTTCAAAATGCCCGTCCTCCAGCCTGTATTTTATTACGCTCTCATCGGCCGCTTTCATCATGCTGCCGTTCGCGACATACATCCCCGATACAAATCCGATCGTGAGGATCAAAAACAGACTCACAACGAGATATTTTTTCCAGTCGCCCGTCAGTTCTTTTGGAATTCGTTTGACAAGCGGATTTCTCACTTTTTTCTTTTTCATATGCGCCACGCCCCTTACCATTCCAGATCTGCCGCTGAGATTTTATTCGTATTGATATCATTATGACGGACACCCCCGTCGCGGAGCTTGATCACATGATCCGCCATATGCCTGATGGACTCGTTATGCGTGACCATGATGACGGTGTTTCCGTATTTTTGATTCACATCCTCGATCAGCTTTAGGATTTCCTTCGATGTCTGATAGTCCAATGCGCCCGTAGGCTCGTCGCACAACAAAATATCGGGGTTTTTGACGATCGCACGCCCGATGGAGGTTCTCTGCTGCTGCCCGCCGGAAAGCTGGTTGGGAAGCTTATATCTGTGATCGTACAGTCCAAGGGTATGCAGGAGCTCGTCAATATCCAGCGGATCATCCGATAAATATGCGCCGACCTCTATATTTTCTTTTACGTTCAGATTTCCGATCAGATTATACATCTGAAAGACATAGCCGAGATGCTTTCTGCGGTACTGCGTCAGCTTCTTCTCTCCCATATCTTTTAACTTATCGCCGTTTATGGATATGTATCCCGAATCAGCAGTATCAATCCCACCGATGATATTAAGCAGCGTGGACTTGCCCGAACCGGATGGACCTAACAGTACACAGAACTCTCCTTTCGCCACGGAAAAATTCATTCCTCTGAGTACCTCCTGGCGGGTATCCCCGCTTCCAAATCCTTTCTTTAGATCAACGATCTCCAAAAATTTTCTTTCTTCCTCTGACATGCTCCATAATTCTCCTTCCTCATAAAATTTTTGTATTCGTCTGCTCTTTTTCCTATCTTGATACATTGTATTATGTTTCTAATATTTATTAGTTATAACTAACCCATGACCAAAAAGAAAAGCGTCCGCTTTTTGTTAGCGACCGCTAACTCTTTTTTCAGTATACTCCGCATGATATGCTTTTGTCAATCATTTTTCGTCTACTCCAACCCGCGTTTCTGATATGCAGCGGCAAACAGTGCTGCAAAAACAAGCATATTGATCAAAACAATTCCGATCGAGGATATTCCAAACTGACGGGTATTGATCTGTTCCAGCAGCCTGCTGATTTGCTCTGACCAGACAAATTTCGCGATTTTGGCAATGGTGGAATTAAACATAGACAGCATCGGCAGAAAGGAAAAAATCATCATGACCGGTACCGTGATGGAGGTGGCCATCATTTGTGTCTTGCTGAAGATGCCGACTGCCGCCCCGATCAGCAGCGACGCTAAAATTCCGAATGCCATGATTGTCATAAAAATCAACGCTTCCCGCGCGTTGTAATCCGAGGAGGCACAGATCACCAATGCACCGAGCATACATGCCGCCCAGATATAACTGCCGATCCCCAACAGATATTCATAGGGCTTTACATTCGACATCAACAGAACACGAAGCGTATTTTTTTCTTTTTCCTCCGCGATAATGGCGGCAATGCTTGTGAGCGGCGCCATCCCGATATACATGGTCGCAAACATTTTGACAAAAAAATGCTCCGGCATTCCGTCAATTCTGACCGAGCGGTTCATAATGAGCGTCAGAACCGGAAACATGAGAAACTGAATCAGGACCGTTTTATTTTTTAAGGTGTCTTTCAATTGCTTTTTGAAGATTGCTGCTACGTTATTCATATGAGTGAAGCCCCTTTCCCGTCAATTCTATAAAAACGCTCTCCAGCGTCGGTTCCGTGGAATGGATCGTCTCAATGGCATCCTGCTCCAAATATTCTTTGATTGGTATCGCAGAGCCGCTGTTGTTATCAAGCGTAACGACGTTTCCGTTTTTCAGGGTGATCTGAAACCGGTTCAGATAATTGTATTTTTTACAAATATCAGCAGGTTTCCCGCATTCTATGATCCTGCCCCCGCTTAACAGCGCAACGCGGTCACAAAGGCTCTGCGCTTCATACATATTGTGCGTCGTCAGAAAAATGGTCGTCCCCTTTTTCTTCTGTTCCGTTAAAACAGCATGCATGTCCCTCGTCGTAACCGGATCAAGTCCCGAGGTCGGCTCATCGAGAAACAGAAGCTTTGCATGATTCATCAACGCCCTGGCCAGGGACAATCTGTTTCTCATTCCCTTGGAGAGCTTTGAAACGGCTCTGCGACGCGCATCATACAGACCCATCCGTCCCAAAATATCGTCGATCCGGCTTTTGGGGACATGGTAAAGCTCTGCATAAAACGAAAGATTATCGTATGCGGACATTCGTTCATACAATCCGAAATCATCCATCATCACCCCGATCTGCCCATACTCCGAAGCGCCCAGCTCCTCTGTATCTTTCCCGAGCAGCCTCGCATGGCCGTCCTCCTGAAAGAGCCGTCCCGTCAGGATCTTGATCAGTGTGGTCTTTCCGGCTCCCGACGGACCTAACAATCCAAAAATTTCCCCTTCCTGCACCTCAAACGTCACATGCTCCAAAACCTGCCGCCCGGCAAATCCGATCGAAAGATTTTCTGCCGTCAATGCATGATTCATTCTGCTTTCCCCTCCTTTCCCTTGAATCGCCGCAGCGCTTCTTCCATTCGTTTATTTTCCACCTTTTCCTTTATGACCATCACGAAATAACTTCCAAGAAAGGAAAGCCCGAAACAGACAAAAAACATCGCCCACGGCTGCCACATCATGACAGGAAACCATCGAAATGCGACCACAAATGCCGCAATGATCAGAATGGCCGTGATCAGCATGCAGACGGTTCTCATCCAGAGCGGCATATTCTTGATCACAATATCGGTAAAGAACACAAAGCGGGCTCCTACGATCAAAGCGGATACACATAAAAACTGGAACGCGATCTCAACCGGAACGCCCCGGTTTCCGAGTACGAACATCGCAGAAATGTCCTTCGCTTCATTTCCAAACGCAAGACATAACAGATTCAGGATCAGCATGCTAAAACCAAACACGATCAGGATCTGTCCCAAATAATCAAAAACGTTTCTCTTTTCCTCCATTTATATCACCCCTAATCTTTTTTTCAATTCCTCTGCATATTGTCTGGATGCCATGATCTGTTCCCCGTTCGACATCGTGACGCGGATTTTTCTGTTCACATCCGCTTTCAACGTCTGAATGCCCGAAAGACGGATCAAACAGGATTTACTCACACGGCAGAATCCAAATTCATCAAGCTGCCGCTCTAATTCGTACAGACGAAAATCCGACTCGTAGATGTCATCCTCTGTGTAGATAAAGCATGTCCTGTCTACGCTCTCAATGTAGATGATCTTTGCAATATCCAACAAATAAATTTCATCTTCTTTTTTTGCCGTCAGTTGATGATTCATCATCCGCAATGCCGCTATCAACTTTTCCACATCGGGCGTTAACTGCTTACAGGTAACGGAAATACTCATATCCGCCGCTTTTTCATCCACATGAACCTCTATCTTCAAAATCTCACCGCCTTTTTATTTGATTGTACTCCCGATCCATTGTTTATCAAGCACGCAGAACATATCCTGCCGTTTTCGCTACATAAGATGCCCTGTTTCATCTCACCCGATTTGCTTCACCGAAACGCTGAAAATGGTTGATCTCGCGCTGGCGTAGGAAGCGGATCGGCTCGATGATATCCGGGTCGTCAATCAGGCGTAAAATATTCTCATAGGTGACACGCGCCTTCTGTTCCGCCGCCATATCCTCCACCAGATCGGCGATCGCGTCGCCCTTCGACTGGAACTCGCAGGCGTTAAACGGAATGCCCCCCGCAGCCTGCGGCCAGATGCCGACGGTATGATCGACATAATAGGGCGCAAAGCCCGACGACTCAATCTCTTCCATCGACAGATCACGCGTCAGCTGGTGTACGATCGTGCCGACCATTTCAAAGTGTGCAAGCTCCTCCGTACCGATATCCGTCAGCACGCCCGCCACACGTCGGTCAGGCATCGCAAAACGCTGGGATAAATACCGCATGGATGCGCCTAACTCGCCGTCCGGACCTCCATACTGGCTGATGATGACCTGCGCCGCCCTTGCGTCTGCTTTTTTGATATTGACCGGATACTCCAGTCTTCTCTCATAATTCCACATTATGCACAGCCTCCTTCCCACGGCAGCGGCATTGCCGCCCAATCCCACGAGGTGCCGTACATATCGACATCCGACATGGATAATGCACCATATTTCATTGCATATTCTCTTTTTAAGCTGTTTAAGAGCTTCTGATAGTGCCGCACAAAGTCCTGCGCTTTTTTATCATCCGGGTGCGTATCCGTATATAAAGTCATATCAATGACCGTAAACCCTAAAATATCAATGTCATGCAGCATCTCGCACTGCTCTTTTGTCATCATGTTCTGGCAGTCGCAGTTCATCATACGCACCTCCTTCCGGTAAACGGCATATATAACTCGGGAAAGATGGTTCCGTTACAAAAGCCATCCTCAAGATGCTCATAGGTGACGGCGTTCTTCTGCCACGGTACATATGCCATACCAATCGGAAATTCGTTTACGCCGTCCCGATTTTCACCAAAAGGACATTCTCTCATGAAAAGTTCTTCTCTCACGTCAGGTTCCTGCATATAATAGTTGTTACTGTACTATATGCGCGCATCGCGCCTAAAGTGCAAAAAAAGAACTCCCGCATAAAGAAACGGAAGTCCTGTTTTTTATCACCTTATCAGTTTGTTAAAACATTCACTCTGCTGTCTGATTATCTGCCCTCACCCATAAAGAACAATGCGACCGTGCCCGGACCGGAATGCGCCCCGATCGTCGGTCCGATATGGTTGATCATAAAATTCTCAATGCCAAAGCGTTCCTTGATCTCATCTGCGACCAACTGCGCGTCCTCAAGACAGTCCCCGTGGCTGATCAGCACGATGTCGTTTTTATCCCGCCAGCTTCCCATTCTTTTTTCCATATAATCGACAAGTGCATGCAGGGATTTTTTTCTGCCCCTCACCTTATTGATTGGGATGAGATGCCCCTCCTCATCCACGTTTAAGATCGGCTTGATGTTGATCATGGTGCCGAGCACCGCGGATGTCTTGCTCACACGTCCGCCACGGTAGAGATGGTTTAAGTCGTCCACCGTAAAGACATGCGTAAAGTTCATCACATGCTCCTCAATATAGCGCGCGGTCTCCTCAAAAGATTTTCCTTCCTTTTGAAGCTGTACGGCGCGGTAAACGACCAAGCCCTCGCCCATGGACGCCGCAAGCGTGTCAATGACCTTGATCTCGATGTCGGGATTCTCCTCCATCATCTCGTTCGCGACTAAATTCGCATTGCTGCAGCTTCCGCTCAAGCCCGATGAAAAGGAAAGGTAGAGCAGCTTTTTATTTTCTTGCAGATATTCCGTGAACTTCTCGCGGAACGTCTCCGGATTAACCTGTGACGTGGAAGGCATGCTGCCCTCTCTTACCTGATTGTAAAACATCTTGTAATCTAAGTCATTATCCGCCGAATAGACCTGTCCGTTCAGCGTATAGTTAAAAAAGAACAATCCTAAACCGTTATCCTCAATAAAGCTCTGCGGAAGATCCGCCGTCGTATTTGTTATGATCTTAAAATCAGACATGTTGCTCCCCCATTTTCCTGTATATTGCGCCACACGTTCTTTTTATCATAACAAATAAAACAGAAAAAATCAACTTACGTTTCGTCTATTTGCTGCTTGAAAGCCGCCGCCTTGTCAGTCGCTTTTTCAGCGCCTTAAGGTTAAACGGCAGAATCGGATACAGATAGCGGTGCCCCGCAAAGGTTTTATTGGTCGCAAGAGCAAGGATCGTGATCACCACACCGATGATATAGCCCGGCAGATCAAACAGTGCTGTCAGAATCAGCGTCAGGATGCGCATAAATTTCATCGCGTAATCCAGCTCATAATTGGACTGTGTATAATTCGCGATTGCCACGAACGCCATATATAAAATGACCTCCGCGTTGAACCAGCCCGACTGCACGGAAAACTCGCCCAAAACAAGACCTGCCATAACGCTTAGCGGCGTGCTTAACATGGACGGCGTATGCACCGCCGCTAACCGCAGACCGTCTATGGCAAGCTCCAGGATCAAGAACTGCCAAAAGATTGAGATGTTGGCACTTTCTTTCATCTGAATAAACGCAAACGTCTCCGGTATCCAGTCCGGATGCTCCATGAGCAGCGTATAGGTCGGCGTCAGTAAAAACGTGAAGACCGCAATGATCCACCTTGTCATTCTTAAATACGTTCCCGTGATCGGCGGAAAATAATAATCGTCCGCATCCTCCATGAGATCAAAGATCGTTGCCGGAAAGATCATTGCCGACGGGGAATTATCCACAAGCACGACGATATTTCCCTCCAAAATCTGTGCTGACGCCGTATCGGGCCGCTCCGTAAAGCGGAATTTCGGAAAGGGATTCACCCAGCTGTGGTGATAGAGACACTCCGCAAGACTTTCCTGATTCATCGTCAAAGCGTCCACCTCCAGCTCCGAAATGCGCGTGCGGATTTTGTTCAACAGCTTTTTGTCCACGCGTGAATTCATATAACAGAGCACAATATCCGTATGGGAGGTACTTCCCGCCGTACACATTTCCATACAGAGATCCGTGCTGCGGATCCGTCGTCTGATCAACGCTGTGTTAAAAACAACCGTCTCCACAAAACCGTCCTTAGAACCGCGCAGCGCCTTGTCCTTCTCGGGCTCACCGACATCGCGCGCAGGATAAGTACGCGCATCGATCAGGATCGCTCTGTCATAGCCGTCAATAAACAGCGCAAACACGCCGCTTAGAATCATCGTTTCAATCTTTTGCTTATCGTCCTCTAAATCCGCCTCGACATAGGGCATTTTCTCTTTCAGCATCCCCCATGCATCAGTGGGCATTTCATCCTCTTTCACACTCAAAAAATATTGCAGCATCTTCTGCATCGTGTCATCCTTGCAGAATCCGTCAATGAAGAAAAAAATCGCGTCCCTGCCGCCGATCTTGATTGTCCGGTAGAGCACATCAAAGCTTGCTCCGACTCCCAGCTTTTTTTTGAAGAATAGAATGTTATCATTGATATTGGTGCTGATCTTACGATTATCGGGCATAAAAACAGGCCTCCTTCCCGCACGCCCGCGGCAATGCCGCAGACATTCCTTCCCAAGAGTTTCCGCCCGAAAACTCTTTTTCACTTTTTAGGAAAGAATTGCCAAAAATGAAGCCTTTTATACCATCTTATTTAGGGAAGTGCTGATCAGCGCTTCCTTAAGATTTACCTGTTGTCCCGAATCCTCCGCGATCCGCACCGTTAAGATGCTCCACCACATCAAAGCAAATGCGCGGCTGATTCTCCATAATGCGGAACTGACAAATACGGTCATTGACATGAATCTCGGTATCGCGAACCGCATAAGCGGGCATGAACCACTGATCGTTGTCGCCGCAGTAACTGCCGTCCACAACCCCCTGATGATTCGTCTGAATAATGCCAAAATTCTTAAAAGTTGAGCTGCGCGGAACGATATGCGCCTCATAGCCCGCGGGCAGCTCCATTGCCACGCCGAGTGGAATCAGCTTAAACTCTCCCGCCGTCATCGTCACATCCGCGGCGGCGCGCAGGTCGATCCAGTCGGATTTCCCGTCGATATAGTCGAGCTTTTCGATCGCATCGGTGAAATACTTAATTTTGATCGTCTCCATATATTTCCTCTTTCTATCAATAACCCCAAAAGAATTCGCTTTGCGGATTCTATCTATAATTTCCACAATATAAAACCGGACGCTCGGCATTCCCCGAACGCAGCGTTGCCTGCACGTTAATGACACGCTGATTGCTGCTCCCTTTCCACAGAAGCTTACTGTCCTTTTTATCCACTTCAAACTCCCCGTCCACAAGCACGTCAAGCTGCGCAACAATCGAATCCTGATACAAATTCTCCCACAGCTCGCCCGTGTAAAGCCAGATTGTTTTTTGCGGATACCGCTTCTTGATCTCCTTGATCAGCTCTCGCACATCCGCCTTGTTCGCCGGATGCAGCGGATCCCCGCCCGAAAATGTAACACCTGTTATGTATGGTTTATCAAGCGCCTCAAATAACTCCTGTTTTGCCGCGCCATCAAAGGACAGACCGCCGTTCGCATCCCATGTCATGGGATTCTGGCATTCCTTACAACAATGGTCGCAGCCCGCAACCCATAAAACAACGCGCAGTCCGTCGCCGTTTAACATATCATCCTTTGTGATATTATGATATCTCATTTTGATGTTTCTCCTGCTACATGCTCTTTCTGTCCTTGATCTCCGCCATTTTCGGATCGTTTAAGCGGCTGTCGCCATGCACGCGGGAATACGCGAGATACCCATTCATGCGGTCAATCTTCGTCAGATTCCTGCTCCCGCACACCGGACAGACATCCATGTCAAGCTCCTCATGCCCACAGTCATCGCAGTAAGCAAGCGATAAATTCACACCCTCGTACAGCCCCATATCCATCGCACGGCGAATAAGCGTCTTGATCGCTTCCACGTTATAGTCAATCGGATATTTGACATACTGGATTTTTCCGCCGTTGGAGAGCTCCCAAAAACGATATTCCAGATCCTGCTTTTCAATGGGTGTGATCTCCTCGGAAACATGACAATGAAAACTGTTGCTGACATATTCCCTGTCAGAAACACCCTCGATAATACCGTATTTTGCGCGGAACTGTTTCACCTGAAGACCGCAGAGATTCTCCGCCGGCGTCCCGTAAATAGCATACAGGTTGCCGTCCTCCTCCTTGAATTCATTGATCTTTTGATTGATATGCTCTAACACCTCAAGCGCAAACTGTCCGTCCTCGACAAGGGACTTTCCGTTATAAAGCATCTGCAGCTCATTGAACGCCGTAATGCCGAAGCTTGCCGTCGCCGACTTGAGTAACGGCTTGATCTTATCCCGCAGTCCGAGATGTCCGCCCAAAAATCCGCCCTCACAGTACGCGAGCGGGTTCGTTGACGCACGCATCTCTCCCAGGTACGCATAGGTTCTGATATGAAGCTGACGGATCAGATTCAGATAATAGTCAAGCACCTCATAAAAATCCCGGCTCTCCTGCCTCGCCTTTGCAAGGATCATCGGCAAATGCAGCGATACGGCGCCGACATTAAAGCGTCCGACAAATACAGGCACATCCTTCTCGTCCGCCGGATACATGCCGCCCCTCTCATACCACGGCGATAAAAAGGCACGGCATCCCATCGGTGAGATCACCTTTCCGTACTGCTTATACATGCTTGCCACATAGCCTTTTCCCGTCAGGCTCAGCCAGTCGGGGTACATTGTCTTTGACGAGCAGCGCACGCCCGCCTCAAAGACATCCTCCAGCTCTTTTCCCCGTCCATGAAGATTCTCGTCATATAAGAAAACGATCTTGGGAAACAGTACCG
>CAMWSU010000067.1 GCA_947176965.1 uncultured Lachnospiraceae bacterium | reverse complement strand
GCTTATCTGGGCACGCCCGGTACGCTCTGCACGTGGATTTTTTTCGGTACGGCGGCGTTTGCGGCGCTTGTGAGGTGTAAAGAGGAACAGCGCGGCCGGCTGAAAACCGGTGATGCAGCGTTGTTTGCGGTCATGGTATTCGGCATGGCGGCCGTGGTATGGACCGTTCTTTATATGTCCTTTAACGCGGTGGGAAGCCCGGTCATTGTCGGTGTCCAGAACCGTTATTTTACGCCGATGCTGTTCCCGTTCTTTGTATGCTTCCTAAATGGGGGGCCTGTGTGGAAATGGAGCAGGGAGCGGTATTATCAGATTCTGTTTGGTATCATGGCGGGACTGCTCCTTTACTGTAACTGGAGGCTTGGGATCGTACCGTATTACTTATAAATTTGAATATTAGAACGATTTGTGGTATGATAGAGACGCTCAAAAAGGACAAATTAAAGAGGGCTTTTGCTTATGGGACTTACGGTTTCGGTCATTACGGCTACCTATAACGATGCCGATCATCTGGAGCGGATCATTGAGCAGGTCAAAAAACAGGATTACGCGGACTTGGAATACATTGTGGTGGACGGCGCATCCACGGATCGGACGCCTCAGATCCTTGCGGAGGCGAAGGAGTGGTTCGGAGAGCGGATGAAGATCTGTTCAGAGCCGGATGACGGAATTTATGATGCTATCAATAAAGGGATCCGCATGGCAAAGGGCGATGTTATCGGGTGTTGTTTTGATGAATTTACCGAGGTCTATGCCGTGCGCAGGCTCGTTGAGGCGATAGAAAAAGAGCATACGGACGGCGTGCATGCCGATCTGGATTATTGCAGGGACGGTAAGATCGTAAGGAAATGGCGGCAGGGGCAGGGACGTCTGCGGTTCGGCTGGATGCCGGGGCATCCGACGTTTTATCTGAAGCGTGAAGTGTACGAGCGCTACGGGGTTTACCGGACGGATTACCGCATTTCGGCGGACTATGAATTGATGGTGCGCTGCTTAAAGGACGGACAGGTGAAGCTTGCCTATGTCCCGGAAGTCCTGATCCGCATGAATTACGGCGGTACGAGCAATAACGGGCTTTCGGCGTATCTTTTGTCATTGAAAGAGGGACATCGCGCGCTGCGGGAAAATCAGATCCGTTTTGCGTGGTTTACGGACCTGTGCAGGACGCTTCGGGTGCTGCGGCAGTTTTTGTGAACGCCCTGCCCGCATAGGAGAATAGCCGATGAAAAGTCTTGTCATGATACCGGCGTATAATGAGGAAAAAAATATTGTGAAGACGGTGCGTGATATTCAGAAAAACGCGCCTGATTTTGATTATATCATCATCAATGACTGCTCGCGGGACAGCACGCTTGACTTATGCAGGCGGGAGGGGCTTCACGTCTTAAATCTGCCCGTCAATTTAGGGATTGGCGGAGCGGTGCAGACAGGCTACCGCTATGCGATGCAGAACGGCTATGATGTGGCGGTGCAGTTTGACGGCGACGGACAGCATGATGCCGCGTATCTGACACAGATGCGTGAGAAGCTCGTGCGTGAGGAGCTGGATATGGTGATCGGATCGCGGTTCCTGCGGCATGAAGGGTTTCAGTCTTCCGGTATGAGGCGGCTGGGAATCCGCTATTTTACGGAACTCATCCGGGTATCGACGGGAAAAAAGATCACGGACCCCACATCGGGTATGCGAATGGCGAACCGCAGCGTGATCGAGGCGTTCGCCGTGAATTATCCCAAGGATTATCCGGAGCCGGAGAGCGTTGTCTATTTGCTGCGGCAGGGGAAACGGGTGGAGGAAGCGCCTGTCAAAATGCGGGAGCGTGAGAACGGGAAGTCCTCTATTTCTTTTTCAAGAAGCATTTACTATATGTGCAAGGTAACGTTTGCCATTTTGATTGAGGATATAAGGAGATACTGAAGCGATGGTAAAATTACAATTGATCGGCGCGGCGGTTTTGCTGCTTGGCATGTTGTATATTATCCGCCTGATCCGCAAAAGAAGAATGGAACTGAAATATGCGCTGCCGTGGCTGGCGGTTTCTTTTGCGGCGCTGATCGTGGACTGTTTTCCGGAGCTTCTGTCTAAGCTTGCCGATCTGCTTGGCATCGCGACGCCGGTCAATGCGCTGTATCTGGTGGCGTTTTTGCTCTCCATCTGTCTGCTCTTTGCACTGACCGTCATTGTGTCACGGCAGTCGGAGCGGATCAAGCAGCTTGTGCAGGCTGCGGCGCTCTGCGAGGAACGGATCAAGCGTCTGGAAAGCGCAGGGGCGGGAGAAGAACGCAAAGACTTAAGCGGGCAGGAAGAACAGAGCGCACGGGAAGAATAGAACAAAACATACGCAAAGATCGGAGCGCACGAGAGGAACTTGCCGTGCGTGAATTATAGAACGGAACGCACACAAAGGACAGAAAGGGCAGATGATCGGAATGAACATCCTGTATGTGGCTCATGAACGGAATCTGGGCGGCGCATCGAAATCCCTTGTCACGATGGTATCGGATATGAAACGCCGCGGACATACGGTGACGGTCGTTGTTCCGTTCCGGTCGGGACAGGTCTTCCGCGCACTGAAGGAACAGGGGATTTTTGTTAAAAAAATATTTTTTGGATGGTGGATGATGCCGAAGGCATGGAATCCGCTGTTGAAGTTATTATTTCGCGTGCTTTATTTGACGGAGCCGGTCGCGGCACGCCGAATCGCTTCACTGGCAAGAAAAAGACAGGCGAAGTTGATTCATTCAAATTCCAGCGCGATCGACGTCGGTGCGCGCGCGGCAAAGATGTGCGGACTGCCGCATGTCTGGCATTTTCGGGAGTTCGGTGATCTGGACTATTGCCTGATCTATTTATTGGGAAAGCGGGAGAGCGCACGCCGTGCCGTAAACGTTCCGGGAAAGATCGTGTTCATTTCGGAATGCCTGCGGCGACATTATGAGCGGGAGATACCGGATGCGCACAGCACCGTGATCTATAACGGTATTTCCGAGAAGCTTATCTATGAGAAATATCCTGACGGGAAAGCTGTGAACCAACAGCATGGAGCGGACGAGGGCGGACCGCATAAGGCGGATCAGACCGGATGTGCGACGGTCACATTTTTGATCGCGGGCAATTTTCATGAGGGAAAGCATCAGGAGCTGGCGATCGAGGCCTGTCGGATTTTATGTGAGCAGGGTTTTTGCGGGGTCAGACTGATGGTTGCGGGTGCCGCGTCCGCGCTGAAGTCTTCGAAAGCGTTTGAGGAGCGGCTGAAAGCGCAGGCGCTGAAGCTGCCTGAGGGGACGGTCACGTTTACGGGCTATGTGTCCGATATGGCGTCGCTCAGAAAACAGACGGATGTGGAGCTTGTCTGCTCCGGTATGGAAGCGTTTGGGAGAGTGACGGCGGAAGCGATGCTTTCTTCCAATCCGGTCATCGGCGCGGACAGCGGGGCAACCCCTGAGCTGATCGTGCATGGGAAAAACGGATTTTTGTTTGAGAGCGGCAGCGCGGAGGCGCTGGCGGACAGGATGCGTTATTTTTTGGAGCAGCCGCAGGAGATCACGCGCATGGGTGCGGAGGCGTACCGTGGCGCAAAGGAATGCTTTACCGCGCGGCATAATACCGACGCCGTTGAGCAGCTTTATGCCGCGCTTCTCGACTGCTAGGAAATTCCTTAGTCAAAGATTGGCGCGAATGCGACAATCTTTTTTGAGGGAAACAGGGCTTAGGCGTACAATGCGAAAAAGCATGGAGGAGGGCGTTTCATGGGATACGTTCTGATCACGGGTGGGAATCTGATCAATAAGGGCGCGCAGGCGATGGTCTTTGTGGCGGTGGATGAGGTGAAACGGCGTTATCCCGACAAGGAAATTGTTGTGGTGTCCGATATAGACGCAGCGAGAAGCGATGAAGAGCTTTCGAAATACCGCTTTCTGTTCCGTGACGGCGTCTGCCTGTTCGGATGGAAATATAAACTTTTGCAGCACCGCTACGGAAAACTGGACAGACACGGGGATGCGGCGTATATCCGGAAGCATACGGATATGATCATAGATGTCAGCGGATATACATTCGGTTCCAATTGGGGAATTTTGGAAAATATGCTTGCGGGATACCGCGCTGCGGTGGCAAAAAAGCGTCACATCAAGTTTTATTTTATGCCGCAGTCTTTCGGACCGTCTGATTGGAAGGGCTGGCGGAAGAGGCTCGTGGAGCAGCACCTGATGTGGTGGCTCAAGAGCGCAACCGCATTTTACTGTAGGGAAGTGGAAGGCTGCGAGATGCTTAGGAGACGGTACGATTTTCGTTTGGTGAAATATGCACCGGATCTGGTTTTGACGAACCGCGGTGTGGACCGCAGTGCGCTCTTTCGGTCTGTGCCTGCGCCGCGTGCGGGAGAGGAAGCGGACGAGATTGCTTTCGCGGATGGGGAGGAACAGAATGTGCCGGATGTTGCACCGCACAGCGTCGGTATTGTGCCGAATGTGCGGAACGACCGCTACGGGAAAGAAGAGCGGATGGACGCGCTATACCGCAGAGTGATCGATCGGCTGTTGGAGACGGGGAGGACGGTATATATCATCCGGCATGCGGTACAGGATCTTGCATGCTGCCGACGCATCAAGGCGTATTATCAAAACGATACGCGTGTCGTGCTGTTGGAGGATGAGATGGACTGCTTTGCCTACAGTGCGCTTGCAGCGCGTTTTGACTATCTTGTGGCATCCCGCTATCATGCCGTCGTGCATGCCTATAAAGAGGGAACGCCCTGCATCGTTCCGGGATGGGCGGTAAAATATGAAGAATTGTTAAGATTGTTTGAGCAGCAGGATTATGAAATTGACGTCAGGACGGCGCCTCCCGATGCGATAGATGAGCCGATTGCACGCATGGAGGAGAACTATGAGGCAGAAGCGGTAAAGATCAGGGAGATTCTTGCCAAGCTTCAGAGGGGAAATGTGTTTGACATCATCGGTCCGCCCAAGAATCAGGGAAAGATTGAACCGGATCGGTGGAGTGTGTCTGTGATGGAGAAAACCAGAGAATGCGTTTCGTGCGGGATCTGTGCCGCAGTCTGTCCGCAGGATTGTATTCACTTTGAGCGCAAGTACGGTTATTATTTTCCGATTGTGAACGAGGCGGCATGTGTGCGCTGCGGAAAATGTATGCGCGTCTGTTATGGAAATGTCAAAATGAAGGATGTGCCCTATGCCGCGCCGCGCGGCGCGCTGACTGCGCGGGCGAAAGACGAGGAGCTTCTTTTGCGTGCAACGAGCGGAGGCGTTGTGACGGCAATGGTGGAGCGGCTGCTGCGGGACGGTGTATATGATAACGCGTATCTCGTGGAGGGATTCGGCGACAAGCATCAGCTGAGCACACGGGAATTTCTTCCGGGCGAAGACTTAAGTCCGACACAAAAATCCCGCTATGTTCCGGTGTCCCAGAGAAAAGCGGTGAAAGGGATCTTGTCGCATCCCGGTCAGCGCAGTATTTATGTCGGATGCGCCTGCGCCGTTTACGGTCTTTTGAAGGCTTTGCAGCTTTCCGGGGAGGACAGGAACCGGGTGCTGATCATCGGACTGTTCTGCGACCGCGCACAGACATATGCGATCTATGATTACTTCAGGTTGTTTCATCAAAAAAAGATTGAACGTGACGGGCAGCTGACGGAGATTTATTTCAGGGACAAGAGAGCGGGCGGTTGGCCTGGTAATATGCGTTTTACTTTTGCGGACGGGAGTCAGGTCGATCTCAGTGCGAAGGAGCGCATGATCGTCAAGGACTTTTTCCGGCCGCGGCGCTGCGTGACCTGCACGGATAAATTAAACAGACAGGCGGATATTTCCGTCGGGGATAATTATACAGGAAAAAACAGTGACAAACGGGGCAGCAGCAGCGTGCTGCTTTACACGGAGCGGGGCGCGGCGGCATGGGAGCACTGTGAGGACGCGTTTGTGACAGACCCGTCCTCGATAGAAGAAATCTGTAAATCGCAGCATGTGGAATGGGAGATGACGTTTGGCTGTACAAAGGATGGACTGCACAAAGCAGAGCTGCCCGATCCGATAATCAGCGAACATGAAGAAATGGTGGCAATGGGCTGTTATTCTGCGGGAGAGCTGGAGCTTCACTCTTATATCAGGAAGAAAAGCCGTGAAAAGAAGAAACAGATGTATAAGGACGCACTGCGGGAGAGACTGAGATTATGAGGAGCAAAAAAGCAATCGTGAATACGTTTGCGGGCGGATTGGGAACATTGCTTGTCGGTCTGCTGCAGTTCGTCGGACGCATGGTATTCATTCAATTTCTGAGCGATGAATATCTGGGGATTTCCAGTCTGTTTACCAATATTCTGTCCATTTTGAGCCTGACGGAATTAGGCTTGTCCACGGCGGTCTGTTTTCGGCTGTACCAGCCGCTCGCGGACGGGGATCAGGAAAAGATCAAGTCGATCATGCATTATTTCCGCAGAGCCTATTTTGTCATCGGCTGGGTAGTCGTTTTGCTGGGCGCGGTTCTGCTTCCTTTTTTACCGTATCTGATGACGGGAACGACGGATCTTGTCGATGTCCGTGCAGTCTATCTGTTATATGTGCTGCAGTCGGCAGTATCCTATTGGTTTTGGGCGTATAAGGCGACTCTGCTGCAGGCGGATCAAAAGCTTTATATCGTGCGTTTTTATTATGTGATCGCCAATGTGCTCGTCACCGCGGCGCAGCTTACGGCGCTTGCCCTGTTCCGGAATTTCATGGTCTATTCGGTGATCGGTCTGTTTTCGGCAATATTGGTAAATCTGTTCTCGGCGCGCGAGGTGGATAAACGCTATCCTTATCTGAAGGAAAAGGAGTACCGAAAGCTTAAAAAGGAAGAAAAGAAAAGCCTGTTTAGGGACGTTTCGGGGATGTCCCTGTTTAAAATGAACACCACGATCGTCAATTCCACGGACAATCTTGTGATCTCCGCATTCATCAACGTAAAAACGGTGGCGCTGTACGGAAATTATCAGGTGATCATTTCCGGGATCTCGCAGGTGGCGATGCAGCTGTTCGGCGGAGTAACTGCGACGGTCGGAAATTATTATACGGAGGATACGAAAGAACATAATGAGTTCGTCTTCCGCTGCATCCAGCTTCTCTGCTATTGGGCGTATACGCTGATGGGGATTGGGATGTTCGTCTGCTTAAATCCGTTCATCCGTCTCTGCTTCGGCGCATCGCGGGTGTTTTCCGTGGAGCTTGTGTTTTTGCAGGTGCTCTATTTTATGATCAACGGCTTTCAGCGGACGTCCTTTATTTACCGCGATGCCTGCGGGCTTTTTTGGAAAGGAAAGGTGCGTCCCGTCGCAACGGCTGTCCTAAATATTGTGATCTCGATCGCACTTGTGCACGTGATCGGACTTGCGGGCGTGATCGCGGGAACGATCATAAGCTGGCTATTAACGACATGGTGGTACGATCCTTGTCTCATATACCGGCAGGCGTTCTCGATGTCGCCGCGCCGTTATTTTTTCGGATATGCGAAGGCTGCGATCCTTACGTCGGCACTGTTTGCGCTGACCGTGTGTCTCTCCGGGCTCATTAAGTTCGGCGGCTTTGGCGCATTGCTCGTGAAGGTGCTTTTTTGCATGAGCATCCCGAATTTGGGGTATTATCTTTTTTATAGGAACAGCGAGGAATTTGCCTACTTAAAAAAGCTTGGGATTGCCATGCTTAACCAGTTGCGATACAATAAAACAGGAGAAGAAAGCAGAAAGGAATAAACAGATATGAAAAAGATCATCATTACGGGGTGTAACGGACAGCTCGGACATGCCATGAACAAACGATATGAAGCGAGTTCCGAATATGAATGTGTGAATACAGATGTGGGGGAGCTTGATATTACGGACGTGGATGCGGTTTTAAAGTTTGTGCGGGAGGTAAAGCCCTATGCGATCGTAAACTGCGCTGCCTACACGGATGTCAATAAATGTGAGTCGGAGAAGGACCTGGCATTTCGAATTAACGCTATCGGTCCGCGCAACTTAGCGATCGCGGCATCCGAGGCGGGTGCGAAGCTTGTTCAGGTATCGACAGATTATGTATTTCCGGGCACGGAGAATCGGGAATTGAATGAGTTTGACGCGGTGGGGCCGGTGAGCGCCTACGGGAGCGGCAAGCTTGCAGGAGAACAGTTCGTGCGCGATTTCGGAAGCCGTTATTTTATCATCCGCACGGCGTGGCTGTATGGGGAGGGCAAAAATTTTGTCCGCACCATGTTAAAGCTGTCTGAGACAAACGACAAGGTGCGCGTGGTAAAGGATCAGATCGGGAATCCGACCAGCGCCGACGAGCTGGCGGCGGCGATCGCATATCTGCTGCCGACGGACAATTACGGGGTGTTTCACGGTACCTGTGAGGGAAGCTGTTCATGGGCGGAATTCACATCCGAGATATTCCGGCTTGCGGGAAAAAGTACCGAGGTGGAATATATCACGACGGCGGAATATCCGACGCCTGCCAAACGTCCGGCATATTCGATGCTTGATAATTATATGCTGCGCATGACGACGGATTTTAAGTTTGCACATTGGAAGGATGCCATTGCGGAATATATGAAAAGGGAGCTGTAAACAGCTCCCTTTTCATATATTCTTGTTTTGCTTATAGGAAATTTCTCAAGCCCGGAAGAATTTGCGTTAGCAAATTCTTCGAAAGAACGCTTTGCGTTCTTTTTTCTACTGTATATCGATCTTATTCCATGAATCGCTGGGAACCAGCGCAACATAGGTTTTTCCGGTATTGATCTCAATCTGTTCGCCGGTCTGCTTGTCATAATAGATGGTCGGAGCAGACTCAGACGCTTTGCTCCACACGACTTCGATCGCTGTGCCGTTTGTGATATAGTATGCAGAGCGCTTTGAAGTGTCGATCGCATTATAGATCAAATAGCCGTTCGGATCAAGCTGCGCAAACGTGGTATCCTGAAGCAGCAGGTTCTTGAATGTCAACGGTGCATTGTCGTGCTGCGGATCAAGGTGTGCCTCGCCATATTCATAATAATCGTAGGTTCCCGTTTCTTCGTTATAGACAAGTTTGGAACCGTTGTGCGGGAATACGGAGCCGAGGTCCACCGTTGTGCAGGCAAAGGCACCTTCGCGGTCGGACAGGTCAAGTTCCGTATTGGAAAAGAGATAGTGCGGTCCATTATAATATTCATTATATTCGGTTGTATAACGCGAATTGCTGAATCGTTCTTCTAAGTCGCCCGCGCAGACATACTCGGTAAATTCGTAGGCCTTGCCGTTGTTTACACGCGTGAAACCGCCGCTGAAATTTGCGGAGTACTTTCTCGCGATCCATTCATCGATATAGAAAGGCCCCCCGTCGTGGCAAAGGACGGCATTCCATTCTGCAGCCAGCATGATGTTTGTCTGTCTTGTGCTCCGTATGCTGCCAAACTGTTCAATAGCACCCCAGTCTTTTACGACTGCCATTAGACGGGTCACGCGGTTGTTTGCGGTGCTGTTCATGAGCTCATATACAATATCCGCTTCCGTCAGACCGTAATGCGGAAGCGCAATGGATTCGTTATCTACCATGATCGCTACAGGACGCTGATCTTTCAGGCTCTCATCAATCCATTCATTGGTAAGCTCGCTGCGATACATTCCCTCGCGGGTTTCTTCCTCAGCCGGGTCTTCGGTCTCGTCATCGGTAAGATCATTGTCATCCGGCTGCTGGGTGTCATCAAGGTCGGAGTCAGCAGGGATAACGATGTTCGGAGTATTGTCATCCGTACTGGTACTCGTGTCTGCTTTTTTGCCGCATCCTGCCATGAGACTTGCTGCCATGGATATGCCAAGGAACAAGGCAATTGTCTTTTTGTTGATCCGTTTTCTCATAATGTCTCCTCTTTTCGTGTTTCATAGCTGTGTTGTGCGGGGGAATCCCAAAAGCTGTGCATGCCCGCCGCATGACGGACAATAGCGGATTCCAACCATGCGTTATTCTTATTATAACGCGCTTGGTTCCGACAGTCAATGTTTTGGCATTGCAATGTTTTGCTATGGCAATGTTTGCCATTGAAATGTCCTGCTGTGGCAATGTTTGCCGTTGCATTGTGCGGTTAAGCTTGTTATAATCACTTTATTATTGTGATCATGGAAAAATCTGGCAGGGTGAGACTATGGAAGAGTTTTGACCGCCTTGCAGGAATGGAGGATGAGAGTGAAAAAACAATCCGAACGTTTTTTCTTTCTATTGTATATGGTGGGATTTCTGATCATGGCAATCCCAATGGCGGTCTGTCAGCCCGTTGTTGACACGATTTCGGACGTTCCGGTAAGTCCGCCCGACGAATATTTCCGCATGCTGATCCCAAAGTATATCTGCGACCACGGAACGCTTCCGACCGGTCTGGAGGAAGAAGTCAGGATCACCGGATGCGGTTTCTCATACGGACTGTATAACACGCTGCCATACATTATCCAAGGCTATGTGATGCGCTTTGTCAGTCTGTTTACGGATTCAGACCTTGCTCTTTTATATGCGGGGCGGTCTGTCAACATTGTTTTTGGCTGTATCATGGCCGTGTTTGTATATCTGCTCGGAAAACGCCTTTTTACGGACCGGCGTTTTCGGTGGCTTTTCTGTGTGGCGGTCATGTATCTTCCTGAAAATCTTTTTGTTCACACCTATATCAACACGGATTCCTGCTGCCTGCTTGCGACGGCGATGATCCTGTATGCATTGGTATGGGGATATCAGGAGGGCTTTCGTGTCAAAAACTGCATTTGCCTTGCGGTCGGGATCATTTTGTGCGCGCTTTCGTATTATAATGCTTACGGATATATTTTGGCTGCCGTTCTGCTCTTCATTGCTTATTATGTGGCAAAAGAAAACGGGAAATGGCGCTGCGATTTCAAAAAGATGTTTACTTACGGCGCATTGGTCAGCATCCTTGTCATCATCGGTGCAGGCTGGTGGTTTGTGCGTGCATGGTTTGTCTTGGACGGAGATATTCTCGGACTTAAAACCAAGGAGCAGCTGGCATTGTTGTATGCGCTTCCCGAAACTAGCCCGCTGTATACGTATCAGGCCCGCGGAATCAGTATTTTTCAGATGCTGTCGGAAAATAAGTTTTTCCAGTGTCTGTATGACAGCTTTATCGCCGCATACGGTTCGTTATCTATCCGTGGGCATTACTGGACGTATTTTTCCTATAAGCTGCTGTTTGGCGCAGGGATTGCCGGCGGGCTGTGGACCTTCGGAGGCTTCCTTAGAAGAAAAGAACGGAAAGGAAACGGGAAAGCATTGTTTTTTCACATCAATATGGTGCTGTGCATGATGCTTCCGCTTATCATTTTAGTCCGCTATGCCTATACCATGAATTATCAGCATCAGGGACGATATATGCTGCCGGCGCTCATTCCCATCATGTATTACACGGTCAGCGGCATACGTGCGCTCTCTCAGGCAGGTTTCCGCGGAAAGCATCTGCCTGCCCGGTTGGTCGATCTTGGCGTTGCATTTGCACTCTTTATCGCTGCCGGAAGTTCGTTTTACATGGTCTTTATTCAGGCGCTTCCCGTTTATCGGCAAGTGGGTATGTGGCTGACTTATTGATTCAAAAAATGACAGAAAAATCAAGTTTACATTTTCCTTATTTTACAAAAAAAGATATTGCATGGAAAAAATAAATCTGATATAATTTTCATGCTCTCGCTTTTAATAAAAGTGGAGAACAAGATTAGCATAACACTTAATTTTATGGAGGGAAAAAGGATGAAAAAGAGATGGGGATTAAGTTTGCTCATTGCTTTCGTTGCGGTAATGATCCTGCAGCTTCCGGTATCGGCCGCAAATAACACGGTTCAGATTCAGCTGTGTTATATTGAAGGCGATCAGGTCAAAGTAGCTGCAACCGGAAGCGCGGCAGGCGATGACGGACGGTATTATTTGTTTGCTTTGAAGCCTTATGAGACCGAGGTAGGACTCAGACAGGATTATTGTGCGGTCGGCACACCGGCTGAGGGTGGTATCTATTTTTCCACGGCCTTGAATTTGGATACGGCAGCTTCGCAGCTTTATTCAAGATTTGTTGTGACCGTCATAAGCGGCGGCCGCTTTGTTCCTGTAAGTAACGAGATGTATATTCTCAATCCGGAAGCTGTTGCGACCAAAGCGACGATCAGCATTTCCGAAGCTACCGGAAACAAGAAGGGAATTACGGCATACTGGCCGTATGCGAACCTTCTTTCGGATCTTGGCGTAGGGTATGCGGGAACAACGGTTGATACGGCAAACTTCTTTAACGGCGGCGGCATCAACTTTACCTATAACGGCAAGGCTTACTCCTTTAATGCAGTGGCAGTAAAGGAGCTTGATACGATCGTCAGCCTTTACAATGCACAGAATGCAGATATCTGCATGATCATTGTCAACAGCCTTTCCGCAGGGACTGCGGACATGGTTCATCCCGGAGCGATGGGCACCGGTAAGAATCCGCACTACTATTCGGTCAATGTGACCACACAGGCAGGCGAGGAGAAGTTCGCGGCATTCATGTCGTTCCTTGCGAATCGTTACAGCGGCGGCAAGCTTGGTTCCGTGCAGAGCTACATCATCGGTAACGAGGTCAACAGCAGCGATTCCTGGCATTATGCCGGCGAGGTTCCAGTATCCCTGTTTGCTGCAGATTACGCAACACAGTTCCGTGTGGCATATAACGCGATCAAGAGCCACAACAGCGCTGCAAATGTTTATATTTGTACCGACCAGAGATGGACGCACTGCGATGGCGGAAGCTCCTATCGCGGCAAGGACGTTATTGATGGCTTTAACGCAGAAATCTTAAGAACCGGAAATATTGACTGGGGACTTTCCTTCCATCCGTATGCCGTTCCTTTGACACACTCCAGCTTCTGGACGACGGCTCCGGGATACGGCGCGTTAAAGCTGGTTGATAACACAGCCAATACGAAGATGATCACACCGCTCAATATGAATGTTGTAACGAATTATTTCCAGCAGCCGCAGTACCTCACACGTACGGGTGCGGTCAGAAATATCATCATTTCTGAGCTTGGTTTTAGTTCTGCAGGTGCCGGCAATGACGTGAATATTCAGGCAGCAGCCATCGCTTATTCTTATAAGCTGATCGCAGCCAATCCGTATATTAAGATGGTACTGTACAGCGCAATGCTTGATATTCCGGAGGAGGTACAGCAGGGGCTTGCCAACGGTCTGTTAACCAGCACCGGCGCACCGAAGCCTGCTTATTATGTGTACCAGATGGTGGATCGGGACAGCCTGAATCAATATGCGCCGTATGTTGGCGTATCCAGTTGGTCACAGTTGGGATTACAGTAAATTGCCGTGATCATTTTTCAAACTGAATCGTGACTTTCAAAATCCATACCATCGTTTTTGCGCGATGGTATGGATTTTCTTAAACTATGGAAATGTTCGGCGCAAAAGTGTCCGCAGGGCAGATAGGGGTAGGAACATGAACAAGAAACAGACCATGAAAAAACAATTTCAAAATTTAGCAATGCCGTTTCAAGCGTTTGTCCTGTATATCAAAGAACATCTGCTTTTGGGGATGATGTTATTTGCCCTGCTGCTGCTTGTTTATGGAAAAGCGGCATATTCCAATGATTTTTATGTGGATGCGGAAGTTATTCTGAATCATCCGCGCACGTTTTATAACTGGGGAGGAATCGGCAGATTCGGACTGATCGCAGTGAAGTGTCTTACAGGAATGCATTGGTATAACCCCTATTTTGCGGCAGCTCTGTTCCTGATCACAATGTGGCTGGAAGGGATGTGCTGCTGCCTCTTATTTTCACGCTTAGGTTACGGCGGGAGCGATAGCGTCAATTTGGTCTTTACGTGCCTGTTTTTGATCTTCCCGACTCTTGCGGACCAGTATATGTTTCGCTTCCAGTCCTTTGAGATTGTGCTTGGGATGACGATGATCGTGGTATCATCGGGCTATTTTCTTCTCTTTTTGAAAAAGAAAAATCCGGCGGCGTTTGCGCTTGCCGTTCTTTTGGATATAGGTTCCTACGGTATTTATCAGTCCATGGTAAACCTGCAGATCTGTTTTTATATTGTGCTCTATCTGTTTTGTATGGAGCGGGTGACCGCCGCGGAGCGGAAGAAACAGGTATTGTGGTCGATGCTTCATTTTATCGTCGGCTTTGCCGTTTATGAGATTATTGCCACTTTATTCTTTAACGACACGACCTATCTGGCAGATCAGGTCGGCTGGTTTTCAGGCGATCTCGCATGGACCATTCGCAATCTGCTCGCATATGTCAAACATGTCCTTCTCGCAACTGACGTTTTTTATCCGGTCACCTATGTCGTGTGCGTGGCCGCCGGAGCAGCAGCTTTGATTTTTTATGTTTGTAAAAAAATCTACCGTGTGCCGGCGATCCTTGGTATTTGCGCTGTGCTGGCATCCCCGTTTTTCCTTGCCATTGTGACGGGAAGCCCGACGATCTACCGCGCGCAGTGCATGCTCCCGTTTGTATGCGCTTCGATGTGGTTGTTTTTGGTTCATTTTTTATCCGAATATCTGCCCGGTAAAAAGATATTCCGGCATCTCTGGATTCTCTGCGGCTGTATCCTGCTCTTTATGCAGGCATCCGTGGTGATGCGGATGTTTTATACACAGGACGTCATCAGAGACGCCGACCGGATCACGGCGCAGCAGATGATGAACCGGTTAGATGCCCTGAGCGATACCGCCCGCACAAAACCCGTCGTTTTTACGGGGCACCTTGATGCGAAAGGAAACGGCTCGTGCTATACCAAGGAGGAAGCCGCGTCCTTCCTCGCCTATTCCCTTTTTGAATATGCTTATGTGGAGGGCGTTCCTATTGAGACCCCCAATTATTATAATACCGGAAGGATTTTGGGTTATTTTGAGACGCTTGGATTTTCCTATGAGATGCCGACGAAAGAAGAGACGGCAGAAGCAGAGATCATCAGCGCCGGCATGGACTGCTGGCCGGCATCCTCGTCCGTTGCGGAGACAGAGACTTTCGTGGTCATCAAACTGAGTGACTTCTGATAAAAAGCTCTGAATGTGACAGAGTCAAATACCCCGCCGCAAGCAGCGGGGTATCTGACCCTCGCGGCATTCGCCAACTGTCCGTGCAAGCACGGCCGCTTGGCTCATTGCTCGCGGGAATGAACACAGAGGAAGTTCGGAGGAATGGTAAGTGGAGAATGGAATGACAAAGAAGCAGTCTGCCATCATGCAGGGTGTGGCAATCTGGATGATGTTGTATCATCACTTGTATTCCTACGTGACAGAATATGAATCGGTCCTGCCCTTTATGCAGCCGGATATTGTCAGGCGGATTGCGTGGTTTTGTAAGATCTGTGTGGGGATCTTTGCGTTTGTCAGCGGATATGGGATGTATTATGGGATGGAGCGGCAGCCGCGGGAGCGATTTTTCGGGAGGATGCTTGCGGAATACCGCTGTGTGCTGCTGCGAATCCTGAAATTGTATGGAAAACTTTGGCTGGTATTACTGATCTTTATGGGGATTTTCTTCGGGATTCTGAAAAGACCTTTTTCGCCGGAACTGTTTTGGGGGAATCTGACGGCCTTCAATCCGACCTATAATGCGGCATGGTGGTATGTAGAGCAATATGCTAAGATGCTTTTGGTGCTGCCGTTGTTTGATCTGTTTCTGACACGCTTTGACAGAACGGAAGAGACAAAAAAGAAGCGGTTGTTTTACGCGGTGCTTGCGATGATCTGTCTGATCGTGATATTCGTGGGGAGGCTCTGGCAGCCGGAGTTATGGAGCTGGCTGTTGGCAGCCGGACGCGGACTCAGAATTTCATTTTTGATGATATTTATCGTGGGTTATGTGATAGCGCGTTACCGCGTGTATCAGCGGGTGGATCATCTGCTGCAAAGCCGGGGAAGCATGCTATCGGTATGTCTGTCCGTGGTGCTGATCGGTGCGGTCATAACGCTGCGCGTCGCGTTGGCGACAGATCCTGCTTACGGGAGAATGGATTTTTTATTGACACCGCTGTTGGTTTATGGACTGCTGACCGTATTCTCCCATGCGAGGGCGCTTGAGACTTTTTTAGCTTGGTGGGGGCTGCAGTCAACCTATGTCTGGCTGGTGCACGGATTTCTGTACGAAAAAGCATTCCTGTTTGTCAAATCCTATGTAAAGTTAGATCTGCCCGGGTATCTGTCGGCACTTGCGGTTTCCGCTGCTGCGGCAGTCCTGTTGAGGGCATTGGAGTGTCTTCCGGGCAGGCTTCGGGACAGGCGTTCATAGGCTCTTCCATTTTTTGCGGTATTGCAGCGGTGTCATGCCCTCGGCGCGTTTGAACACATGGATAAAATAAGCGCTGTCTAAGAAACCGGATTCCTCTGCGACTGACTCGACGGGAAGCTCGGAAAAACGGAGTGCGGACTTTGCGTGGGCGATGCGCCGCTGTGTAATATCACTGACAAGCGTCATGCCGTATGCCTGACGGTATTCGCGTGACATATGGTATTTGCTGATAAAAAACAATTCTGACAAAAAATCGAGCGTGATCTTTTCGGCATAATGAAGCCGGATGTATTCATGAATCTGTTGTAGCTTCGCAGGCACGGTGTCGGTTTGTTCATTCTGCTGAGAATAAATCTGCGCAATGAGTTCCGTCAAAAGACAATGTGCGTTCAGTTCGTTCATAAAGGTGCGGTCGCGGCTAATTTCATATAATTGACTGATAGTTTCCACAAATGGAAGTATACTAACAGGGCGGAAGAAAAAAGGATGTCCCTGTTCCAGATAAGATTCGTAAAAATGCGCGGCGTCCGCGCCGTTAAAATGAACCCATGTCAAGCGCCACGGTTCTTCCTCGGAGCTTTCGTGCGCATAGGGGCTGCGGCAGTCCAAAAAGGCACAGTCGCCGCTTTTTAAGCTTTTGGTCTGATGCTCATAGGTAAGCGTGCCGTGTCCGCTCAATACAACAAAGAACAGATAGGAATTTAAGTTCTTACGGCTGCTGATATGGGGCTCTAAGCTTTGCAGGGAGCCGGCCTCCTGAACGTAAAGGTAATGCGTTTTTGCATAGGAGGAAGGGGTGACGAGGACGCGCTCGGATCGTGTGTTTGCCATAATAATTCTCCATGTTGCCGACAGCCCGCGAATTTGGGCGTCAGCACAAATTTGCCGATTGAAAAATCTTTGATTTTTCAATCTTAAATCCTTTCGCTGCAAAAATAGCAATAAAATACAATTTTTTCGCAATAATATAGATTGATACCATAATTATACAATAGTATACTCTGAAAAGAAATCGCAAAATGATATTATTTTTAGGAATGATCCAGAATAGAAAGAGGAGGGCTCACAGATGAGCAATATTGCATTGATCACCGGCATTACGGGACAGGACGGCTCCTACCTTGCGGAGTTTCTGCTGGCAAAGGGATATGAGGTACACGGACTGATCCGCAGACACAGTATATCGAACACGGCGAGAATCGATCATTTGATCAATTCCAAATATTATAAAGTAAAGTTTTTCCTACATTTTGCGGATACGACCGATTCGAGCAATCTGATGCGGCTGATCGGGGAAATCCGTCCGACCGAGGTGTATAATCTTGCGGCGCAGTCCCATGTGGGCGTATCTTTCGAAGTACCGGAGTATACGGCGGACGCGACGGGGACAAGCACATTGAAGCTGCTGGAGGCGATCCGTGTCAACGGCGGAAACTGCCGCTATTATCAGGCGTCCACTTCGGAGTTGTTCGGCGGGATTCCGGAGACGGCACCGCAGAGCGAGCAGACACCGTTTTATCCGAAAAGTCCTTACG
Organism: uncultured Lachnospiraceae bacterium; assembly: GCA_947176965.1. GTDB lineage: Bacteria > Bacillota > Clostridia > Lachnospirales > Lachnospiraceae > DLAJ01. The sequence continues at coordinate 1,348 of CAMWSU010000067.1, read as the reverse complement.
GCGTGGCAAAGCTATACTCTTACTGGATCACAGTCAATTACAGAGAATCTTATAATATGTTTACCTGCAACGGCATTCTGTTCAACCATGAGTCCCCGCGCCGCGGAGAGAATTTTGTGACAAGAAAGGTCACGCTTGCGCTGGCGAATATCATGGCGGGAAAGCAGGAAAAGCTGTCTCTCGGCAATATGAATGCAAAGCGCGACTGGGGCTTTGCAGGCGATTATGTCGAGGGCATGTGGCTTATGCTCCAGCAGGATAAATGTGGGGATTATGTTCTCTCGACGAATGAGACGCATACAGTACGGGAGTTTGTCGTGGAGGCGTTCGCCAATCTCGGGATCACCATCCGCTGGGAGGGTGAGGGCGTGAACGAAAAGGGCTATGATGCAGAGACGGGCAGGCTCTATGTCGATGTGAATCCAGAATTTTATCGTCCGGCGGAGGTCGAGTTCCTTTGGGGAAACTGTGCGAAAGCGGAAAAAGAGCTCGGATGGAAACGCAAAGTGGACTTTAGGGGTCTTGTCAAAATGATGATGGATGCGGATATGAAAGAGATCGCGGGCATGAGCTGTGAGGAGTACAATGCGAAGAGAAATCCTAAGCCTGTAGAAAACAAAGAAAAGGCGAAATAAATTTCGCCTGAGAATTTCTTTTCGCATGACATATACGAAAACGGAATGAGGGATAAAGATGGAAAAGACGGATAAGATTTATGTGGCGGGACACCGCGGATTGGTTGGGAGCGCCATTGTCCGCAGTCTGAAGGAAAAGGGATATACGAATGTGATCGGAAGAACGCACAGGGAGCTTGATCTTTGCGATCAGGCGGCGGTGCGGGAATTTTTTGCGAGTGAGAGGCCGGATGTCGTGGTGCTTGCGGCGGCAAAGGTCGGCGGCATCAATGCCAACAATACAAAACCGGCGGAATTCGCATACAGCAATTTGCAGATTCAGTGCAACGTCATCCAAAGCAGCCATGAATATCAGGTGAAAAAACTGCTGTTTCTCGGAAGCACCTGTATTTATCCGAAGCTGGCGCCGCAGCCGATCCCGGAGGGCGCGCTGCTGACCGGACCGCTGGAAGAGACGAACGAGGCGTATGCCGTTGCCAAAATAGCCGGTCTGGAAATGTGCAAGTTTTATAAGCGTCAGTACGGGGATGATTTCATTTCCTGTATGCCGACGAACTTATACGGGCCGTATGACAATTACGATCTGGAGGGTTCCCATGTCATGCCTGCCATGATCCGTAAATTTCATGAGGCAAAGACGGCGGGAAAAGAGAACGTTGAGCTGTGGGGGACGGGAACGCCGCTTCGGGAATTTTTGTATGTGGACGATATGG
>CAMWSU010000066.1 GCA_947176965.1 uncultured Lachnospiraceae bacterium | reverse complement strand
ATGTGTATAAGCTACAGACTATGTACCATTATACGATTGCACAGTGGCTTCTGTTTTTCTTTTTTTACTGCTTTTTTGGCTGGTGCTTTGAAAGCTCCTATGTATCGGGCAAGCAGGGGAGATTTGTGAACCGCGGTTTTATGTACGGACCGTTTCTGCCGATCTACGGAAGCGGCGCCATCATGATGCTTGTGGTATCCTCTCCGTTTCAGAACCACCTGATTGCGATTTATTTTGCAGGACTGGTGGGAGCGACCGTGCTCGAATATGTGACCGGAACAGCGATGGAAGCGCTGTTTCATGTACGTTACTGGGATTATTCCTACCAGCGGTTTCAATATAAGGGGCATATCTGCCTTTCCTCCTCGGTTGCGTGGGGATTTCTGACTCTGTTTCTCACGCAGTTATTACATAAGCCGGTGGAACAGTTCATCTGCGGATTTTCCGACCGGGTATCCGTGGTACTGGCGGCAGTGATCGGCGTGATCGCTCTCACAGACTTTGTTCTTTCCTTCAAGGCGGCATTCGAGCTGCGGGATCTTCTTGCAAAACTGGAAAAAGCAAGGGAGGAAGTCGAGAAGGCAAAGGAGGAGCTCGCGCGGTGGCAGAAGCGCAGGGACATGGAAATGGCACTGCGGGCGCAGGAGTCAGAACAAAAAAAGGAACAAAGAAAAGAGCAGCTTGAGGGGTGGCTTGCGGAACGTAAAGAGCAGGCAGCGGCGATTGCGGAGGGAGCCCGCCGCAAATTGCAGACAAGGCGGATCCTGCAGGGCAATCCGGGTATGGTGTCGGGCAGATTTGCGGGCAGTATGGAGGAACTGAAGCATCTGGTGCTGCGGATCAGGAAGAGCGAGTCGGATAAGGGCGGCATGGATCAAGAGGAATGAGGCATAAGCGGAACGGATCGCACGGATCGGAATAGAGAAAGGGAATGGGTATCATGAAGCAGCAGAACTTAAAAGAACTGATCGCCACGGTGGATGACATTTGCAGGATCATGACGGATGCGAATGTGGGCAATTCTGCAGGGAAGCCGATGTCCTTAAAGGAAAGCTTTCATTTTGAGCTGCTGAAATTTGCTGTATATCTGGCGGATGCCGACGGGAAGTTTGAGGAGCGCGAGCTCTCCGTGATTGCGGAGTATCTGGGCATTAAAGCAGAGGCAAAAAATTTACGTGCCATGAAATACCGCGAGAATATCGATGAGCATTTTGACGAACGGATTCCTTCCGTGGTCAAATATGCGGTGCTGGCGGATGCCGCGCGCAAGATCACGCCCGATGAGTACAAACAGCAGAAGGCGCAGATCATGGTGGACACCTATAAGCTGTTCGGGCAGACGATGTTAGCATGCTATGACGAGGACGCGGGCATGGAGACGATGTCAAAGTATACCGCTTTCATCAAACGTCTGGAAGACTTCTTAAAAGAGTATGGCGTGTTCTATACGGGTTCTGCAAAAATCATCAAACCGGTCGAGCCGACGGCGGAGCCGGATGAGACGGAGGAGGAGCGGGCGGCAAAGCTGGAAAAGCTGATGGAGGAATTCAATGGACTTGTCGGCTTAAGCGAAGTCAAGCATGAGGTCAACAGTCTCGTGAATCTGATCAAAGTACAGAATATGCGGAAAGCGCAGGGCATGAAGGTATCCGACGTTTCCAAGCACATGGTTTTTTCGGGAAATCCGGGTACGGGGAAGACGACGGTCGCGCGCATGCTCGGCGAGATCTATAAATACATTGGCGTACTGCCGAAAGGACAGCTGACGGAGGTTGACCGGGGCGGTCTTGTCAAAGGCTATATCGGTCAGACGGCGACCAAGGTGTTGGAGATCGTCGATGAATCGCTCGGCGGCATTCTGTTCGTGGATGAGGCATATACATTGACCGTCGGTAAGGGAGAGGGCGATTTCGGACAGGAGGCGGTCGATACGCTCTTAAAAGCGATGGAAGATCATCGCAGCGAGTTCGTCGTGATTGTGGCGGGCTATACTGATCTGATGGAGGAATTCCTTTCCTCCAATCCGGGGCTCAAATCCCGCTTTAATAAGTTTATCCATTTTGGGGATTACAGTGCGGAGGAATTGCTTGCGATATTGGAGTCCATGTGCGCAAAGCAGGAATACATACTGTCTGAGAAGGCGCGGGTGCGCGCAAGAGAATTGTTCGAGAAGCGGGTGCAGAACAAGCCTGATAATTTCGCGAATGCCCGTGACGTGCGCAATTTTTTGGAGCATGCGATCGCAAACCATGCATCGCGCGTCGTAAATAAGAAGGATGCGGATAAGTCCATGCTCTCCACACTTGAGGCGGAGGATCTGCAGGACTTTGCATAAAGAGCATGGTAAAACTGCACAATGCAGCACGGGAATATGATGCAGCATAATGCTGAAAAATGCCTGCGCGATAAAAAATCACTGACAATTTTTCTTTTTGGGTGCTACAATAGAGTTGGGGGCAATGCGGGGTATCGCAGCGCCCTTTTCGATTAGAAGGTTTCTGTTGTGGGATTCAGAAAGGAAAGTGTGAGAAAATGTATCAGGTCAATGATTTGATCGTGTATGGAAACCACGGTGTATGCAGGGTTACGAACATCGGGACGCCGGAGATTCCGATGGCGGATCAAACGAAGCAGTATTATACGCTGCGTCCGGCATACCAGAGAGAAGAAGTGATTTATGCGCCTGTCGAAAATAACAAGACGGTCATGCGGCCGATCCTGACAAGGCAGGAGGCGGATCAGCTCATTGATGAGATCCCGAAGCTGAGCACGGTGTGGATCGTCAATGAGAGGGAACGGGAAGCGCAGTATAAGGCGGCGATACGTACCTGTGACTGTAAGGAGCTTGTGCGCATCATCAAGACGCTGTATCAGCGGAAAAGAGAACGCATTCAAAGCGGGAAAAAGGTGACGGTCGTGGACGAACGGTATTTTCATCAGGCGGAAGAGCAGCTCTACGGGGAGCTTGCGATCGTGCTGGATATGCCGAAGGATGAGGTTGGCGGCTATATTGCCGAAAATGCGCAGAATCATGAGGCAGTTCAGGCTTAGGTCATTTGTAAAGCGCAAATCTTCCCGTTGACTTAAAAAGTCCCATGCGGTAATATAAAATTAAAAAAGGAACGAAGAAATTTGTTCCGGGAATGTAAGAGTGCATAAACGGGAGGTTAGCGATGCGCAATAAGGTACTTGTGGTAGACGATCAGGAAATGAACAGGGATCTGCTGGAGGAAATCCTGATAAAGGACTACGATGTGGTGAAGGTCCCGGACGGAAAGCAGGCGCTTGAGAAGCTTGGTCAGAAGGATATGAAAATCGTGGCGGTGCTGCTCGATCTGCTTATGCCGGAGATGGACGGCTTTGCCGTTCTCGACGCGATGCATGAACAGGGAATGCTCAAGAAGATCCCGGTACTTGTCATCAGCAGCGAACAGACTGTGAACGTGGAGGAGAAGTGCTTTGAATACGGCGTGTCCGATTTTATTCACAAGCCGTTCGAGCCGTCGATCATACAGAGCCGCGTCAAGAACAACGTTAATCTCTTTTTATACAAAGAGCGTCTGGAAGACCAGGTTGCCGTACAGACGCAGGCGATCCGCTATCAATACCAGCTTCTGAAAGAACAGGCGGAGGAACTCGAGAGGAATAACGAGGAGATCATCGATATTCTCGGTACGGTCGTGGAGTGCAGGGATTTAGAGAGCGGAGATCATATCAAGCGCGTAAAGACCTTTACGCGGATTCTTGCCGAGCAGGTCATGGAGGATTATCCCGAATATGACCTGACGCCGGAAAAGGTGCGGATCATCGAATCGGCAAGCGCGCTTCATGATGTCGGTAAGATTGCGATTCCCGATCATATCCTGTTAAAACCGGGAAAACTGACGGCGGAAGAATTTGACATCATGAAGACCCATACGACACGGGGAAGTGAGCTCCTGAACAATATAAAGGACGCATGGGATGATACCTATGGGAAGTACTGCTATGAGATCTGCCGTTATCATCATGAGCGTTTTGACGGGCGCGGCTATCCCGACAAGCTTGAGGGAGAGGACATTCCGATCTCGGCGCAGATCGTGTCGGTTGCGGATGTGTATGATGCGCTTGTCAGCAAGCGTGTATACAAGGATGCGTATGGGATCGGTGCGGCATGCGATATGATCGTAAACGGGGAATGCGGAACGTTCTCGCCGAAAATATTAGACTGCTTTAGCAAGGTCCGCGCCGCTTTTGAGGAGACGGTCAGGGTCAATCACGAGAGCCAGCAGGAGACGGAATAAAAAAATTCCAAAGAACCCTTGCTTTTTAGGGAAAAGTGTGTTATCTTTGATAAGGTTGATATGGTAAGGTAAAGAGTGGGCTTGCAAGTCCACTCTTTTACGATTGTATGAAAAAGAAAAGGAGCGGTCATGGCAGGAGCGAGGGACTATGAAGCGCGCACCGTAACGCTCTTAGAGCCGATCACGGAGAAGTTCGGCTGTGAGATCTACGATGTGGAATATGTGAAAGAGGGCAGCGAGTGGTACCTGCGCTGCTATATTGATAAGCCGGACGGCGTGAACATTTTAGACTGCGAGAATGTCAGCCGTGCGCTTTCGGATCAGCTGGATGAGAAGGACTTCATCCCGGATGCCTATATCCTCGAAGTCAGTTCGCCGGGACTCGGCCGTGCGCTCAAAAAGGACCGGCATCTCAAAAAAAGCATTGGGGAAGCCGTTGAATTAAAAACCTATCGCCCGATCGAAAAATGCAAGGAATTTTCGGGCGTGTTACGATCGTTTGATAAGGATACCGTGACGATCGGTACGGAGGAAAAAGAAATGGTGTTTCAGCGCTCGGATGTGGCGTTGATCAGGTTGGCATTGGACTTTTAGGAGGAGAAAGGACATGAACAAGGAATTATTGGAAGCACTCGACATTTTGGAGAAAGAGAAGGACATCAGCCGGGAAACGCTGTTTGAGGCGATTGAGAATTCTCTGTTGACTGCCTGCAAAAACCATTACGGCAAGGCGGACAATATGAAGGTGGAGATCAACCGCGAGACCTGTGATTTTTTGGTATATGCGGAGAAAGAGGTCGTGTCCTGCGCAGAGGATGTGACCGATAAAGTGACACAGATCAGCTTAGAGGACGCACAGACGTTAAACGCAGGAGCGGCAGTCGGCGATATTGTCCGCATGGAGATCAAGAGTCGGGAGTTCGGGCGCATCGCAACGCAGAATGCCAAGAATGTCATCCTGCAAAAGATCCGCGAGGAGGAGAGAAGCGCCATCTTCAACCAGTACTATGAAAAAGAGCGCGATGTCGTTACGGGAATCGTGCAGCGCTATCTCGGAAGAAATATCAGCATCAACCTTGGCAAGGCGGATGCGATCTTAAATGAGAGCGAGCAGGTCCGCGGCGAGAATTTCCGCCCGACCGAACATATCAAGGTTTATATTTTAGAAGTAAAGAATACGCCGAAGGGACCAAGGATTTTAGTAAGCCGTACGCACCCCGAATTAGTCAAGCGCTTATTTGAGGCGGAGGTTGCGGAGATTCAGGACGGCACCGTGGAGATCAAGGGGATTGCGAGAGAGGCGGGCAGCCGAACCAAGATGTCCGTCTGGAGCAGCAATCCGAATGTGGATCCGGTCGGCGCCTGCGTCGGATTGAACGGACAGCGCGTGAACTCCATCGTGGATGAGCTGCGCGGAGAGAAGATCGACATTATTCCGTGGGATGAAAATCCCGGCAATCTCATTCAGAATGCGCTTGCGCCCGCAAAGATCGTTGCGGTATTTGCGGATCCCGATGAGAAGACGGCAAAGGTTGTTGTGCCCGATTACCAGCTTTCGCTTGCGATCGGCAAGGAGGGGCAGAACGCAAGGCTTGCGGCGCGGCTGACCGGCTATAAGATCGATATTAAGAGTGAGACGCAGGCGAAGGATGCGCCGGGATTCCGCTATGAGGATTACGTGAGCGAGTATGACGAGTATGACGAGGAAGCATACGACGATTACGATCAGGAGAACGATGACGGCGGGAACTATGATGACGGAGAATATCAGGAAGAAGGCTATGAGGAGGAAGCGTTAGAAGCTTCGGAAACAGGTGCGGATGAATAAAAAAATTCCATTGAGACAGTGTGTGGGCTGCCAGCAGATGAAACCGAAAAAAGATATGATGCGGGTATTAAAAACGCCTGAGGATGAGATGATTTTGGACACGACAGGGAAGAAAAACGGTCGTGGCGCATATCTTTGTAAGGATATGGAATGCCTGAAAAAAGCAAGAAAGAACAAAGGCTTGGAACGTTCTTTTAAGATGAGTATTCCGGATACCGTATATGACAGTCTGATAAAGGAGTATGGCACAGAGGATGCAGAATAAGATTTTATCAATGCTCGGCATTGCCGCGCGGGGCAGAAATCTCGTCAGCGGCGAGTTCATGACGGAAAAGACCGTAAAAGCGCATCAGGCATATGTTGTGCTTGTGGCAGCGGATGCATCCGACAACACAAAAAAAATGTTTTGCGATATGGGAGCGTATCACAGGGTTCCCGTTTATATATATGGCACAAAGGAAGGACTGGCACATGCGATCGGTCAGGAAATGAGGGCGTCTTTAGCGGTTACGGATGAGGGGATCGCCAAATCCATCATGCGCGCGCTTGAGACAGGTACAACGGACGGTACCGGAAATGAATACGGAGGTAGATAGTATGGCAAAACAAAAGGTGTATGAACTGGCGAAAGAATTGGGCGTTCCGAGTAAAGACCTGATTACGCTATGTGAACAGAATAATATAGAGGTAAAAAGCCATATGAGTGTGATTTCGGAGGAGCAGGCAGCAATGCTTACCTCAAAAATAAGCAAACGTGCGGCGTCGGCAGGAGAAAAGCAGGATACCGCGTCCGCAGGGGAGAAAAAAGTGCAAAAACCGGCGGCGGCATCGGGTACCGGGGAAAAACCGGCAGTAGCGCCGGCAGGAACCGGACAGGCGGAAAAGAGCACGCCTGCGGCAGAGCCGAAACGGGAGCCGGCAAAGCAGGATGCGCCGAAAAAGAAAAGTAAGATCATTATGGTGAGCAATCCCCATAATTCCAGAATGCAGGGTTCGGCACAGGGCTTAAGAGGCATGAACGGAGGTCAGGACAGGAGAGGTAACGGCCAGGGACAGGGACACGGCGTGAACGTGCAGAGACCTGTCAATCGACCGATCCGCCCGCTGACGCCGCCGTCACCGACTCCATCGGTCAATATTGTCGCAAACCCCAATAAGGGGCAGGATGTAAGACGACCTCTGAACCGGCAGGGCAGCAGCAGACCGGCGGATGCGGCAGCTGCGGCGGAAAACAAACCGCAGGAAATGCCGAACACGGCGCCCGCAGTACAGGGCACGGCAAATTCCGCAGGCGCGCAGGACAGCAGAGAAAACAGAGGCTATCAGCAAAGACCGGGACAGACGGACAGAGCGCCTCAGAATGGACAGGGCGCGCGCAGCCAGGGCGGTTATAACCGTAATGAACGCGGCGATCGTGGTGCAGGAAGGACGGATGGCTTTAGAGGTCAGACGAGACAGGGAGGCTTTGGTAATGGCACAGGCGGACAGAGACCGGCTTATCGACAGGATGGCGCGCGTAACGCCGATGGCGGCAGCAGAGGCGGCTATGGCAGACCTGCGCCGGGCAGGTCGGGCGGTTTCGGCGGCTCGGGCGCTCAAAGATCTTACGGCAATAACGATCGCTTTGAGAGAGGCGATGGCGGGAAGGACGCTCGATTTGGAAGGAAGTCTCAGGGAGGAAGTGCTTCTTTTGCTCCCGAGGCATCACTCAAGGATCAGGAAAAGCACCGCGACGAAGAAAAGCGCCGCATTGAAAAGGATAAGCGGAATAAAAAGGAGCTCATCTACGAGGAGGAGCAGGAGAACTTAAAGGGTAAGCGGGCAGGAAGATTCATCAAGCCCGAAAAGAAGCAGGAGGAGCAGGAGGAGCAGATCAAGGTCATCACCCTGCCGGAATCCCTAACGATCAGGGAACTGGCAGATAAGATGAAAATGCAGCCCTCCGCGATCGTCAAGAAGCTCTTTTTACAGGGCAAGATCGTGACGGTCAATCAGGAGATCAGCTACGAGCAGGCGGAGGAGATCGCGATCGAGTACGAGATCATCTGCGAGAAGGAAGAGAAGATCGACGTGATCGCCGAGCTGTTAAAGGAGGACGAGGAAAATGTCGAGGATATGACAAAGAGACCGCCGGTTATCTGCGTCATGGGACATGTAGACCACGGAAAAACCTCCCTGCTTGACGCGATCCGTAAGACGAATGTGATCGACAAAGAGGCGGGCGGCATTACTCAGGCGATCGGTGCCTATACCGTTACCATCAATGAGGAAAAGATCACGTTTTTGGATACACCGGGTCATGAGGCGTTTACTGCCATGCGTATGCGCGGCGCGAATGCGACGGATATTGCGGTGCTGGTCGTCGCTGCGGATGACGGCGTGATGCCGCAGACGGTCGAGGCGATCAACCATGCGAAAGCGGCGGGCATTGAGATTATCGTAGCGGTAAATAAGATGGATAAACCCAATGCCAACATGGATCGCGTAAAACAGGAGTTGACCGAACATGAATTGATCCCTGTTGACTGGGGCGGTTCAACCGAATTTGTTCCGGTATCGGCAAAGACGGGTATGGGAATCTCCGACTTGTTGGAAACCATTCTTCTGACAGCAGATATTCTGGAGCTGAAAGCGAATGTAAACAGACGTGCGCGCGGTCTTGTCATTGAGGCGGAGCTGGATAAGGGACGCGGTCCCGTGGCAACCGTACTTGTGCAAAAAGGAACGCTTCAGGTCGGAGATTATATCTCGGCAGGCGCATCCAGCGGTAAGGTACGTGCCATGATCGACGATAAGGGCCGCAGAGTCAAAGAGGCGACTCCGTCCACGCCAGTAGAGATTTTGGGCTTAAATGACGTGCCGAACGCAGGAGAGATCTTTATTGCGCATGCCAACGATAAGGAGGCAAAGAATTTTGCCGAGACATTCGTTGCGCAGAATAAAGAGAAGCTTTTGGAAGACACAAAAGCAAAGATGTCGCTTGACGATCTGTTTAGCCAGATCCAGGCGGGTAATCTGAAAGAATTAAATATCATCATCAAGGCGGATGTGCAGGGAAGCGTGGAGGCAGTGAAGCAAAGTCTCTTGAAGCTTTCCAACGAGGAGGTTGTCGTCAAGATCATCCATGGCGGCGTCGGCGCGATCAACGAGTCCGACGTCAGTCTGGCAAGCGCATCCTCCGCGATCATCATCGGCTTTAACGTACGTCCCGATGCGCAGGCGAAGGCGAGCGCAGAGCGCGAGGGCATTGACGTTCGTCTCTACAAAGTCATTTATCAGGCGATCGAGGATGTCGAGGCGGCAATGAAGGGTATGCTGGATCCGGTATTTGAGGAAAAGATTATCGGTCATGCCGAGGTGCGCCAGATCTTTAAGGCGTCCGCGATCGGTAATATCGCTGGTTCGTATGTCATGGACGGCTCCTTCCAGCGCGGATGCAAGATCCGCATCACGAGAGAGGGCGAGCAGATTTACGAGGGTGAGCTTGCTTCCCTGAAGCGCTTTAAGGATGATGTGAAGGAAGTAAAAGAAGGCTATGAATGCGGTCTGGTATTTGAGGGCTTTGACCAAATGAAAGAGCTGGATATGGTAGAGGCATATATCATGGTAGAGGTCCCCAGAGATTGAGAGGAAAGAGAAAAAAGACTTCCGTTGCGGCGGAAGTCTTTTGGAATCCCAAATTCACGGGCTGTCGGCAACATGGAGGGATTGGTTGTAAAGTATGAGAAAGAACAGTATCAAGAGCACAAGAATCAACGGAGAGGTGCGGCGCGTGCTCGCCGAGATCATCCGATCGGAGATCAAGGATCCGCGTATTCCGCAGATGACGTCCGTTGTTGCGGTGGAGGTCGCACCCGACTTAAAGACCTGCAAGGCATGGGTCAGCGTGTTGGGAGACGAGGAGACGGCAAAGAACGCCTTGGCGGGTCTGCGCAGTGCGGAGGGGTATATCCGCAGTCAGCTTGCAAGACAGATGAACCTGCGTAATACGCCTGAAATTCGTTTTATCATGGATCAGTCGATCGCATACGGCGTAAAAATGTCGAAAATGATAGATGAGGTAAATAAAGACTCTTCAGGGGAAAACGGAGAGTCAGACGAGGACAGCGATAAGGAATCGTCCGATCAGGACGGAGCGCTCGATGATAACGGGGAATCATCGGATCAGAGTAAGGAGTAAGGACAATATGGGGCGTTTAGAATTATCTAAGATATGTGATACGGCGGAGAGCATCGGCATCGGCGGGCATGTCCGTCCGGACGGCGACTGTGTCGGTGCTTGTCTGGCATGTTATCTTTTTTTGAAAAAAAAGTACCCGGATAAGCAGGTCGAGCTTTTTTTGGAAAAACCGGCGGATATCTTCCGGTGTATCAGCGGCTTTGACGAGATCAACAGCGCATTTCCGAAGCGCGAGCCGTTCGATGTGTTTTTTGCATTAGACTGCACAATCGACCGTCTTGGCGATGCGGAGCATTATTTTCAGGCGGCAAAGCATACGGTGAATATCGATCATCATATCAGCAATGCGAACGGCTGCGGGATGGACAATGTGATCGACACCGAAGCAAGCTCCACGTCGGAGCTGGTTTACGAACTGATCGGAAAAGACAATATGGATGCCGAGATCGCAAAGGCGGTTTATATCGGAATCATTCATGACACGGGCGTGCTTCATTATTCCTGCACATCGCCGAAGACGCTCCGCATTGTGGCGGATCTGATCGAATACGGCTTTGATTTTTCCAAGATCATCGATGAGACCTTTTATGAAAAGACCTATGTGCAGAACCAAATCTTGGGCAGGGCGGTATTGGAGAGCTTTTTGTTTATGGATGGGCGCTGCATTGTCGGCGGTGTCAGCCGCAAGACCATGGAATTTTACGGCGCGGAGCCGAAGGATTTAGACGGTATCGTCAATCAGCTGCGCATCACGAAGGGTGTTGAGGTTGCTATTTTCTTATATGAAACGGACACACTTACGTATAAGGTCAGTCTCCGTTCCTGCGGGACGGTGGATGTTGCCAGAGTTGCTGCGTTCTTTGGCGGCGGCGGGCATGTGCGGGCGGCAGGCTGTACGATAACGGGAACGTTTCATGATGTGATCAATAACCTTTCGGGGCAGATCGCAAAGCAGCTGTGAAAAGCAAGGGCGGAACGCATGCATTTTGCAATGATGCGGGAGCCGCATAAAAAGGAGAGCGCGCATGGACGGCATCATCAATGTATATAAGGAAAAAGGATTTACCTCCTTTGACGTGGTCGCTAAGCTGCGCGGCATCTTGGAGATCAAAAAAATAGGACATACGGGCACGCTGGATCCGAATGCGGAGGGCGTGCTCCCTGTCTGTATCGGCAGCGCGACAAAGCTCTGCGATATGCTGACGGATAAGTCCAAGGAATATAGGGCAGTCATGCGCCTTGGCGTTGTGACGGATACGCAGGATATGACGGGAGAAGTGCTGCGGACGGGAAAGGTGCCGGAGGATGAGGCGTGCATCAGGCAGGCGGCATTGTCTTTTGTCGGAGAATACGACCAGATGCCGCCGATGTATTCGGCGTTAAAGGTGAACGGGCAGAAACTCTGCGATCTGGCAAGACAGGGCAAGGTGGTTGAGCGGGCAAGAAGGCGGGTAACGATCCATGAGCTTGCGATCACGCAGATGGAGCTGCCGCTCGTGACCATGCAGGTGCATTGCTCGAAAGGCACCTATATCCGAACGCTCTGTCAGGACATCGGAGAAAAGCTTGGCTGCGGCGGATGCATGCAGAGTCTGGTGCGCACGCGGGTTTCGGGATTTACGCTGGATAGGGCAAATACCTTGGCGCAGATAGAGCGGTTTCGCGATGAGGGCAGGCTGGACGAGCTGATCCTGCCCGTGGAGACCGTGTTTTTATCGCTTGCGCCCATGCGGGTGAGAGCGGGCGCGCAGCGTTTTCTGGATAACGGGAACCCGGTCAGAGTAGAGCAGACTGCGTTTATGACGGAGCGTGTGACAGAATGCGCGGCGGAGCAGACCGGGCGAACGGGTCGCGGCCGTTTGGCGGACGGAGAACGGGTGCGGATGTATCACAGTGACGGACGATTTTGCGGCGTATACGCGTATCATGAGCAGGAACGCATGCTGAAACCGGTGAAAATCTTTTTTTTGGGGAAACGGCGCTGAGCAGGAAAGGGCAGGGTGATCAACATGAACATCATCACGGATACCCAATTTCATATGGAAGAATCAAGCTGTGTGGCGATCGGAAAATTCGACGGTGTCCATGTGGGGCACAGGAAGCTGTTAGAGCATGTGCTGTCGGCAAAAGAAGACGGGCTTGCCGCAGTCGTCTTTACATTTCATCCGAGTCCGAACGCCCTGTTTACGGGGGAAAAGCAGGAAGAGCTGACAACGCCCGCGGAAAAACGGGCACTGTTTGCGCAGATGGGAATCGATGTGCTTTGGGAATTTCCGATGAACCGCAGGACGGCGGCAATGGCGCCGACTGCGTTTATTGAGCAGGTGCTTGTCGGACAGCTCAAAGCAAAAGTCGTGGCTGCGGGAGCGGATGTTTCGTTTGGGCATAAGGGCGCGGGGGATATGGAGCTTTTGAAACGCTATGCGAGAATTCATAGATTTGAGGTGGCGGAGATTGAAAAAGTGTGCGTCGGCGGTGTGCCGGTCGGCTCGACGCAGGTGCGGAACGAGGTGCGCGCCGGACATATGGAGCAGGCGGAAAGGCTGCTTGGCCGTCCCTATACGTTTCGAGGAACAGTCTGCCACGGCAGGAGTCTCGGAAGGACCCTCGATATGCCGACGGTCAATCTGATTCCCGAGGAAGGGAAACTATTTCCTCCGTTTGGCGTTTATTTTTCCCGTGTCAGGATCGGCGATCAGACATACCGCGGTATTACCAATATCGGCAGAAAACCGACGGTCGGCGATAAGGAATCGGTCGGCGTGGAAACCTATATCTATGATTTTGAGGAAGAAATATACGGGAGCAGCATTGAAGTGCAGCTGTTGTCCTATAAGCGGCCGGAACAGCGTTTTGAGAGCGTGGAAGCGTTAAAAGAGCAGCTTGCGGCAGACCGGAGGGACGGGCTTGCATTTTTCTGCAATATCCCTTAATATAAGTTAGGGTAAGATTTGGTAAGCGGTTCGCAGCGGGCACCGGTTGCAGAAATCCGTTGCGAAAGAATGCAGCGGAAGCGCGCTGCAGACAGTAAAATACGAGGGATTCAACGAATGAGCGCAGGTACTTTGTTAGCTTTGGCAGGTGGGCTTGGACTTTTTTTACTTGGCATGCGCCTGATGAGCGAGGGAATTGAGAAGGCAGCGGGAGCGAAGCTGCGTTCGATTTTAGAATTTTTTACAACGAATCGTCTGACGGGCATGCTTGTCGGAGTCATTTTTACGGGAATCATACAGTCGTCTTCCGCGTGTACCGTGATGGTAGTCAGCTTTGTCAATGCGGGACTGATGAACCTCTATCAGGCGGCGGGAGTGATTTTCGGAGCCAATATCGGTACGACGGTCACATCGCAGCTTGTTTCTTTTAATCTGTCGGAAATCGCGCCGCTGTTTCTTCTGCTCGGCGTTCTTCTGCTCATGTTTTCCAAAAACCGGAATATCACCAAGTTCGCCGAGATCATTGTCGGCTTCGGCGTGCTTTTTTTAGGACTGAATAATATGTCCGTGGCAATGAGCGGATTAAAAGAGAATCCGCATATCGTGGAATTGTTCGGGTCCCTGACGAATCCGTTTTTGGCTGTTCTGCTGGGAACGGTCTTAACGGCAGTGATCCAGAGCTCCTCCGTGACGGTCAGCATCATGCTGCTGATGGCGAATCAGGGGCTTCTTGAGCTGTCGATTTGCATGTATATCATTCTCGGATGTAATATCGGCGCCTGCACGTCGGCGCTCTTAACCTCCATGACGGGAAATAAGGACGCGAAGCGTGCGGCGATGATCCACTTTTCGTTTAACATTATCGGCACGGTTTTGATGTTTATCGTACTGCAGGTCGCATTAGAACCGATCATGAATGCGATTTATGCGATCTCAGGCAATGCGGGGCGCTTTGTGGCAAATACGCATACGCTGTTTAAGGTCGTGCAGGTATTGGTACTTCTGCCGTTTTCCGGTCTGATCGTGAAGCTGACGTATCTGATCATTCCGGGCACGGACAAAAAAGTGGACGACAGGGAGAATTATCAGCTAAAATACATCGGCGATCATACGGTATTTAATCCGGCGACCGCCGTGGTCGGCGCGACAAAAGAACTGGAGCGCATGGTATCCTTGGCGGACGAGAACCTAAACCGCGCCATGAATGCGCTGATCACACTGGATAAAGAGGATATCGATAAAGTGTATGAGGTGGAAAAGAATATCAATTTCTTAAACCATGCCATTACGGATTACCTTGTCAAGATCAATCAGACCACGCTGCCGATCGAGGACCGCAAAAACATCGGCGCGCTGTTTCATGTGGTCAATGACATTGAACGCATCGGAGATCATGCCGAGAATGTGGCGGATGCGGCGGTGCAGAGAATGGAGACCGGCGTGAACTTCAGCAAGAGCGCACAGCGTGAAATGGGCGAGATGCTCGATATGGTGAATACGCTCGTCCGGTTTTCCGTTGAAATGTTTTCCACGGGTGAGGAAGAACACTTAGAGGATATTCTGCATTTAGAGGATGCCGTCGATGAAAAAGAGCGCGAATTGCAGCGGCTTCATGTGGAGCGCTTAACGCGCAACGAGTGTACGCCCGAGGCGGGCATGATCTTTTCCGATATTATCTCCGGATTGGAGCGTGTGGCGGATCACGCAACGAATATTGCATTTTCCGTCCTGAACAGTGAGCCGGAGGGGGTATAAAAGAACAGGTGAAACAGTCTTTTTTACCAATAGCAGGCGACAAAAATTGTGAAATTATACAAAATTCACATGAGAAACATAAAAATTTGCAAAAATATTGGCATATTCGTGTAAAGGGTGTATAATGGAAAGCAACAAAAGGTTGCGGAGATATGGCAAATTGCTCAAGCAAATTGCCCAAGCAATTTGCTTGTGTGTTCACGCAGCCGTATGGCGGACGGTCGGCAGACCGGACGGGCAGTACATATTTGATTTAATCAGTCTGCAAGTAGGGGCAGGCTGCTTAAATAATAGGGGGGAGACTCCTAGAAACTAATCAAAAAGGAGAGAAAGAATATGGAAAAGAAGAGAATGAATGACAAGGGCTTTTCACTTGTCGAGCTGATTATCGTTATTGCTATCATGGCAATCCTCATCGGCTTACTGGCACCGCAGTACTTAAAGTTCGTAGAGCGTTCCAAGAAGTCCGCGGACAGAGATACCGTAGATGAGATCATCAGAACGGTACAGATGGATTATGCGGATCCGGAGAGCACGAAAAACGTAGATGGTGCATCAATAACGCTTTCGCCGACGAGCGTGGCAACGATTACGGAAGCTTCTGGCGTTGCTACTACCGATGGTTTAGCAGCTGTACTGTCAGGTTTCGGTCTCAATACTTCTGATATGAAACTGAAATCCTCAAAATGGCACGTAGGAACATCTACTGGTGCCAATGTGACCTCGGTTACAATTACATTTAAGTATGAAAACGAAACGGTTACTGCAACGGTAACTGCCAATGGCACTTCCAACGCTCCGGTGGATGACAACAATACGACCATCACCGGCAAGAGTGCAACAACTACCCCGTAAGTAGTTACCTACTCTTCCCTACAGGATTTCATATAGGAATCCTGTAGGGGTGGGTATCTTTCTATGACAGATGGCGTGCACCCTACGCGCGAACCTGTCGGGAACATAGTAATCACCAATACATTTGCTTAAAGAAGGCAGAAGAAAATCTATGACAACACCGACCATCCTGCTTGGCGTCGTAATCTTTTTATACGGAATCGTGATCGGCAGCTTTTGTAACGTCTGCATTTACCGGATTCCGGCAAAAGAGAATATTGTAAGAATACGTTCGCATTGCATGGGCTGCGGTTATCAGCTGAAGTGGTATGATCTCGTTCCGCTTGTAAGCTATACCGCGTTGGGAGGGAAGTGCCGCAAATGTAAGCAGAAGCTATCCGTCCAGTATCCTCTGATTGAGGCTCTGAACGGAGTCTTGTATGTAGTGGTCTTTTATGTGAACGGAGTAAATGTAGATTCGTTGCTCTACTGTCTCCTGACCTCAGCGCTTTTGGTGCTGAGCATAATCGATTTTAGGACCTATGAGATTCCTTTTGGGATCAATCTTTTTATACTGGCACTGGGGCTGATTCATCTGGTACTCCATTTGGATGATTGGCTGGACTGGGGAGTCGGCTTCCTTGCTGTCAGTGTATTTCTCTACATACTCTATCTTCTCTCAAAGGGAAGGGCAATCGGCGGCGGTGATATCAAACTGATGGCGGTCTGCGGTTTATTGCTCGGCTGGCAGAAGATCCTGCTTGGCTTTGTGATCGGATGCATGTTAGGTTCGGTAATCCATTTGATACGCATGAAAGTATCGAAGGCGGATCGTGTGCTGGCAATGGGACCTTATCTTGCGGCGGGCGTCTGGATCGCGCTGCTGTGGGGGGAGACCTTGATTTCGTGGTACATAAAGCTTTGCTCGTGAGGTGCCGTTGCAAGGAAAAGCGATCGGATGCTGCGGATACTGCGTATAAGTGAATAGACATTAAATGCAGGCAACTACGGGCGGGATTCGCTGTAGTTTTTTGCGTATTTGTAGGTTTGTGTACAACGGGGAGTTCTGATAAGATTATCATTTGCATTTGGAATAACCGCCGTAAAAAGCGCGTGTGAAGCTGCGGATTGCAGGGGCTGCAATTTCATGGATTGCAATTCATAGCTTTGCATACGACAGAAAAATTCAGTTGAAGGGGGAAACATACAGATGGCAAAGGTGCTAAGCGTGGAAATCGGTTATTCGCTGATCAAGATCATTGAGACCGATTTTAGAGCGAAGAGTCCCAAGATCTACCATTGCGTAAATCTTCAGACACCGAGCGGGGTATTAAATGACGGTGAGCTGAATGTGACGGGTGATTTGGTTGCGATCATTAATGATGCGCTCATGGCAAGAAGGATGAAAACAAAACAGGTTGTGTTTACGATCACATCCTCTAAGATCGCAAGCCGCGAGGTCATTCTGCCAAATGTCAAGGAGAATAAAGTGGAGACGCTTGTCCGTGCGAATGCCTCCGATTATTTTCCGGTAGATATCAGCCGATATGAGATTTCCTATACCCTGCTTGGCATGGTCGGCGAAGAAAAGGATAAGATGCAGCGCAAGGTGATGGTATTCGCAGCACCGCAGGCGCTTTTGGAGGGTTACTATACGTTGGCGGAGCGATGCGGATTGACGCTTGTCGCCATGGACTACAGCGGAAACAGTATCTTTCAGGTCATCAAAAAAGAATGCGGCAGCGGCATTCAGATGGTGGTCAAAGTGGATGAGCGCTCCTCCATCATTACGGTTTTGGAGGAGGGACAGCTTGTTTTACAAAGAAGTATTCCCTACGGTGTGGATGAGGCAGTCGAAACACTCATCAGGACAAGGGTATATGAGGTAGCGGATTACAAGGAGGCAGTTGATCTGCTGAGGAGAAAAACCTGTGTCAACCGTACGCTGCGCGCAAGGACGGATATTGTGGATGTGGACGAGGAGGAAGGCGAGTTAGACGAGGGCGAGCAGTTCGCTTCTGCCAGACAGCAGGTGACAGGGGCTTTAGAGACACTCATCAGCGGTATCGCGCGCGTGATTGATTTTTATAATTCCCGCAATTACGGCAAGCAGATCGATACAACTTATCTGACCGGATTAGGCGGCGATTTCAGCGGTCTCAGCAAGCTTTTGACAAATGAGCTTGGCATGCGGATCGTAGTATTGACAAAGGCGGAGGGCTTTAATCTTGCGAAAGCGTTCCGCGAGACCGGATTCGGCGGATATATCGCGTGTCTCGGTGCGGCTGTGGCGCCGCTTGGGTTCCTTCCGTCTAAGAATGCGGAAAAGAAAGAAAAGGAAAAAGTGACATTGACACCGCTGTTAGCGGTATCGGTTTTGATTCTCTGCCTGATCATTTCCGTTGCATGGTTTGTGGTCGCTTATATGCCATACAGTGAGGCGGCAGAGGAGAATACACGCCGCCGTGCGGAAGTGCAGTCGCTGGCACAGCTGTATGTACCGGATTATTTGGAATATACGACGACGAAGCAGTCTTATGAATACATGTTTGCGGCGTATGGGCAGACACGACTTGTGACGCAGTATCTTGTAGAGTTTATTGAAGAGATGGAACGGAAGATGCCGCATGCGTTTTATATCAGTACGTTGCATGTCAATGCAACCGGCTTTTCGATGGCTGTGACCGTTGCGACCAAGGAGGAAGCGGCGGAGTGTATTGAGCAGCTCCGCACGTTTACAAGCATTGCAGGAATAAGTGTCAACGGTATTAATGATGGCAGAGAGGCTATGTTCGTGGATGTGGACGGTGACGGAATACTTGAGATGGTGGTCGGCGGCGAGGTCATCGGAAACGCTGGCGAGAAATATCATGATTTTGAAACAACTGAAACCACAACGCGGGGTGTGACGTTCAGCGTAGAAGGGGTATTCTCCGGTCTGGGTGCGTGGAGCGGATCGACCGATGAAGGTAATACTGCAGACGATGCTGGCGTCGATATCCGTGATGCGGCAGGAGACATGGACGGCGGAACACCGGAAGACGGAAGCTCCGGTACGGAAAGCGCGGACAGCGGCGAGGATTTGGACTCTGCGCTCAGTGATTAACGACGGCGGGTAAAAAAGGAGAAAACGGCATGAAGGTAACGAAACAACAGGTGAACGTGCTGATCATGGTGCTCGGTGTCATCATCATCGCGCTGACATACTTTTACGGAGTACAGAAATTAAATGAGAAGACGGAGATTCTGGAGTCGGAGAACAGACAGCTTCGAGGTGAGATCGATACGCTTCAGCAGCTTCAGCTCAAGCAGAACAGCTACATTGCGGATACGGAGATGATGAAAGGCTTATGCGAGGTGATCGTGGAAATGTTTCCATCCTATGTTCTGACCGAGGATGAGCTCATGTAGGCGATGAAGCTGGAAAACCAGATTGGATGTTAT
>CAMWSU010000065.1 GCA_947176965.1 uncultured Lachnospiraceae bacterium | reverse complement strand
CGGTACCGCGGTAAGGGAGCCGAGCTTCGAGGAGCTGCTTGAGGAAGCACCTAAGAAAAAGCCGAATCATACTGCGCGCAAGAATCGCGAAAAAGCCGTGCAGATGAACTTTGGCTACGTCGTGTTTTTGGTTGGCGCGCTCGCGCTTACGGCGATCGTTTTGATCAGGTATATCAATCTGCAGTCCGATATTACCAACAGCGTGAAGCGGGTTTCCCGCATGGAGAGCGAGCTTCATGCGTTAAGGCAGGACAATGACGAGTATGAGACCAGGATCAACAGTTCCGTTGATCTGGAGGAAGTTAAGAGGATCGCCATTTGCGAACTGGGGATGAAATATGCCTCGGAGGGACAGATCATCCGGGTAGAGGGCGGCGGAGACGATTACGCGCGTAAATATGCGGAGATTCCGCAGGAATAAAAAAGATTGACGCAGGGCGCCAATCTTTCGAAGAATCGCTTTAGCGATTCTGCCTGGCATGTGACAACTCCTGAATGTACGCAAAATTCGCATGTAAAATCCGTAAGAGCGGATTCTTCCGGGAATGTGACAAATCCTGAAAGAACGCAAAACTCGCATGGAAAATCCATAAGAGCGGATTCTTCCGAGGTTAGAAATTTCCGATGATTCAAACAATGTCCAGAAAGGGAACAGAGGTAGGAAAGTGGCTTTACGCAGGCGGGATAAAGAAAAGCGGAGCAATAAGAACAAATTTACAATGAAGATGCAGAAGAAGCTGGTGGTGCTGGTCGTGGCAGTAGTGCTGGCTTTTGCTGCGCTTAGCATTCGTCTTTTTATGCTTGTGCGCGATCACGGGAACAGCTATAAAAAGCAGGTATTGTCCCAGCAGGAATACAGCAGCACCACGATCCCGTTCAAAAGAGGGAATATCGTTGACTGTAACGGGACGGTATTAGCGACAAGCAGAAAAGTCTATAATCTGATCGTTGACAGCAAAGAGATTCTCTCAGATGAAGACTATATGGAACCGACTCTCGCGGCGCTGGATTCCTGCTTTGATGTGGATATTGCCGCGCTCAGACAGTATATTATCGATCACCCCAACTCTCAGTATTATGTTCTTTTACGCAGAATGCCCTATGAGGACATCAGTGCGTTTAAGGAGATTCAGAATAATCCGAAAGACAATCCCAACGTGGCAGGCATATGGTTTGAGGAAGAATATCAGAGGAATTATCCGAACGGGTCGCTTGCCTGCGATATCATCGGCTTCACCGGAAACGATAACACGGGAATGTATGGTCTGGAACAATATTATAATGAAGAGTTGTGCGGAATGAACGGCAGGGAATACGGGTACCTGAATGAAGATTCCGACTTGGAGCGCACGACCGTGCCTGCGCAGGACGGCTATACGCTCGTATCGACCATCGACGCGCATATTCAGAGTATCGTGGAGCGGAAGCTAAGGGAATTCAACGACGCGCATGAGGATGAATATCGCGACGGGCTCGGCGCTTATAATACCGGATGCATTATCATGAATCCCAACAACGGGGAAATTTTGGCAATGGCAAGCTATCCGACATTTGACTGTAATAATCCGTATGACATCAGTGCACTCTATACGGAGGAAGAGATCGATGCCATGACGCAGGAGGAATATACGGAGATCGTCAACCAGCTCTGGCAGAATTTCTGTATCTCGAGTACCTATGAGCCGGGTTCGACCATGAAGCCGTTTACGGTGGCGACGGGCTTAGAGACGGGGGCGCTGACCGGAAACGAGCGTTATATGTGCAATGGTTATCTGACTGTGGGAGATTATGACATCCATTGCCATAACAGAGTCGGACACGGTGAGGTAACGGTGCAGGGGGCAATGGAGGCTTCCTGTAACGTTGCGCTGATGCACATGGGTGCGGCGATCGGTAAAACAAATATGCTGAAATATGAAGCGATTTTTAATTTCGGGCTCCGCACGAATATTGATCTTGCGGGAGAGACGCGCACGGATACGCTTGTCTATACCGAAAAAACGATGCACGAGACGGAGCTTGCGACGTCGAGCTTCGGACAGGGCTTTAATGTGACAATGATTCAGCTCATGACGGCGTATTGTTCTCTGATCAACGGTGGATATTATTATGAACCTCATATGGTGAGCCGTATTTTGAATGCGGACGGCGCGACGGTGCGCAATATCGAGCCGCGTATTTTGAAACAGACGATTTCCACCGCTGTTTCGGATGTCATTGTGAGATACTGCAACGCCGTTGTGGAGACCGGTACGGGAAGCGCGGCACGTCCGGCAGGCTATACAATGGGCGGAAAGACCGGTACGGCGGAGGTCGTACCGCGTGACGGCATTAATTATGTTGTTTCTTTTATCGGCTATGTGCCTGCGAATGATCCGCAGGTCGCGATCTATGTCGTGATAGACCGCGCAAACCAGTATAAACAGGATAATTCCCGTTTGGCGAGCGGAATCGTGCGGGAGGTCTTAACGGAGGTTCTTCCGTATCTCGGTATCCCGATGACGGAGGAGCTGACGGATGCGGAACGGGCTGAGCTTGACAATCTGGAAATGAATTCAATCACGATTCCGACGCCATCCGCGGATCATAATGATGGCGACGATCAGACGGGCGGGGACGGATCGGGAGACGGTGATGGACAGACAGACGGAACCGGAGGAGACGGTCAGAGCGGTCCGGCGGGAGATGGCGGTACGCCGGGGCACACCGTGCGATATGATCCGGCGACGGGCTATGCCATCGATCCGCTGACGGGAGAATTGTTAGATCCGGAGACGGGCGAACCGATTGAGCCGGGCAGTCCGCTTATTTCTCCACACCAATAGCCGATGCGGAAATGAATAACCTTGTAAATGCGGAATACAATGATAAAGAAGGCTTTTACGGGGTTACTTCATGAGGAAAGCAAAAATAAAGATCACAGGGGGCGCTTCCCGAAGGAATAAAACCGCAAACAGAAAAAAGCTGGTGATCTATACAGTCTGCTGCATGCTTCTTTTTGTGGCGCTCTGCGGGCGTATTGCGTATCTGATGATCTTTTGCTCTGATTATTATACGGCGGTTGCGCAGGAGCTTCATGAGCGGGAGCGCGTCATTAAGGCAGCGCGCGGGTGCATTTACGACCGGAACGGGGAGCTGCTTGCCTCCAACCGTTCCGTATGTACAGTCTCGGTCATTCACAGTCAGATTACCGACGCCGACGAGGTCGTCCGCGTGTTGAGCGAAGAACTGGGGCTTAGCGAAGAATATGTGCGCCGCAGGGTGGAGAAAGTCACCTCTATTGAAAGAATCAAAAGCAATGTGCCGAAGGAGACCGGAGACCGGATCAGAAATTGTCATTTGGACGGCGTAAAAGTGGATGAGGATTATCAGCGCTTTTACCCGTACGGAGACTTAGCATCGAAGGTGCTCGGCTTTACGGGCGGGGATAATCAGGGGATCATCGGGCTTGAGGTGGAATATGAGCGGTATCTGAAAGGAACGGATGGTCTCATCCTTGCGGTGGCCGATGCGCGCGGCGTAGAGGTTTCCGACGCGGGTGAAAACCGCAGAGAGCCGATCGCCGGACAGGATTTGTATTTGACACTGGACATCAATATTCAGTCGTATGCGACACAGCTCGCAAGGCAGGTCATGGCGACAAAACAGGCGGAACGCGTTTCCATTATTGTACTGAATCCCCAAAACGGGGAAATCTATGCAATGGTGGATGTTCCGGAATTTGACTTAAACAACCCGTTCAACCTTCCCGAGGATGTGGATACAGACGGGATGACACAGGACGAGAAGCAGAATGCCTTAAATCAAATGTGGCGAAATGCCTGTATCAGCGATACCTATGAGCCGGGATCCACCTTTAAGATCATTACGGCGGCGGCAGGATTGGAGGAAGGGGTCGTTTCCACTACCGATCAGTTCCACTGCCCGGGTTTTATTACCGTGGAGGATCGGAGGATCCGCTGTCATAAGGTGGCGGGACACGGCTCCGAGACATTTGTGCAGGGCATCATGAATTCGTGCAATCCTGTATTTATCACGGTCGGGCTGCGTCTTGGCGTGGATAATTTTTATCGCTATTTTGAGCAGTTCGGATTGTTGGAAAAAACAGGGATCGATCTGCCGGGGGAAGCCGGTACGATCATGCATAAACCGGAAAATATGGGCTTGGTGGAGCTCGCCACGGTTTCGTTTGGTCAGTCCTTTCAGATCACGCCGATCAAGATGGCGGCAACTGCCGCTTCCTTAGTCAACGGGGGAAAAAGGATCACGCCCCACCTTGCCATGTATACACAGAGCGCAGCAAGCGGTGCGACGAATTTGTTTGCAAGCGGCGCGGGAGAACAGATCGTCTCTGCGGAGACGTCGGAGACGCTTCGTTATCTGTTAGAGCAGGTCGTGGCGGAGGGAACGGGCAAAAACGGATATGTCGAGGGTTACCGTGTCGGAGGAAAAACAGCGACAAGCCAGACACTTCCGCGCGGGAGCGGACGCTACATCGCATCCTTTATCGGTTTTGCGCCAGCGAACGATCCGCAGGTGCTTGCCCTTGTGATCATCCATAATCCGCAGGGCATTTATTACGGCGGTCAGGTAGCGGCGCCCGTTGCACGGACATTATTTGAAAATATTCTTCCATACATGGAATAAAGAGGTTTCCTGATCGGAAACATATATAGCGAAAAAGCAGAGCAGATTTGCATAAAGATGGAAAACGTGATATGATGAAATTTGTTTTATAAATAACAAGAAAAAACCGGGAGCGGGCTAAAGTCATGGTAGATTTGAGTATATTATTGCCGATATTGATTTCCTTTGCGGTCAGCGCTGTATTTGCGCCAATCCTGATTCCTTTTTTAAGGAAGCTGAAAGTGGGACAGACGGAGCGGGGCGAGGGACCGCAGTCGCACTTGAAAAAATCGGGGACGCCGACGATGGGCGGTATTGTGATCCTTCTGGGCGTGACGCTCACATCGCTCATTTATGTGAAAGATTATCCGAAGATCGTGCCGGTGCTTTTTCTGACGCTGGGCTTTGGACTTGTGGGCTTTATTGACGATTATATCAAGGTGGTGCTCAAACGTTCCCTGGGCTTGAAGGCTTGGCAGAAAATGCTCGGTCAGATCATTGTGACGAGTGTGTTTGTTTTTTATATTATGCGCTATACGGATGTGCTCCTGGATATGAAGATTCCCTTCTGGGCGGGACATTATTTACAGCTTGGCGTGTTCACGATCCCGGCGATGTTTTTTATTGTGATCGCAACGGTGAACGGAACGAATTTAACGGATGGTCTGGACGGACTGGCCAGCAGCGTCACGGTCATGGTGGCAACCTTTTTTACGGTCGTGAGCATCGGCACGGCAAACGGCTTATCGCCGATCTCCTGTGCGGTTGCGGGCGCGCTGCTCGGTTTTCTGTTGTTCAACGTGTATCCGGCAAAGGTGTTTATGGGGGACACGGGTTCGCTGGCACTCGGCGGTTTCGTGGCGGGCATGGCATATATGACGCAGATGCCGCTGTTTATCCCAATCATCGGTTTTATCTATATGATCGAGACGCTTTCCGATATTTTGCAGGTGACGTATTTTAAGGCGACGCATGGGAAACGGATCTTTAAGATGGCGCCGATCCATCATCATTTTGAACTGTGCGGATGGTCGGAGACGCGTGTGGTAGCGGTCTTTTCCATTGTGACGGCGCTTTTGTGCCTGCTTGCATTACAAGGGGTCTGGTAGTAGTGTGAGAAGTACTTCTAAAGCTCGCGCCAGTGGGCGCTTCGCTAAGAAGTACTACGGTTCGCAAGCGAGCCTTTCTCACACAAGAGAATGCACAGCGAATAAATTCGCTATGCATTCTCCGTTAAGATTTGAGATTCCGCTTAAGCGGAACCCTTCTCACACCGAAGAATGTCCTGACGGACATTCTTCACGAAATATGCTTTTGATTGATAGAGGAAAGAAAGGTATGACCGACATGGAACGAAAGAGCGGCATGGAATGGAAAGACAGCAGGGTACTGGTGGTCGGTGCGGGGAAAAGCGGCATCGGCGCGGCGGAGATGCTTGTGAAATGCAACGCGAAGCCTGTCCTGTTTGATGAAAATGAAAAACTGTCGGTACGGGAGCTTGCGGATAAGCTTCAGGATTATCCGACAGTGGAAATCCGTACGAAAGAACTGCCTGAGGAGGTAAAAGCCGGTATCAGGCTTGCGGTCTTAAGTCCCGGCGTGCCGGTGGATTCTCCTTTTGTCGAGAGCCTGCGGCAGGCGGGAATCCCGATTTGGGGTGAGATTGAGCTTGCGTATTCCAAAGAACAGGGAACGGTCGCAGCGATCACCGGAACGAACGGAAAGACAACGACAACAACGCTTGTCGGTCAGATCATGCAGAGCTTTTACGGCAATACCTTTGTGGTCGGCAATATCGGCGCGCCCTACACAGAGGCGGTGCTTGAGACAACACCGCAGAGCCATACGGTTGCGGAGATCAGCAGCTTTCAGTTAGAGACGATCATTGATTTTCATCCGCGCGTATCCGCTATTTTAAATATTACGCCCGACCACTTAAACCGTCATAAGACGATGGAGAATTACATAGAGGTCAAAGAGCGTATCACAAAAAATCAGACGAAGGACGATGTCTGCGTCTTAAATTATGACAATGCCGATACCCGCGCGTTTGCAAAACGCTGCCCTGCAAAAGTCGTGTTCTTTTCTTCCAAGGAGCGGCTTGCGGACGGTTATTTCCTTGAGGGCGAGGAGATCTTGTGCGCGCAGGACGGAAATGCCAAGCGGCTGATGAGCGTGCAGGAGACAAAACTGGTCGGTGTCTGCAATTATGAAAATATCATGGCGGCAATGGCAATCACCGAAGCCCTCGGTGTGCCGATGGAGAAGATTTTACATACCATACGGGAATTTCGGGCGGTAGAGCACCGCATTGAGTTCGTGGCGACGAAAAACGGCGTGGATTATTATAATGATTCTAAGGGGACGAATCCCGACGCGGCGATTCAGGGAATCCGCGCCATGAAAAAGCCAACGGTTTTGATCGGCGGCGGCTATGATAAGCAGAGCGAGTATGACGAATGGATCGAGGCGTTTGACGGAAAGGTGAAATGTCTCGTGCTGATCGGTCAGACGCGGGAAAAGATCGCCGCGTGCGCGAGGGCGCACGGTTTTGCGAATATCGTCATGGCGGACGGATTGGAAGAAGCGATGGAGATATGCAGAGAAAAAGCGGAGCCGGGAGATGCGGTGCTGCTTTCTCCCGCATGTGCAAGCTGGGGCATGTTTCCGAATTATGAAGTGCGCGGCAGGATTTTTAAGGATCTGGTTGAGAGAATGCCTTAGGAAAGGGATGGTAGATTGGCGCAGGGAGCAGGTACAAGAACAAGAACACGTTCAAGATTCCATGTAAAAAGTGAATATTATTTTGACTATAGCTTATTGTTTGTCATCCTGTTTCTGCTGGGCTTCGGATTGATCATGATCTATTCGACAAGCTCTTATGAGGCGGGTATTTCGGCGGCATGTAATTATGATTCCGCGTTTTACCTAAAAAAACAGGCGGTTTCCACGGCGCTTGGTCTGGTGGCAATGTTCTTTTTTGCGCGGGTGGATTATCATAAGTGGGAGAAGTTTGCGCTCCTTGCCTATATTGGCTCGATCGTGCTCGTGCTCCTGCTGTTAACGCCGCTCGGTATTACCAGAAACGGCGCGACCAGATGGCTGAATCTCGGTATGTCCTTACAGCCCGCGGAGGTTGCAAAGCTCGGAGTCATTCTGTTTTTGGCGAGTCTTGTGTGCAAGATGGGAAAAGGCATACGTACCATGAAGGGCGCTGCGGTCTTTATTGGGTTTGCGGGCGTTTTGTTTTTACTTATTTATAGAATATCCAGTAACTTAAGTTCCGCGATCATTGTGCTCGGCATTGCGGTTGTTATGCTCTTTGTCGCAAGCCCTGATTACAAAAAGTTCGTCATTGCCGGACTGATCGTGATCGCATTAGCGTCAGCGATTGTGTTATTTATCGTCAATCAGGGCGGTACGGGGGAGTTCCGCGGACAGAGAGTATTGGCATGGCTGCATCCCGAGCAGTATTCCAATGACACGGCGTTTCAGACGCTTCAGGCGCTTTATGCGATCGGTTCCGGCGGCATTTTCGGAAAGGGCTTAGGACAGAGCATGCAGAAGCTCGGGTTCATTCCGGAGGCACAGAATGATATGATCTTCAGCGTCATCTGTGAGGAGCTTGGTCTGTTCGGAGCGATCGCGGTCATTCTTTTGTTTGCCCTGCTCATCTGGCGCTGCATGATCATTGCAAACAACGCACAGGACTTATTCGGTGCGATGATCGTGGTCGGTGTCATCGGGCATTTGTCCATACAGGTCATCTTGAATGTGGCGGTCGTGACGAATTCTATACCGACGACGGGAATCTCGCTTCCGTTCATCAGCTACGGCGGCTCGTCCGTCATGTTTCTGCTCATAGAGATCGGCTTGGTCTTAAGTGTGGCACGCCACATTGAGTTAAAGGAAATCTGATCATGAAAAAACAAAGGAAGCACAAGGTCAGGCTCATCATTCTCATCGCTGTCTGTACCGTGCTTGTGGGACTGGCGGGCACGGGGCTTTACATATGGAAGAATTACCGGATCACGACTGTGTATGTGGAGGGCAATACCCATTATTCGGATGAGGAGATCATTGATTATGTCATGGGCGGCAGGTTCGCGCATAATTCGATCGTTCTTTCCTTTCTATATAAAAATAAGGAAATTACGGGCATCCCGTTCGTACAGGCGATGGATATTAAAATTATTTCGCGCGATACGGTAAAGATCATGGTCTATGAGAAGTCACTTGCGGGCTATGTCAACTACCTGGGCAGGTATTTTTATTTTGATAAGGACGGGATCGTGGTGGAGAGCGCGGCACAGCGGACGGACGGCATCCCGCAGGTAAGCGGCTTAAGCTTTGAATCCGTGACGTTATATGAACCGCTTCCGATCGAGGACAGTTCCGTATTCGGAAGCATCCTGAGCATCACGCAGCTTTTGTCAAAGTATAAGCTTGCCGCAGACCGGATCTTTTTTTCCGAAGATTATGAAATGACGGTTTATTTCGGCAATGTCCGCGTGATTTTGGGGACAAGCGATTATATTGACGAAAAAGTGACCAGGCTTCAGCATATTCTGCCGAGTCTGACGGGAAAGAGCGGTGTTTTGGACATGAGAGATTATCAGGACACTTCCGATAACGTAACATTCACGGAGGACTAGAAGTGACTTGTTTGAAAAAAAGTGAAAAAATAGGTTGATAATTTTAGTGAATGAATATATGATAATTAGGATGGAGTAAAAGGGAATAACTTGAAGGAGGAACCTGATCTTGATAGAGATTATGCAAAGCGATGCCGAATCCGCTGCCAAAATCATCGTAGTCGGTGTGGGCGGTGCCGGTAATAACGCTGTAAATAGAATGGTCGATGAGAGTATTGATGGGGTGGATTTTATCGGTATCAATACGGATAAACAGGCTTTGCAGTTATGCAAGGCTCCGAAGTTGATCCAGATCGGCGAAAAACTGACCAAGGGGCTTGGCGCGGGCGCAAAGCCCGAAGTGGGTGAGAAAGCGGCAGAGGAGAGCATGGAAGATATTACCGCAGCGCTGCGCGGTTCGGACATGGTCTTTGTCACATGCGGTATGGGAGGCGGTACCGGAACGGGTGCTGCACCGGTCGTAGCAAAGATTGCAAAGGACATGGATATTCTGACCGTCGGCGTTGTGACAAAGCCGTTTCGGTTTGAGGCAAAGGCGAGAATGGTGAACGCCATTTCCGGTATTGAGAAGCTCAAAGAAAGTGTGGATACGCTGATCGTCATTCCGAATGACAAGCTTTTAGAGATCGTTGATCGTCGGACAACCATGCCTGAGGCGTTGAAAAAGGCGGATGAGGTATTGCAGCAGGCCGTGCAGGGAATTACAGATCTGATCAATGTTCCCGCGATCATCAATTTGGATTTTGCGGATGTACAGACAGTTATGAAGGACAAGGGTATTGCCCATATCGGTATCGGTTTCGGCAAGGGAGACGACAAGGCGAGCGATGCGGTCAAGATGGCGGTGGAATCTCCGCTGCTTGAGACGACCATCAACGGTGCAACGCATGTGATCGTCAATGTATCCGGTGATATTTCGCTTACGGATGCCAATGACGCGGCAAGCTATGTGCAGAATCTGGCAGGGGACGATGTGAATATCATCTTTGGTGCGATGTATGATGCGTCCATGACGGATTCCTGTACGATCACGGTCATCGCGACGGGCTTAGATGATGCGCAGGCGGCGCAGGCAGGCAAATTCGGGACTTCATTCGGAACGTTCCCGACCAAGGTCAGCCCGACGCCGATCAAAAAGCCGATGACGGGGAACCTGAATTTCCAGACCTCGACCACAGGAACACCGGTGGGAACGACAAGCAGACCGAGTCTGCAGAGACCGGCTGACTTAAGGAGTACGGTGGAGGAGAAATCCTTAAAGATTCCGGACTTTTTACAGAGAAATAAATAGAAATGAGCTTGTGAACATAGTAAAAGGACTTCGCTTCGGCGGAGTTCTTTTTTGTAAAAATAGAATTTGGGTGTCGAAAACCCTGTCAATCAACTTTGCATGGCAGATTGCACAAAAGAATTTGTGTACACTCCATTGCACGAAACATTCCGATGAGCCTCAAAACAAACATCGTGCTCAGCAGAGGCTTCCACGATGTTAGAGTCTCATCTTCATCGTGCAAAAGTCGTTTGCTCAAGCTTCTTTTGTGC
Organism: uncultured Lachnospiraceae bacterium; assembly: GCA_947176965.1. Classification (GTDB taxonomy): domain Bacteria; phylum Bacillota; class Clostridia; order Lachnospirales; family Lachnospiraceae; genus DLAJ01. The sequence continues at coordinate 8,563 of CAMWSU010000065.1, read as the reverse complement.
AATCTGCTTTTCAATATTTTGTTACAGGGCTTTTGACATCTGAATCAAACTAGACGATTGTGAAATACATTTGATTGTATTTGTGGTTACGCAAAATATACAGTTCCATAAGCAGGTGCTATAAATGAATTTCTTTGAAATTCATTTTGCCGCCGGTACTTACATGCGGTATTTTCGCATGTTATGTACCGCTGCGGTTGAATTGCAGCGAGAGCGTACCTGTGTTGGAATGTATATTTTGCACACTTACAAACTGATATTCCGTGTTTTGCGATCGTCTATTTACATCAAAATCATGCAAAGAGCTTCCACGGCGAAAAATGTCACTTAATTTTGCTGCTGTGCCGTCCTCTTTTGACAAAATAGGCATGGCGGCTGTCTTATAATGAGCATGTCAGGATGACATAGGGGACAAAAAAGGATCTGAGTGACCGGGCATGCGTGAACATGTGCGGCACCTTAAGAAAGGATGCCGGCCGTGCGTTATGAGGTGTATGTGGATGTCTTGTTTGCAAATTGTCTGATCACGGATTACTGGCTTTTGTCCTTGACGGGAATGGTTCTGCGGCGTTCTGCCACTCGCCGCAGGAAATTACTGTCCGCTGCATGCGGCGCGTGTCTGACCCTGTTTTTTTTGTTGATCGCGAGACTGCCGCAGGCAGTTCTGCTTTTCACAGGGTATGGGCTGATACAGCCGCTGCTTCTTTGGCTTACCTATCGCTTAAGGCGTTCGCGGGAGTTTGCCTACGGGTGTGCGTGTATGTTTTTTCTGGCAATTTTATACGGAGGTTTTATTACATTTTTACAGGAAAAAATCGGATGGTTTCGGGAGCACGCTTTGGCGATGCCCGTGATCGCGGGAATCGGCGCGGTACTGTATGAGGGAATCCGCATGCTTGTGTCAAGGCTGCAAAGTCAGGCGCGTGTCAGACAGGTGGAGGACAGCCTGCGCTATGAGGCGCATTTTTGGATCGAAGGCTGTAAGATCGACTGTATCGGGATTCTGGACACGGGAAACCGGCTGTACGAGCCGATCCGCGGTGTGCCGGTCGCAGTGCTTGAAAGTGCGCTGTTTCCTGAGAAAGAGCGCGGACTTCCGAAGGCGGTGATTCCCTTTCATTCCCTCGGATGTCCGAACGGAATGCTTTACGGCTACGCGGCGCGGGATGTCATGTTAACGCCGGTCGGTGAGGAGGCGTGCGCTCTGTCCATGGAGGGAATGCTTGTTGCACTGTATGACGGGCGGCTGTCCGCGGAGGGAAGCTATCAACTGCTGCTGCATCCTGATTTTTTCTTGGGAACTGTTTCGAAATAGAAAGCGCCGGGGACAGTTCCTTACAGAGTCAAAAAAGGAAACGGGGAAAAGAGGAAATCATTATGATATGGAAAGTGGCAATACCGACAAAGTTACAGATGCGCCTTCTGCATCGGGAAGCGGGATTCTTTGTGCAGAATAAAGGCGATATTCATTATATCGGAGGTGCGGACATTCTGCCGCCGCCCTTGACGCCGGAGGAGGAGAACGCGTGTGTCAGCATGTTGGGGAGGGAGGGAGACGCGCAGGCAAAATCCGTGCTCATCGAGCATAATCTCCGACTGGTTGTTTACATAGCGAAAAAATTTGATAATACGGGGGTTGGTGTGGAGGATTTGATCTCCATCGGCACGATCGGTCTGATCAAAGCGATCAATACGTTCAAATGCGATAAAAATATAAAGCTGGCGACCTATGCGTCGCGCTGCATTGAAAACGAGATCCTCATGTATCTGCGGAGAAATAACAAAACGAGGCTGGAGGTCTCGATCGACGAACCTCTGAATGTGGATTGGGACGGCAATGAGCTGCTGCTCTCGGATATTCTCGGCACGGATGAGGACGTGATCTATAAGGATTTAGAAAACGAGGCGGAGCGCCGCGTGTTGAGCGGCGCGATCGAGAAGCTTTCCGATCGGGAAAAGCTGATCATCAATCTCCGCTTCGGATTAGGAAATGTGGACGGGGAGGAAATGACACAGAAAGAGGTCGCAAATCTGTTAGGCATTTCCCAGTCGTACATTTCACGCTTGGAGAAAAAGATTATGAAGCGGCTAAAAAAGGAGATGATCAGGGAGGCATAAAAAAAGAACGCGAAGCGTTCTTTCGGAGAATCGCATAGCGATTCTCCCGGGGTCGCAAATCTTTCAAAGAATCGCGTTGCGATTCTTCAGGGTGTAGAGATTCTTCTGGGGTGTAGAAATTCCGGCAGGTTAAAAAGGAGTTTGCGTAAGCGCAAACTCCTTTTTAGTTTTCCGCTAAATAATTCTGCATACTTTTTAATGCGTTTTTTTCCAGGCGGGATACCTGCGCCTGAGAGATGCCGATGCCGTCGGCGACCTCCATCTGTGTTTTTCCTTCAAAATAGCGCATGGATATGATCTCACGTTCCCGGTCCGACAGGCGCTTTAGGGCGTCCGAGAGGGAGAGCTGTGTCACCCATGTCTCTTCCTTATTCTTTTTGTCGCTGATCTGATCCATGATATAGAGCGTATCGCCGCCTTCCGTATAGACGGGTTCATACAGGCTCATCGGACTTTGCAGCGCGTCTAAGGCATAGACGATGTCCTCCTTTGAAATACCGATCTCGTCGGCAATTTCCGTGATGGTCGGTTCTTTTTGATGTTTCTTGACATACAGCTCCTTGGCATAGATCGCCTTATAAGCGGTATCTTTTAAGGAACGGGAGACGCGGATGCTCGATGCGTTATCCCTGAGGAAGCGCCGGATTTCCCCCTGGATCATGGGTACGGCGTAGGTGGAGAATTTGACGTTGAACGATAAGTCAAAATTGTCGATCGCTTTGATCAGACCGATGCAGCCGATCTGAAAGAGGTCGTCGATGTTTTCCGCACTGGAAGAGAAACGCTTGATGACGCTTAATACGAGGCGGAGATTGCTCTCGATAAACTTTTCTCTCGCGGCGAGATTTCCATCTTTGATGAGCTGAAAGAGAATTTCCTGATCTTCGTTTTTTAATAACGGAAGCTTTGCGGTATTGACGCCGCAGATTTCTACTTTTCCCTGTACCATGCTTTGTTTCCGTCCTTTATAATTAGTGTGAGAAATGCACGGCGAAATTCTTTTTTTTGCCGTATCATAAGCATGGACTGTGAAAGAAGAATTATTCTTGGGAGTAACTGGTATTTTTGGAAAAAACATTGCATATGGAAACGGATAAAAACGAATGACAAATAAAAATATATTTCGTATATGAAGAAATTGGTATTCCATATTTTTTTATTAATACGAAAAAAAGTAGAATGATGTAAAAGTGTGTGCTATAATAGCGATATTTGATATTATGGGAGGAGTAATTTTATGAAGAAACGGATTATGTGGGCTGGGATGATACTCCTTTGCCTTGCACTCACCGGATGCGGCTGTAAACATGAATATGATGACGGCGCGGTCACAAAAGAGCCGACTTGCACTGAGGAAGGAGAAAAAACATTTACCTGTACCTTATGCGGAGATACGAGAGCGGAAAGTGTACCGACAAGGGCGCATACCTATGAAGAAGCGGTTACAAAAGAGCCGACCTTTGAGGAAGAGGGCGAAAAGACGTTTACCTGTGTAGATTGTGGAGAAAGTTACACGGAGCCGGTTCCTGTTTTGGATGACGAGGTAGTTGTAACAGTTACGGATAAAACAAATTTAGCGAAAGATACACAGGCGGGAAGATATAATGACAGAGTTGAATTCACTTTTGAGGTCTGGAATCGAACGGACAAGGTCGTGAGGGGAATACAGGGAATATTGACGGTCTGTGACATGTTCGGAAAAGAGATTCTTTCGGTAAACTGTGATTTCACCGGAGAGAATATTGCAGCAAATGCAACCATAGTTTTTGATAAAATGGGAATGGATATCAATCCATTTATCGATGACAATGTGAAACTTTATAATACGGATTTTTCGGATCTGATATTTAAATATGAGGTTACGAGTATTGTCTATGCTGATGGCGCGGGTCAGGAGGAAGAGCCGGACACAGATACGCCGGAAAATCAGGACATTATCGTAAATGTTACCGATAAACAAAACTTGGAAAAAGATTATAATGCAGGCAGATATTCTTCCAGGGTAGAATTTACTTTTGAAGTATTTAATCATACATCGAAGGATATCAAAGGAATTCAGGGTATTTTTATTATTAAGGATCTGTTCGGGGTAGAGATTATGACGGTCTCTCTGGACTTTACAGGACAGAATATTGCCGCGAACGGAAGCGCCGTATTTACAGGGCTGGGTATGGATGTTAATGAGTTTATGGATGAACACGTTAAGATTTATAATACGGCTTTTGATGATCTGCAGTTTGAATATGAGGTTACGGGTATTGTTTATGCTGACGGGTCGGGTATGGAAGAAGAACCGGCAATGGGTACGTTGGAAGAGCAAAAGGTCGTTGTAAATGTTACCGATAAACAAAATTTAGAAGAAAACTATAGAGCAGGCAGATATTCTCCAAGGGTAGAATTTACTTTTGAAGTATTTAATCATACATCGAAGGATATCAAAGGAATTCAGGGTGTTTTCATTATTAAGGATCTGTTCGGGGTAGAGATTATGAATGGCTCTCTGGACTTTACGGGGCAGAATATCGCTGCGAACGGAAGCGCTGTGTTTACCGGGTTGGGTATGGACGTCAATGAGTTTATAGATGAACATGTCAAAGTCTATAATACGGCCTATGATGATCTGAAATTTGAATACCGGGTTACCTCGGTCGTTTATACTGACGGTACAACAGAAAATTTCTGAGAAACAAATTTTTAGAAAAAGACGATTCAAACATCAACTTTCTTACAAAGGGGGAAAAACATGTCACAGGATGGTATTTTGATTTTTAGCGGTGTTGTCAGTATTCTTTTTATGTTAGTAGGAATTTACGGAATACAGCAAAAAAGGAAGTTCTCGAAAAAAATGCAGGCGATGCACAAGATCACCGGTGTGGTCGTGGATTTTGACATCGTACAGCATCGCAGTGAGGAAAATACGATGGAAGATCTCTATTTCCCGATCTATGAGTATGACTGGAGCGGGATAAAGAGGCGGCTGAAAAGCAATTCAAGCAGGCAGGCAGAGCCGAGCATGGGAAAAACCGTACATATTCTGGTAGATCCGCAGACCCAGGATGCAATCTGCCTGGAGGACGAAAAGAGTTCCCAGCTTGTGCTTCTGATCTTTGGGGCGATTGGCGTGGTCGCGCTTGTCCTGGTGATACTGGTAAAAGCCGGAGTCCTGTCCTGAGGGGCCGGACTCTGTAAATCCGGTGAAGGGAAACGCTTTGATCAGCATTTTGCAGAATGGAGTGTTTTTCTGAATTGCAAAAATTTGGTTGCATCGTAAAAAAAATCATGATATAATCACAACGTTGCGGTATGCGCCGCGACAGAAACAGGGAAACCACACGCATTCGGATGTAACCGCCGGTGCCTTGGAAGCAGGGTGGCGGATGCAGAGGAAGAATGCGGAGGAAAACAAACCAAACGGAGGGAATAACATGAGCGTAATTTCAATGAAGCAGTTACTGGAGGCAGGTGTGCATTTCGGACACCAGACAAGAAGATGGAACCCGAAAATGGCTCCGTATATCTTTACGGAGAGAAACGGCATTTACATTATCGACCTGCAGAAGTCCGTCGGCAAAGTGGACGAGGCTTACAAGGCAGTTTCTGAGATCGCCGCACAGGGCGGAACCATTCTTTTTGTCGGCACAAAGAAGCAGGCGCAGGATGCGGTAAAGACCGAGGCGGAGCGCTGCGGTATGTTTTATGTTAATGAGAGATGGCTTGGCGGTATGCTGACGAACTTTAAGACCATTCAGTCCCGTATCGCAAAATTAAAGAAGATCGAGGCAATGTCAGCGGACGGAACTTTTGACGTGCTCCCGAAAAAAGAAGTCATTGCGTTAAAGAAAGAATGGGATAAGCTGGAGAAGAACCTTGGTGGTATCAAGGAGATGAAGAAACTTCCCGATGCGATTTTTATTGTTGATCCGAAAAAAGAGAGAATCTGTGTGCAGGAAGCGCATGCACTCGGTATTCCACTGATCGGTATCGCGGATACGAACTGTGATCCGGAAGAACTTGATTATGTCATTCCGGGTAACGATGATGCCATCAGAGCCGTAAAGCTGATCGTGTCCAAGATGGCGGACGCTGTCATTGAGGCAAATCAGGGCGAGGCGGTTTATACCGAAGAGGAGATGGCTGTTAATGCGGCTGAAGCAGAGGACATCGAAGAAGTTGTAGAGAACGCGGAAGCATAAAGCGTGAAGAAAACTCAGAAAGGCAGGGTATCAATAAAATGGCTATCACAGCAGCAATGGTAAAAGATTTAAGAGAAATGACCGGCGCAGGTATGATGGACTGCAAAAAGGCATTGACACAGACCGACGGAAACATGGACGAGGCTGTGGAATATTTAAGGAAGAACGGACAGGCGAAGGCAGAGAAGAAGGCAAGCAGGATCGCCGCTGAGGGCGTGTGCCGTGTCATCACGAAAGATAACAGGACGGCAGCCGTTGTCGAGGTAAACTCCGAGACGGATTTCGTCGCAAAGAATGAAAAATTCCAGAGTTATGTAGAGGCAGTTGCAGAGCAGGTGCTTGCTTCCGATGCGCTTGATGTTGACGCATTCATGGAGGAGCCGTGGAAAGCGGATGCGGCAAAGAGCGTAAAGGATGCGCTTGTAGAGCAGATCGCGGTCATCGGCGAAAACTTAAAGATCAGAAGATTTGAGAAGGTGACTGCTGAGAACGGCATGACCGTGACCTATCTGCACGGCGGCGGCAGAATCGGCGTTATCGTTGCAGCTGATACGGATGTATGCAACGATGCGGTAAAGGAAGCGCTGACGAACCTTGCAATGCAGGTTGCGGCTCTTTCTCCGAAATATGTGTCCAAGGATGAGATTCCGGCCGATTATATCGAGCATGAGAAAGAAATCCTGAAGGAGCAGATCAAGAACGATCCGAAGGAGTCCCAGAAGCCGGAGAAGGTGATCGAGGGCATGATCAACGGCCGTATCAACAAGGAATTAAAGGAAATCTGTCTTGTCGATCAGGTCTACGTAAAAGCAGAGGACGGCAAGCAGACCGTTGCGCAGTATCTGGCACAGGTTGCAAAGGAGAACGGTGCAAACATCAGCTTAACGAAGTTTGTCCGCTTTGAGACCGGCGAAGGCTTAGAGAAGAAGAACGAGGATTTTGCGGCTGAGGTTGCGGCACAGATGGCTGGCAACTGATCCCGGCGCGGGGATGAGTCATAATACTGATTGCAGAGGGCTTCGAAGAAATTCGGAGCTCTTCTTTTATTTATAGGAAATTTCTTAGTCCTCGAACGCGCAGCGTTCTTTTTTATCTAGTGGGATGATTTTTTAACAGATTCTGCATAAAAAGCATAATCCGACTATAAAGATATGAAAAATATGGTAAACCATTCTTATTTTTTTGCCGATATACAATATGGAGATTTGTAGCATCGGACGGAATAACGTTTGCGGAAGCGTACATGTATTAGGAGCGTCCGGGCAAAGAACAGACCGCTCGGGGAAAGGATACCCCGCACAGAGTCAATAACCCGCTGCAGACAGCAGCGGGAGATATCGATTCAAACTGACAACACGACAATTTCAAGGAGGAAAGAGGATGAGTGGAATGGATTTTTATGTGCAGGCATTGGGGCAGACATATAGGACACCGCAATACATGACACAGACAACAGGGAATGCCAGAAGGCAGGACGAGCGGAAGACAGCAGGAAGTGAAAAGAAAGCGGATGAAGTAAAGCCGCAGACAGAAGCAGCGAGGGCGGATGGCAAAAGGGAGATCAAGACCGGCAGAACCTACGGCAATCCGAAGTTGAGCAAGGAAGCGGAGGATTACTACAATCAGTTAACAAAGAAATACGGAAACATGAGTTTTGTATTGGTAGCGTCGGACAGAAAGCAGGAAGCAGATGCGATGAAAAACAGCTTCGCAACGCCGAACGGGATGACGGTGCTGATCGATACGGACAAGATTGAGCGCATGGCGACGGACGAAAAATACCGTGCGCAGATGGAGAGCAAGATACAGGCTGCGTCTTCCGGACTGTCCCAGATGGCACAGACGGTCGGTACAAAGCCGGGCGTAAATTCTTACGGAATGAGTTATAAGGACGGCCGGGCGTCGTTTTTTGCCGCAGTCGATAAATCCTTTGCGGAGAAGAGAAAGCTGATCGATAAGCGGTCGGCAAAGAAGAAAGAAGATGCAAAGGCGGAGAAGAAGAAAGCTGCAAAGAAAGCGGATGAAGAGCGCATCGAAAAGCGGCGCGCAGACAGAAAAGGCCGGACGGAGGAGTCGGATGAGGTGATCATCACGGCGGATTCCATCGAGGAGCTGATGCGCAAAATAGAGGATTATGAGATGAACTATCTCACAGACGATACGTGGACCGAAGAGGAGGAAATGCGCGGTCAGTCGGTGGATTATTCTGTATAAAAAAGAATGGCGCCTTGCGCCAATCTTTCGAAGAATCT
>CAMWSU010000064.1 GCA_947176965.1 uncultured Lachnospiraceae bacterium | reverse complement strand
TTTCCAGATTTTCCACGACCGACTCATTGTGTATGATGGGGCCGTAGGTGTAAATAGGACCGCCCTGCGCAAGCTGCTCATAGACCTGATCGACCGCGCGTTTCACGCCGAAACAAAAGCCTGCGGTTTTTGCCATTATGACCTCCATGCAAATTACCTCCTATCCTTACAGAGGGCAATGATCGTATCCACGACTTCGTCTATCGTCATATCGGAGGAATCAACGAGAACTGCATCCTCCGCCTGTTTCAGCGGGGACAGTTCCCTCGTCATGTCTCGATGATCGCGCTCGATGATGTCCGCCTCGATCACGGACAGATCGCATGTCTCACCCTTGGCCGTCAGCTCGTCATAGCGTCTCTTGGCACGCACCGCGCTGCTTGCCGTCAGATATACTTTGACATCGGCGTCCGGCAGCACACAGGTACCGATGTCCCTGCCGTCCATGATGACATCCGAAGTCTTTGCAAGCTGTCTCTGCAGCTCAACCATTTTTTTCCTTACATTCGGATTCGGACTGGCATAAGAAGCCATATTGCCGACTTCCTCCGTTCGGATCAGTCCGTTCACATTCTCTCCGTTTAAGAGTACGACCTGCTCGCCCTGCTCATAGCAAAGCGTAATATCCGCCTCCCTGCATTTTTCACTGATCGCAGTGCTGTCCGAAGGATCGACATGATTTCTTAACAAAAATAATGCCATCGCGCGATACATCGCCCCCGTGTCAACATAAATGTAATTCATCTTCTTCGCAATTTTTTTTGCGATCGTGCTCTTGCCCGCTCCCGCAGGTCCGTCAATTGCAACATTGTAGCTCATGCTGCGTTCCTCCTATTTTCTTTTTCTCTATTCAAATCCTGCCCGCGGGCTTTTCTATTATCCTGCATTTTCTCCGGCGAGATGTCCCGTCGCCCACGCGATCTGTAGATTATAACCTCCGGTCAGCGCGTCCACATCCAGAACCTCCCCCGCGAAATACAGTCCCTTGATCTTTCTGCTCTCCATCGTGGACGGGTTGATCTCCTTTACGGATATACCGCCCTGCGTGATGACCGCCTCCGCGTAGCCGCGCGTCCCGGTAACCGTCAATGGAAGCTCTTTCATAAGTCTGACAAACCGTAGACGCTCCTCTTTTGTAATATCATGTACCGGCTTATTTCCCGCCATTCCCGAAAGTTCCACCATCACGGGAATCAGTTTTGCCGGAAAAAGACTCTCCACCGCATTCTTGAACTGCTTATTCTTGTTTTCTTCAAATTCACGGAGCAGCCGTTTATCCAATACTTCCTCAGACAGAGCCGGTTTCAGATCGATATGAAGAAGCATCTCCCCCGCCGGGTTTACGCCCTCCCTGGCGCGATTACGAAAATCCTGTCCTGCTCCCTGATTCTTACAGGCATTCGCATAATAACTGCTTGCGCTCAAGATCAACGGTCCGCTGACGCCGAAATGCGTAAACAGCATCTCGCCCTGCCCGGAATAGATTGTTTTGGTACCACATAGCAGGGATACTGACACATTTTTAAGCGCCAGCCCCTGCAGGCGCTTACACCATTCCTCACGCACGGCAAACGGCACGAGCGCGGGTCTGCACGGCTCCACTCCAATCCCCATTTCTTCGGCAAACCGAAATCCGTCACCGTCCGAACCGGTCGTCGGGTAGGATAAGCCGCCCGTTGCGACAATGACAGCATCCGCATGAAGCGTTTCCCCATCTGGGAGACAAACACCGCAGATATGCCGTTGTTTCACATGATCCGAAGACTGTGTTTCCCCCACTTCTTCCACGAGCAGCCGCTCCGCTTTCGTATGCAGACGCACGTGCACACTGGCACGCTCCAATGCCTGCGCACAGGCGCGTATGACGTCCGAAGCATGATCGGACACGGGAAACACCCGGTTTCCTCGCTCCACCTTCAGCGCACAGCCGTGCTCCTCCATAAATGCCATGACCTGCGACGCGTCAAACGAATAAACCGCACTGTACAGACTTTTCGGATTGCGGACGACCTGCTCAAAAAATTCCGTCGTCTCGCCTGCATTCGTCACGTTACAACGCCCCTTGCCCGTGATATAGATTTTTTTGCCAAGCTTTTCGTTTTTTTCGATCAGCGTCACACGGTGTCCGTTTTTCGCCGCCGTATATGCCGCCATCATACCAGCGGCTCCTCCGCCGATCACAATGATCCTACTCATGGGCATCCTCACTCCTCCGGCTTTGTGAGGGAATAAGAAAGCATCGTATCCTCATCAATAAAATTGATCTCATCGTTTAAGTATACCTGATAATTATTCCATGCCTCCTCAAGAGATTCCAGATTGGTCTTGACCTGCTCGGGACATTTTAAGCACAGCGCGACTACCATCGCATTGATCAGGCTTAGCGGCGCGACTAAGGAATCGACAATGGACACCATATCGCTCCTTGCAAGCAGATTACATGAGGAATAGAGATTCATCGGCGAATGCACGGTATCCGTAATGGTGACCACCTTCGCGTTTCTGTCGTTGGCAAACTCCATTGCCTTTAAGGTTCTCATGGAATATCGCGGAAAGCTGATACCGACAATGGCGTCCCGCTCATTGATACGAAGCATCTGCTCAAAAATCTCCGTTGTACTTGTCGATTTTAACAAAATGACATCCCCACGCACCATTTGAAGATAAAAACTCAAGAATTCCGCAAGCGGTTCACAGCTTCTCAATCCGATAATATAAATATGCTCGCACTCGATGAGAATATTGACCGCCGTTTCAAACGCGACCGGATCCAGATTCGCGATCGTATCATTGATCTTTTCAATGTCCGCGGTAAGCACGGACGTAAGGATTTCGGACTGCGTGCTGCTCCCGTATTTTGCACCGATACGCGCGACCGAATTTAATTTATTTTTTACCCAGTCTGCAAGCGTCTTCTGAAATTCGGGATACCCGTCGTAGCCTAACCCCGCCGCAAAGCGCACCACGGTCGATTCGCTTGTTCCGACCTCGGCGCCAAGCTGCGCTGCCGTCATGAAAACAGCCTGATCGTAATGATCCGATATATACGTCGCGATCACCTTATGGCTCTTGCTCATTTTCGCATAGCATTCATTGATGCGCGCAAGCACGTCTCTCTTTTCTGCGCCGCCCTGTTCTGCCTCATGATTATTCATTTTGTTTTTCCTTATCTATGATTTACACTTCCTCAAAAAAACGCAAAGAAGACTTTGCATTCTAAAATAGTTTCCGCCGAAACCTATATTTACATTCCTGCGTAGGAGTGATATGTATCAATCAGAAGCTTTGCCGTCGCCTCTTCCGTTAAATCATAGTCTCCCGTGATCGTCATGCATGCGGCACCGTGAATGAAGATCCACATACGCATGAACAGATCTTCTGCATTTTTACATCCCGCCTCCTGCGCCTTGCGGATTTCGCGCACCACATTGCCGCCGGTCCCGTTCAAAATATCATAAAGAGACTTTCCCATCCGCTCTCCTGTCAAAAAGAGCATCTCGAAATAGTGGCTTTCCCCCGCGGCAAACGCAATATACGCCATGCCCAGATCGACAAACGGCTCTGCATACTTTCTGGGATACCGCTGATAAAACTGTTCAAAAAATGAAACCACGCGGTCTGTATATTCCCCCTGCAGCTCCTCCATATTCGTAAATACCCGAAAAATGGGCTGTGTGGAGCATCCGATATGACTTGCAAGCTTTCTCGCCGTTACTTCTCGATAACCGTTCGTACCCGCCATCTCAAATGCCGCATCCAATATCATCTGTTTTGTTACCGTTTCTTTTCTTGCCATCGTATTCTCCCTTCCTACTCAACCCTCAAATTTGGGCGCAAGCACAAATTTGATGTGTGAATGGATTTATGTAACAACATGTGATAACAACCGTTATTGTACTCTGTTTCCTGCATTTTGTCAACATCCAACTAAAATGCGCTTTGCCGCATCAAAAAATGCGTTTCGTGAATTCCCGATTGGCATAAATAACACCCGTCAAAAGACAAACTGACTCCTGACGGGTGTTATCATAACAAATGAAATTTCTCACTCCAAAAGAATCCGCCTTTGGCGGATTCTTTGAAAGAATGGCGCTCTGCGCCATTCTTTTTTATACCGGATACGCTCCGTTCTTTGTATCTGCCTGCGTCAGATCAACTTTCTCCTGCTGTGCAAGGCGGTACTTGAAGAAATCAACGGCAACCTGCGGGAACAATGCGTAGGATAACACATCCTCATCCTGCTGTTTCCACTCCTTGCACTCCTCCTCGAACTTGTGCAGCGACGGCTCAAGTAAGTCTGCCGGACGACAGGTAATCACTTCTGCATCACCGATGACCTTCTTCTGCACTTCCGGATTGAACGGCTTCACGGTCTTACCATACTTACCGCTCAAAAGATCCTTCGTCTGTCCGGTCGCCATCTTATACGGCTCGCCCATCAGGACATTCATGACAGCCTGTGTGCCGACGATCTGAGAGGACGGCGTAACCAGAGGCGGCTCGCCGAAATCCTTGCGGACTCTCGGAATCTCCTGAAGCACCTGCTCGTATTTATCTTCTGCGTTCTGCTCTTTTAACTGGCTCACCATGTTGGATAGCATACCGCCCGGAACCTGATACATCAGCGTCTTGATATTCACGCCGAGCACCTTCGGATTTAACAGACCACTCTTTAAGCATTCTTCTCTGTACGGTCTGAAGTGATCCGCAATATCCGCAAGCAACTGCTGGTCAAAACCGGTATCATACTGTGTTCCGCGGAATGTCTCTACCATAACCTCAGTTGCAGGCTGGGACGTTCCCAATGCAAGCGGAGACATCGCACAGTCGATGACATCCACACCTGCCTCTACAGCCTTTAAGTACGTCATGGAAGCAACGCCGGACGTATAATGCGTATGCAGCTGGATCGGCAGCTTAGTCGCACTCTTTAATGCACGGATCAGCTTATCCGCCTCATAAGGAACAAGCAGACCTGCCATATCCTTGATACAGATGGAATCCGCTCCCATCTCCTCGATCTCTTTTGCCACATTCATCCAATACTCATGTGTGTATGCCTCACCGAGCGTATAGGAAAGTGCGATCTGCGCATGACCGCCCTCCTTCTTTGTCGCTTTCACTGCAGTGTCTAAGTTGCGAAGATCGTTTAAGCAGTCAAAAATACGGATGATGTCGATACCGTTTGCAATCGACTTCTGAACAAAGTATTCTACAACGTCATCAGAATAATGGCTGTATCCTAAAATATTCTGTCCGCGGAACAGCATTTGAAGCTTCGTGTTCTTGAAGCCCGCTCTTAATTTTCTTAATCTCTCCCACGGATCCTCATGCAGGAAACGAAGGGATGCATCAAAGGTCGCACCGCCCCAGCACTCTACGGAGTGATAGCCGACCTTATCCATCTTATCAACGATCGGAAGCATCAGTTCGGTCGGCATTCTCGTCGCGATCAACGACTGATGTGCGTCACGAAGGATGGTTTCCGTAATCTTAATCGGGTTCTTTATCTCTTCAGACATGTTTTCTCCTCCTATATATCCATTCTCAAGCTATCTTTTTAGACTACTCCGAAAATTGCCATAAAGGTTCCGGCTGCGACCGCTGTTCCGATAACGCCCGCGACATTCGGCCCCATCGCATGCATCAGCAGGAAGTTGGTAGGATCTGACTCCGCACCGACCTTCTGAGATACACGTGCCGCCATAGGCACCGCAGACACGCCCGCAGAACCGATCAACGGATTTACCTTACCGTGCGTCACAGCGCACATCAGCTTACCGAACAGCACACCCGCCGCCGTACCGAACGCAAATGCGATCAGTCCGAGTGCGACAATCTTTAAGGTATCCCAGTTCAAGAACGCCTCCGCGCTCGTCGTTGCGCCGACAGAAGTTCCTAAGACGATCACGACGATATACATTAACGCGTTGGAAGCCGTATCGGTCAACTGTCTTACCACGCCGCTCTCTCTGAAGAGATTACCAAGCATGAGCATACCGACAAGGGGCGCTGTGGTCGGAAGAAGCAGACACACAACAATCGTTACGATGATCGGGAACAGAATCTTCTCCAGTTTTGTAACCGGACGAAGCTGCGCCATCTTGATCTTTCTTTCTTTCTCCGTCGTAAGCGCCTTCATAATGGGCGGCTGAATGATCGGCACAAGTGACATATAAGAATATGCCGCCACCGCGATCGGTCCGAGCAGCGCCGTCTGTCCGAGCTTTCCTGCAAGGAAGATGGAAGTCGGTCCGTCCGCACCGCCGATAATGGATACTGCTGCCGCCGCTTTGTCGTTAAAGCCTAATGCGATCGCGCCAAAGTAAGCGGCAAAAATACCGAACTGCGCCGCAGCGCCGAGCAGAAAGCTTTTCGGATTTGCGATCAGCGGACCGAAATCGGTCATCGCGCCGACACCCATGAAGATCAGGGACGGCAGAATCGCCCACTCATCCAGTTTGTAAAAATAATACAGCAAGCCGCCGCCATCTCCGCCGTCTCCCGTGTGAGCCATAATATCCGGATAGATATTGACGAGCAGCATACCGAATGCTATCGGCAAAAGCAGAAGCGGTTCATACTGCTTATGGATAGCAAGGAATAAAAAGAAACAGGCAACCGCTATCATCAGATAATTTCCCCATGTTAAATTGAAGAACGCAGTCTGATGGAGCAGATTACCAAGCGTATTTGCTACATAATCCATTGCCTTGACCTCCCGTGTTTGTCATTCTGGTATCATTAGGGCCAGCTTAATTCAAAGTTGCGAGAACTGCGCCTGCCTCTACAGCATCACCGACACTGACATTGATACTTGCCACGGTTCCGTCCTGCGGAGCAACAACGGGAATCTCCATCTTCATTGCCTCGATGGTAACGACCGGATCGCCTTTCTTCACAGCCTGACCAACTGTTGTGTCAAGCTTAAATACCTTTCCTGCTGCACCGGCCTCAACCTTGATGCTGCCTGCCGCGCCTGTCGCTGCGGGCTTTGCCGCTGCCGGAGCCGCCTTCGGTGCTGCCTTGGGAGCCGCCTTCGGCGCTGCAGCTGCAGGTGCGCCTGCTCCCTCCTCCACTGTTACGTCATATACATTGCCATTTACAGTAATGGTATAGTTCTTCATTGTCATTTCCTCCTGATTTTTATTATCATACCAACGTTTCACTTTCATGACTTTATTGATACCCGCAAATTTGAGCTTATGCTCAAATTTGCTGTGTGAGATTTAGAATTTCTTTGCGAAACAGCCCCTGCTGTGAGCATTAGAAATTCTTCTCTCACTATCTTCTGCCAATACGACGGACGCTTCTGACAACAAAGCCGTCCGTACCCGCAGCGCCTTCGCTTGCCGCGATCGCAGCGGAGATGACTGCAACGAGCTCTAAGTCATCCGCAAGCTCTTCTTCTCTCTCCTCGATCTGCGCGATCGCATTGTCAACCGCTTCCTTCTTTTCCTCTTCCGCTTTTGCGTTCTTGCCTGCAAACGCTGCCTGCATCTTCGGAATCAGGCTGAAGCAGGAAATAATCAGGCTGATGAGGATCAATACGACGAACACGGTTCCCATACCCATCAGCGTATTTAAGGCCGCTTTTCCCATCTTCTCTCCAAAAGAGAACGATACATTCGTCGTAATGCTGTTGATCTCATAATTCTTATCAATGAGAATCTCCATCACCGCACCGTGCTTCGATCCCGTGATCGGAATATTGACCGTCGCACCGTCGCTGGTCGGTATGACCTCAATGGAAATATTGTCAACCGATCCGCTCGTACCCATATCCTTTTGCGCGCCCCACCATGACTCTAAGCCCGCCATAAAAACTTCACCGCTCACATAAATGCCCTGAGATGCAAAATATTCTGCCTGCGCATCCCACTGTCTGTCGGTGTAATTCCTGAAAATCTCTTTCTGTTCATCGGGTACATCCTGCGTGATCCATAATGCACATTGGTTCGCTATGACCTGATAAGTCAACTGCGTTGTCATATCAAGTTCATTGTCTGAACCGCCGCAGGCTGTCAGACCCAAGACACAGGCGAGTGTCAGGATGATCGTTTTGATTCTTTTCATGATTGATAACCCTGCCCTTTCCTATACTGTGTCGTGCTTTTTGTCGGAATACTCCCCGTCCTTATTGTAAAGCATTTCAAATGCGCCGATCACATATTTTCTCGTATCGCACGCATCGATCAGCTGATCGACATATCCGCGCTTTGCAGCGGAGAGAACGCTGGATTGAAGCTCGGCATATTCTGCTGCACAGCGGTCAACCTCTTCCGCACCCTTGCCGTCGCAGATGATCTTTGCCGCAAGCTTTGCATCCATCATACCGATCTTCGCATTCTGCCATGCGATAGTAAGATCCGCGCCGATCGCCTTGGAATTCATCGCTATGTAAGCGCTTCCATATGCATTGCCGACGATCACGTTAACTTTTGCGACTGTTGCGCCCGCAAATGCCGCTGTCAGCTTTGCCGCCGCTTTCGCCATGTTCTTTTCCGCATCTACCGTTGCCTCAAAGCCGTTCACATTCGTGAGCGTGAGTACGGGAATCCCGAACGCATCACAGAATTTGATGAATTTTACAGCTTTCTCACAGCCGTTCACCGTCAAAACGCCGCCCAGCTTCTGTGCTTTTCCATCCTCACCGTAAACTTCCGTACGGTTCGCCACACAGCCGATCGTAGAGCCGTTCAAACGGATAAATCCCGTTACCATCTCTTTTGCGTAATTCTCTTTCAGTTCAAAAAATACCTGATCATCCGCGATCCGGGACAGTGCAACGGCGGTATCGCCCGCACAGTTCTCCAGATCCTCACAGGCTCTGTTTAAGTCATCCGTACATTCCGTGAAAGAAAAATCCGCCTCATTGCTTGCCGGAAGCATCGTTACAAGCTCTCTGATGCGTGCAAGCATGTCCGCCTCACTGCCGAGACAGTCCACAATGCCCGCCTCCTCGCTCTGGAACTTGGCGCCTGCACAGTCGCACTTGTCCGCGCTGTTGCCGTCAAGCGCATTCGGCGCATTGACAAAGAGCTTTGCTTTTGACTCCTCCATAAAAGTAAAATCCGTCAGCGTGGGAATCAGGGAAAGCCCGCCGCCGCAGGAACCGAACACCGCCGTGATCTGCGGAACCACGCCCGAAGCCTTTACCTGCTTCGCATAAATCTGTCCAAAGCCGTTTAAGGCGTCCGTCGCCTCCTGAAGCCGTAAGCCCGCGCAGTCGATCAGTCCGATGACCGGCGCCCCCGTCTTCATGGCAAGGTCATAAATGTTCGCGATTTTCTTTGCATGCATCTCGCCGACGCTTCCGCCCAATACGGACGCATCCTGACTATACACATACACAGGATTATCGTTGATCACTCCGTATCCGGTCACAACACCGTCGGAAGGAGTGTCGTTCTGCTTCATGGAAAAATCCGTTGCTCTTGCCGTTACAAGCGCACCGATCTCCACGAAACTGTTTTCATCGAGTAAGGCAGCTATTCTGTCACTCGCGATGCCTGATGAAGTAGTACTCATTTTTCAGCCCTCCATAGTTAATAATTAGAAAAAAGCATTTGCTTTTACGAAATTATGGTGATACCCAAATTCGCACTTATAGTAGTATAACATACAATTTTTCAATCGCAAATAGGATTTTCGATAAATTTTTCGATAAAATGGAAAAAGATTTTTATAAAAGCAGCTTTTCTAACACATCGGCAAGGCAAAACGGATAATCGATCCGTTCAACGGCGGCTCCCGTATAGATCGGGAACACGCGGTAAAGCATTCCATTTACATAGTACCGGTCGTAACCCGCGACCTCTCCCGCTTCGACCGGCGCAGTCAATACCGCACTCATTTCCCGCTCATACACGACTTCATCATATTCGGAAAGCAGCAGGCCAAACGGTTCGGGGCTGATCACTGCGGGAACGATTTTCTCTTTTCCGTCTAAGACCGTGATCAAAAGTGTCTCGTCCGCTACGGGAATCTCCTCATAGGCATAACCGGAAATGCCATACTCCATAAGCGCCTTCGTATCATGCCACTTGTAGCTTTTATTCGGCGGCCACCCGCAAGCAAGCACCACGCTGACAAACGTTTTTTCTTCTCTTTTCAGCGCGCCGACAAAGCAATATCCCGCCTGCCCCGTAAATCCGGTTTTAATACCGATTGCCCCGTCCATCATATCCAAAAACGCATCCGTATTCGATACGCTGAAGCTGCGCTTCCCGTCCGCCGAGGAAAACGAATAGGACCGTGTACCGATAATGCGCAGAAAATCCTCGTTTTGAATGGCGTACGCCGCAATGCGCGCAAGATCGTACGCTGTCGTGCTGTGAAAGCTGCCGTCCTCTTTTACCGCATCCAGTCCGTTCGGCGTGATAAACAGGGTATCCGTACACCCTAAGTCGATCGCTTTCCGATTCATCAGCTCCGCAAATCCCTCAATACTGCCGCCGATATGCTCGGCGATCGCCGCCGCCGTGTCATTGTGCGACTGCAGCATCATGGAATAGAGCAGATCACCAAGACGGTACTGCTCACCCTCCCGCAGATAGCATTTAACTTTCGGCATTGCCGCCGCGCGCGCGGATACCGTAACAAGATCATCCGGATTGCCATATTCCAGTGCAAGAATACAGGTCATGATCTTCGTCGTGCTCGCCATTGCCATGACCTGTGTCCCGTTATGCTCATAAAGTACCCGGTTGTTGTCAGCGTCGAGCAAGAGCGCCGAACGCGCATAGAGAGAAAGCGACGGCGGCTCCGCCGTTTTCTCATGCAGCATTTCTTCGTGATGATATTGCTGCTGTTTTGGTGCCTCGGCAAACAGACTGCCTGACCCCTGTCCATTTCCCTGTGCGCTGTGTACACGCAAAAGGAGCATCAACAGCCCCGCGGTCAATACCGCTGCTGCCGTGCCCCGTCTGATCCATTCTTCTTTGATTTTTTTGCCCCGCTTGTCGGACATACCCATCCATCCGCTGTCTTAAAAACCTCTGAACAATATATGCGGATGCTTCCGCCCGTATTCGGGCTTCAAGCGTCAGCCTTAACCCCGGCTTCCTTATATGTAACACCGCCGCCTCAAATATCCAGCTTGAGCTGCGCCTCTTCCTCCGCCTGCTGCTGAAACTCCGCAAGCTGCTCCGACTTTAATTCGGGAAGCTCATCTAAGGAGCGCACGCCGAAGCTGCGAAGAAATTCCTCCGTCGTCCCGAACAGGAGCGGGCGTCCCGGCGCATTCAGCCTGCCAAGCTCCGTTACCAAATGATATTCTATCAGCTTATTGACTGCAAAATCAGAACTTACGCCCCGGATTTTTTCAATCTCCATCTTTGTGACCGGCTGTTTGTAAGCAATGATCGAAAGCGTCTCCAAGACCGAATCGGTCAATACATACTTTCTCGGATTTTTCGCAATCTTGATCAGATAATCGTATAGCTCCGCGCGCGTACACATCTGATAGGCGCCGTCGAGTTCAATGATGTCCATGCCGCGTTCTTCGCTCCGGTACTGCTCTTTCATTTCCGTTAAAAGCTCACGTGTGACTTCTTTTTCCTCCTCGATCACGCCGGCAAGCCGGGAAAGCTCCACGGCCTCCCCCATCGCAAACAACACTGCTTCCAACACCTGCTTTGCTTTTTCTCTCTCCATCCAAAATCCTCCATGTTGCCGACAGCGATTAAAAAATCTTAGCTTTTTCAATCTAATGCCGTCATCTGCATCGGCACGGCGGACACCTCGGCATCCGGGTGCCATATGATCCGGATCACATCAAACGTATCCTCCTGCGCCACTGAGATTTTTCCGAGCTTCATCAATTCCAGAAGGACAAGGAACGTGACAATCACTTCCATTCTGCTGTTGCCCTTTTCCAAAAGCGCCTTAAAATCCGCCTTCCCATGTTCATATAAGTACGACTCTATGTAATGCTGCTTTTCCTCCAGGTTGACCTCGTCCTTTTCAATCTTACCGAACTGGTTACGGATCGGATCGACACGATCCTCCTGTCGTTTGACAATGGACTCAAACACGGAATACAGCCGCTTCAGCGTCATATCACCGAGCAATTCCTCATAATCAATGGGCGGCCGGTACTCCTCCACCTCTTTCGGCAGCGTCGCATGCTTGTACAGGGTCTGCTGCGCATCCATCTGCCTGTCCTTCAATTCATAGGACATATACTTGTAAAGCTTGTACTGCAAAAGCTGTTCCACTAATTCGGTACGGGGATCTTCCTCCTCGCCCTCCTCGTTTTCCTCTTTCGGCAAAAGCATCTTGCATTTAATGTCAAGCAGGGTCGCCGCCATGACGAGAAAGTCGCTCATCACGTTCATATCCTCTGTCTCCATCGCCCGCACATAGGCTAGATACTGCTCCGTGATCTCCACGATCGGAATATCGTAAATATCGACTTTATTTTTTTCTATCAGATGCAAAAGAAGCTCTAACGGTCCCTCAAAGACCTCCAGCTTCACCTTGAGCTGCTCCATTGTTTTCTCCGCTCCCTGCGCTGCGATTTACACAACACGTCTATTTTACAGGGCTTTTCTCAAAAAAGCAACAAAAAAGAATACCGCAGCCCGCTCATTCCGGTCTGCATGTCACATACAAAACCTCAGCATGATTTAAAATCCGTACCGGAAGCGTATGCGTGCCGAGTCCCCGGCTTAACAGCATGGTCGCTTGTCCCTCGTCAAAGCGCCCGCCGTCATATTTCGGAAACAGAATACAGCGGGGCGATACCATGCCGCCAAGCAACGGAACGCCTACGATGCCGCCGTGATTATGCCCGGACAGCACCAGATCCGCTCCCCAATCGGCATACTGCGGAAAATAGTCCGGATTATGCGCGATCAGGATCTGATATTTATCCCGCTCCGGGACACCGACCAGCCTTTGTAAGTCCTCACGCTTCATCGGTAGCAGGCCGAAACGCTTAAAATATTTGAACTCGATCTGCAGGCCGCAGATGGAGATCCCGTACTCGGACAAGGTTCTTTTTTCGTTGATAAGCGGCTTAACCCCCGCTTTTTTAAGCGCCGAAATATAGTCCTCGTACATGCTGCCGTAGCGCTCCGGCTTTCTTCCGATCTTCTCTTCATGATTGCCGATACCATAATAGACCGGGTAGTCTTTTGCGAGTTCCGTCAGCAGATGCACCGTGCCGGAAACATCCTCGCCCTCCGTCGCCGTCACCATGTCTCCGGCAATCATCACCGCATCGGGGTGAAGCTGCCGGATACCTGCGATCAGCCTGCTGTTGTTTTTTCCGAATGTTTTATTATGCAGATCGGAAAGAACAACGAAGCGAAACTCTTTTTTTATTTTGGGGGAAGTCAGTTCATAAGACGTCACACGAAAGGTCGTCGTATCATAAATACTATCGCAGATGCCCCATAAGATCAGTATCCCCAGCAGAATCAACATGATGATCGATAATGTACTCATAGTTTTGTTTTGTTCTCCAAATGTATCAAACAGCCATTCCCGAAAGCTTCTAAATCAAATACCGCTTCCATATTCTTCCCAGATAGTCGCGGAACGTTGCTTTTCTCACGCTTGCCCCGTACAGCACATCCACGCTCCCGATCTGTCTTCCGCCCAGCAGATAGACGATCTCTCCCGCTTTTTTTCCTTCCGTGACCGGGGCCAAAGCCGGTGGGATGCGCAGTTCCTTCGTAACAGCGGATAAGTCTGCTCCGGTCAGATCAAGATAAGAAAACGTATCTTCCACCCGAAGCGGAACCGTGTCCGCAACTCCGCCGGAGAGCTCCATATCCGCAAGTCCCTCCTCATTCGTATCCGTGTAGACAGCGCACAGGGAATACCCGTGCTCCAAGAGCTTTCTTGCATCATCAAACCGCACCCTGAAATCGGGCGCCGCCATGACGACCGCGATCAGATCAATGTCATTTTTTCGCGCCGTTCCACAGAAGCAGTATTTCGCTTTATTGGTCGAACCGGTCTTTAAGCCCGTCGTCCATTCATATTGTTTTAAGAGCTTATTGGTGCTTGAGAGCGTAAAAACCGATTCTCCCCGCCTCGTCACATGCGTGATGTCTTCCATCCAGATCGTTGTATATTGATAGATTTCGGGGTAATTGGTGATCAGCTCTCTCGCCATCAGCGCAACATCCCGCGCGCTCGTATAATGTCCGTCCGAATTGGACAATCCGCAGCAGTCTTCAAAATGCGTATGCTCCATACCGAGTCCCGCCGCACGCGCATTCATCTGCGCGACAAACGCCTCCTCGCTGCCGCTGATATATTCCGCCATTGCAACCGATGCGTCGTTTCCGCTCGCAACAACGATGCACTTGATCAGTGTTTCAACGGTCTGTACCTCGCCTTCCTCCAAAAATACCTGCGATCCCCCCATCGACTGCGCATATGCGCTCGTCGTCACCTCATCGGTCAGCGCGATCTTCCCGCTGTGGATCGCGTCAAAGATCAAGAGTAACGTCATGATCTTTGTGATGCTTGCCGGACTTCTCTCCTCATCCGCACCTTTTTCATAAATAACCTGCCCGGTAGATGCCTCCATCAGGATTGCGGAAGGCGCCGATATTTCAAATGGCAGCTCCGTCAGCGGCTGTGCCTGCGCGGACGCGGCATCTAAGCACACCGTAAACGCTGTCACGCAGGATAAAAAGGAAGCAAGCAGGATCGACAGGATTCTTTTTTTGCTTCTGCGTAAGCAATTTCTATTCCGGATGCGCACTTTTTGCCTCATTTCCAAATGTTCTCTCTTCATCATATGGAAAAAAGCAGGAAAAAATACATCCTCCTGCTTTTCATAACCTTGATTTTTGCAAAAAACACCCGTTTACGAAACCGTCTTTTTCAGAATCGCTCTCTGAACCGTCTGCAGCGCTCAATGACGCTGTTGCGGTATTTTGCCATGTTCACACCAATCGCCTCAAGCAAGTGGTAGATAAAGTCTACTATGTAGAGGAAAAGCACGATCCTGCAAAATAAGACTCCCCTGAATCTGCCCACCATGTCCGCCAGTCCTAATACCCGCGCATGCAGGAAATAGACGACGATCAATCCATATGCGCCCCATGCAAGCGTACTTTCGAGGCAGATGATTCCTCTAAAGTTAAAAGGCTTGTCATTGTAATCCCACCAAACTTCGCCCAAAAGCCGCTGCATCAAGATGCCGATCAGATATTCAAATATCGTCGCTGACACGGCGCCGATCAGATAGACCGCCGGCGCGCTCCCCGCAAACGGAAGCAACAGGTAATAACCGATTGTCGCACCGAACCCGTAAATCGGGCAGAACGGCAAAAAACCAAATCCGCGGTTCGTCAGCTTCCGGTTACAGAAGGACATATAGATGGACTCCACAAGCCATCCCCCCATACTGTAAACCACGAAGCAGAAAACGACCTGGTATACGTTCGCTTCAATCATTGGTAATTGTATGTTCCACATTTCTGATCCTCTCCCTTAAAAAGAGCATGCTCCGAAAACACTTCCCTTGAATGCAGCCCTTCCCAAAACATGCCTGCACCCTTTTTCGTAAATCCGTTTTCTGCGCCTGAAACAAAAATCCCTGACAGCGCTGCCAGGGACTTATGTCTGCGATTAATTGTATTTACGTTTTCTAGCAGCTTCAGATTTCTTCTTACGTCTTACGCTCGGCTTCTCGTAATGCTCTCTTTTACGAATCTCCTGCTGGATACCCGCCTTCGCACAGCTTCTCTTGAAGCGACGTAAAGCACTATCTAAAGTCTCGTTCTCTTTTACGATTACATTCGACACGCTGACACCTGACCTCCCTTCAGTCCTTTCAGGTCACTCGACTGATTGGGTTATTCTATGTACGGCAGAATCCGCAGTACACATATCACATTATAGCATAAATTTACCAATCGTCAACTGATTTTTTTAATTTTTTTAGAACAGTTACGTCACGTATTTGCAAATGGCCCGGACCGGATTTTTTATGAAAGCTGTCCTTCCAGTACCTTGGCAGCCTCGGCTACCGCATTCGGGATTCCCGCCGGATTTTTGCCGCCTGCCTGCGCCATATTCGGCCGTCCGCCGCCTCCGCCGCCGACGAGCGCCGCGATGCCCTTGATCAGATTTCCGGCATGCGCGCCCTTTGCCTGCGCACCGTCCGTTGCCATCGCAATGAGGTTGACCTTGTCGTCCTTTGCGGACGCAAGCACGATCACGCCCTCAGAGATCTGATTTTTCAGCTTATCGCCAAGCTCCCGCAAGCCGTTCATGTCAACGTCGTCCACACTCGTTGCAAGCAGCTTCACACCCTTCACGTCCTGAATCTCATTCATGACGTCGCCGAGCGCGTTCTGCGCCGCCTTGCTCTTTAACGATTCGTTTTCGCTCTGCAGCGCTTTGTATTCGCTCATCAGATGCTCGCAGCGCTCGATCAGGCTTGCCGGCGTGGTCTTTAGGATTGCTGCCGCCTCATTCAGTTTTTCTTCCAGTTCCGCGTAGTACCTCGCCACGCCCGCACCTGTCAGTGCTTCAATCCTTCTGACGCCCGCTGCCACACCGCTCTCGCTCACGATCTTAAAGGCGCTGATGGACGCCGTGTTTTTCACATGGGTGCCGCCGCAAAATTCCTTGGAGAAGTCTCCCATTTCCACGACACGCACTTTCTCGCCGTATTTTTCTCCAAACAACGCCATGGCGCCCGTCTTTTTTGCTTCCTCAACAGTAAGCACTTCCGTTACGACGGGAATGCCCTCCGCGATCTGCTCGTTGACGATCTGCTCCACCTTGGAAAGTTCTTCCTTTGTCATCGCCGCAAAATGACTGAAATCAAAACGCAGCCGTTCCGAATCATTATAGGATCCCGCCTGCTCCACATGCGTCCCGAGCACGGTGCGCAGCGCTTTCTGTAACAGATGCGTCGCACTGTGATTGCGGCAGGTTGCAGTTCTTCTTTTTTCGTCCACACTGATGCGTACGGTATCTCCCACCTTGAGCATGCCCTTCGTCATGCGTCCGATATGTCCGACCTTGTCTCCGGAAAGCTTGACCGTCTCCTCGATCACAAACGTACCGTCCTGCGTCGCAATGACGCCTCTGTCGCCCTGCTGACCGCCCATCGTTGCATAGCACGGTGTTACGTCCGTAACGATCGTGCCGATCTCTCCGTCCGTCAGCGCAGTCATGACCTCCGTCTCCGTCGTCAGTGCCGTGATCTTCGCATCTGCGTTCAAGGTATCATATCCGATGAATTCCGTGGAAAGCGCCGGATCAAGCAATTCATAGACCGTCGCGTCCGCGCCCATGTAATTGGTCGTCTTACGCGCAGCGCGCGCCTTCGTCTTCTGCTCCTCCATCGCTTCCCTAAACTGTTCTTCCTCGACGGTAAAGCCTTTCTCGTCCAAAATCTCCTTCGTCAGATCGATCGGGAATCCGTAGGTGTCGTACAGCTTAAACGCATCTGCGCCGGAAAGCTCCGTTTTCCCATCCGCGACAAGCTTATCCTCCATCTGCGCTAAAATCGCAAGTCCCTGATCGATGGTCTTATTAAATTTATTTTCTTCCTGCGTCAGCACATGGAAAATAAAGTCCTTTTTTTCCTCCAGCTCAGGATAGCCGTCCTTACTTCCCTCTATGACGGTCTCGCTTAAGGTTGCCAAAAAGACGCCGTCAATGCCGAGCATTCTTCCGTGGCGCGCTGCGCGGCGGATGATACGGCGCAGCACATAGCCCCTGCCCTCATTCGTCGGCATGATCCCGTCGGAGATCATAAAGGTCGCCGAGCGGATATGGTCGGTGATCAGGCGGATGGACACGTCCTTTGCCGCATCTTTCTGATAGGTAACGCCCGCCAGCTCACAGACGCGGTTTCTGAGCGCCTGAATCGTATCGATGTCAAAAATAGAATCGACATCCTGTACGACAACAGCAAGACGTTCCAAGCCCATGCC
The DNA here is from genome assembly GCA_947176965.1 of uncultured Lachnospiraceae bacterium. Classification (GTDB taxonomy): domain Bacteria; phylum Bacillota; class Clostridia; order Lachnospirales; family Lachnospiraceae; genus DLAJ01. The sequence continues at coordinate 1,572 of CAMWSU010000064.1, read as the reverse complement.
GGTGTCAATATTTTTCTGCTCCAGTTCGCTGTAATTGCCTTTTCCGTCGTTATCAAACTGTGTGAATACATTGTTCCACACTTCGATATAGCGGTCGCAGTCACACCCGACCGTGCAGCCCGGCTTTCCGCAGCCGTATTTCTCACCGCGGTCATAGTAGATTTCGGAACACGGTCCGCACGGACCGGAACCGTGCTCCCAGAAGTTATCTTCTTTTCCGAAACGGAAAATGCGCTCGGGCGCGATACCGATCTCTTCATTCCAAATTCGGAACGCCTCGTCATCCTCTTCATAAACAGAAGGATACAGGCGGGACGCATCTAAACCGACGCGTTCCGTCAAAAACTCCCAGCTCCATTTGATCGCCTCGTGCTTAAAATAATCACCGAAAGAAAAGTTTCCGAGCATCTCAAAAAACGTACCATGGCGCGCGGTCTTTCCCACATTCTCAATATCTCCGGTACGGATACATTTCTGGCAGGTCGTCACTCTCCGTCTCGGCGGAATCTCCTGTCCGGTAAAATAAGGCTTTAAGGGAGCCATGCCCGAATTGATCAACAGCAGCGAATTGTCATTATGCGGGACAAGCGAAAAGCTTTTCATTTTCAAATGCCCCTTCTCCTCAAAGAAATCGAGGAACATGCTTCTTAACTCATTTACACCATATGATTTCATTTTGATATCCATGCCCCTTTCTCAGCCCGCAAATTTATACCCAGGTACAAATTTGCTGTCGTACGTTCTCTATTATATTTCCAGATAGAAAGTGAAGTCAAGATAAATATGATCTTATGGATTTTTCTTCTCCTTCTTTTTTGCAGCCTGTTTTCTTTCGCGATTTGCTTTTATTTTTTCTTTTGCCTTGAAGATCATTTCCATGAGCGCCTGATTTGCAATCTGACCCATAGGAGCCTCCTACTGTTTTGATTCCATCTTTATAATGCCTTTTGAAAAATATTCTGACCGTTTATTTCAAATATGATATGATAACCGCAGTCTTTATAAAACGCATCTTCTTTCGAACCGAGCGTTATATATTGATATCCTTTTTTTCTCGCCGATTCTTCAAAATAGTCCATCAGCCGTTTCGTAATGCCCTGCCTTCTGTAATTCTCATGGCACGCCACGAATCCGATCGTCAGATTCGCTTCGTTTTCAGCGCGTCCTAACACAGCGGAGACAATTTCGCCGTCTATTTCCGCATAGACCATCGGCTGCAAACTGTCTTTCCATCGTTCATGCCATGCCTCATACCGATAAAATTCCGGTTGATCTTCCCCCAGGATCCGGTAGCATAATTTCAGAACATCGCTTAATTCCTTTTCTGTTTCAATTTCTTTTATGAGAACATCCATCTTTTTCATTCCATACTCACCTAATCTGTCACCTCAATACTCTTTATGTTAGAGATATACTCCGTGTCTTTTCCGATATGCCGACGCCCGCTCATATGGAAACTCCATATCAAACAGGTGCAGGATATTTGCGGAATTTTCGCCTACCCTTGATTGATAACAGCCTGTGCCGCTGTTAGGTTTAGTGGACTTTTTACCCCACCTTTTACCCCACCCA
>CAMWSU010000063.1 GCA_947176965.1 uncultured Lachnospiraceae bacterium | reverse complement strand
AAAAAGGATTACACCTTAAAATTCTCCATACAGCAAGCGCCCCTCCTTTGAATGCTCCATATTTTTCCACTGCCTGAAGACCGTACTCGGAGCAGGATGGAAAATAAGGGCATTTTGTACGCTTAAGCGGAGAAATATACTTTCTATAAAGTTTAATCAGTCCAATCAACATTTTTTTCATCATGATTACGGATTACTTCACTTTACGATTTTGTGAAGCTTTGCAAGATGAAGCAAGGCACTTTCCATATCCGCGTATAATATGGATTTCGCATTCACTCGTGCCACGACTACAATGTCTAAACCACTATTAAACATTTCCTCATGTAGTCTGTAAATTTCGCGGACCAGACGTGTCAGGCGATGCCTTACCACACTGTTTCCGACTTTTTTACTGACAGAGATTCCGATTCTGTTCCTATCAAGATTGTTTTTCAATACATACATTACCAGATATTTGTTGGCATAGGATTTGCCGTTTTGATAGACATTTTGAAAATCTCTGTTCTTTTTTAAGGAATCCGAAAACTTCATCATAATTAAGATTTCCTACTTATTAATTTAATAAAAAAGAGTGCAGAGCACTCTTTTTTATGCTGACAGTCTCTTTCTTCCTTTTGCACGTCTGGCTGCCAATACTTTTCTTCCGCCCGGCGTACTCATTCTGGAACGAAAACCGTGAACTTTCTTTCTCTGTCTATTCTTAGGCTGAAACGTCATCTTCATAGCGCGATACACCTCCTTATCATCTTACCGTTTTTATGGAAACAGGTATTCTATTTTGCGATATTGAAAAACAATCGTTACAATTATATAAGAAGAAAATATCCACGTCAATACAATTTTTCAAATTTTAGAAATTATAAAAACCACGAAAAATCCTTTGAAAATTCGTGATTTTGTCCAATTTCCATATCTAGTTATCAATCGTTATTTTTGGACTAAATATTGCGGTATTATCAAAAATTGATACTTTACATAATATTATCCACAATTTGTTTATATCTTGTGGATAACTATTTTATAATTCGTGTATAAACAATTACATCACTTCATGGATTCCATTTTAGGATAGTGGAAATTGTTTATGTTTATCCTGAAGGTTATACACAGATGAAACATAACAGCATACTTTTATGTTAACTTTTTAATTTATAGACAATCAGGCTGTGTATGACTCTTTCCGATTGCTTTTTTCAATACTTTCATTTAATATAATAGTAATAATAGTATGAAATCATAGAAAGTATAGGATTTTGGAATGGCTTCTCGCTCGGATCACGAACAGAAATTAAAAGAAAACTGGGAAAAGATCAAAGAAACTGTCAAGACAGAGTATAATGTATCTAATATCGCGTTTAACACATGGATTTCTCCTCTTTCATTTCATCATGAGGAAAATGGTGTGATCATTGCTCTCATTACCGGTACCAATGCCGATAATTCTCTTGCCTTAGAATACATTAACAATAAGTATAAAACCTTTTTTCAGGTGACAATATCGGAATTCATGAATCATGAATACGATATTAAATTTGTATTGGAAAAAGATATTCGGACCGAAGAAAACGAAGCTTTGCCAAAACGCGCTGAAAAAGGAAATATTTACAATATCAAACATGAAAATGCGAACTTAAATTCCAAATATACTTTTGATACTTTTGTTGTAGGCAATAATAATAAGCTTGCACAGTCCGCTGCGCTCGCCGTTGCGGAATCTCCGGGAGAAGCTTATAATCCTCTTTATTTGTATGGGGGCCCCGGACTCGGCAAAACGCATCTGATGCATTCCATCGGACATTTTATATTGGAACAAAATCCAAACAAGATCGTACTCTATGTAACTTCCGAACAATTCATGAACGAAGTGATCCAGTCCATCCGAAGCGGTGACGCCAATATGATGATAAAGCTTCGCGAAAAATACCGTACGGTGGATGTTCTCTTAATTGATGATATTCAGTTTATTATAGGAAAAGAAAGTACACAGGAAGAATTTTTTCATACATTTAACGTTCTTCATGAGGCAGGAAAGCAGATTGTCATTTCCTCTGATAAACCGCCTAAAGATATGGAGACCTTGGATGAGCGTTTTCGTTCCCGCTTTATATCCGGTCTCTCCGCGGATATAGGCGCTCCGGACTATGAAACGCGTGTTGCAATCCTGCAAAAAAATGCGGAAACTTATTATCATAAAATAGATGACACCATTATTCAGTATATAGCTGAAAATGTTACCTCTAATATCAGAGAACTGGAAGGCTCCCTTAATAAAGTGATTGCTTATTCCAAAATCAGAAAAGAGGAGCTTACCTTAGATCTTGCAAAAAATGCATTAAAAGACATTATTTCACCCAATCACGCCCGTGAAGTCACTCCTTCTTATATTATAGAAGTCGTTGCGGAGCATTTTGCGATCAGCCCGGATGATATTATGTCAAAAAAACGTAACTCAGAATTTGTCCTGCCGAGACAGATCTGTATGTATTTATGCCGTACCATGACGGAAACATCCCTGATTGCGATTGCGAAAATGCTGAGTAAGAAGGATCACACGACCGTCATCCACGGAATCAATAAAATTGCTGCAGAAGTGGAAAACAACAGTGAAATGGCCGCTAAAATAGATATCATCAAGAAAAAGATCAATCCCGTTTGAGCTTGAAAAGTAAGGAAAATGTGAACAACTTTACCTTAAACACATAAAATATGGTCTGTTTTCACAACTTTTACGTGGAAATTTTGTTTGATATTTAGTATAATAGAATAGGTTATCCACATTTCCACAACGATTATTATTATTGATACGAAATAAATCTTAATTATGATTATCCGATATGGGCCTTGCCCAGCACACAAAGAAGGGAGTTTTTCTGAAATGAAATTTGTATGTTCTAAAGCAAACCTCTTAGCCGGTGTACAGACAGTTTCCAAAGCAGTGCCGAATAAGACGACCATGTCCATCTTAGAATGCATTCTTGTAGACACGACAAAAGGAAATATCACATTAACGGCAAACGATATGGAGCTTGGCATAGAGACTGTCATTCAGGGTAATATTGTGGAAAAAGGAGTTATTGCATTGGATGCAAAGATTTTCCTTGATATTGTGCGTAAGCTTCCGGACAATGACATTACGGTTGAGACGGACGAAAATTATAAAACAACGATCACATGCGAAAAAGCAAAATTTAATATCATCGGTAAATCCGGGGAAGATTTCTCTTATCTTCCTTCGATCGAGAGAAACGATTCCATTCTGTTATCACAGTTTTCGTTAAAAGAAGTTGTGAGACAAACGATTTTCTCAATTTCTGATAATGATACGAACAAGATCATGAGCGGAGAATTATTTGAGATCACGGATGATAAGTTAAAAGTCGTATCTCTTGACGGCCATCGCGTATCCATTCGCAATATTACATTAAAAAATTCATATCCTCACAAAAAAGTGATTGTACCGGGAAAAACATTGAGTGAGATCAGTAAAATTCTTCCCGGAGATGTTGACAAGGATGTCCACATTTTCTTCATGGACAGACATATTGTATTTGAATTTGAAAAAACAGTCGTGGTATCGAGGCTGATCGAAGGAGAATATCTGCGTATCGAGCAGATGCTCAGCAATGATTATGAGACGAAAGTAACCGTGAATAAAAGGGTGCTGTTGGAATGTATCGACCGTGCGACACTACTTGTCAAGGAAGGCGATAAAAAGCCGATCATCATTAATATTCTTGACGGTGTGATGGAGTTAAAGATCAATTCCATTATCGGAAGTATGAATGAGGATATTGATATTCAGAAATCCGGTAAGGATATGATGATCGGTTTCAATCCGAATTTTTTGATCGATGCGCTTAAGGTTATTGATGATGATGATATTGATATTTATTTAGTCAGTGCGAAAGCACCCTGCTTTATCAGGGATGCAAAGGAAAACTATATTTATATGATTCTTCCAGTCAACTTTACGACAGTACAATGAAAGAATAATCAGGGAAAAAATGGAAAAAATTACGATTAATGATACTTTTATTAAGCTCGGACAGGCAATAAAGCTTGCGGGTCTTGTTGATTCCGGATTGGATGCAAAAATAGAGATTCAGGAAGGAAATGTCAAAGTCAACGGAGAAGTCAGTTTGCAGCGCGGCAGAAAATTGTATGACGGTGATACGTTTTCTTTTCACGGAAAAGAAGTCGCGGTAACTTCAAACGTCAGATAAAAAAAGAATGGCGCCTTGCGCCATTCTTTCGAAGAATTCGCCTTTGGCGAATTCTTCTGGGACTATGAAATTTCCTAATAAAAAAGTGGGATTTGGTTTTTATATGGTCATCAAAGCATTGGAATTAAATCAGTTTCGTAATTACGAACAATTAGAGCTTTCCTTTGATGAAGGAACAAATATCTTATACGGAGATAATGCCCAGGGCAAAACAAATATTCTGGAAGCAATTTATCTATCTGCAACAACGAAGTCACATAAAGGCAGCAAGGATAAGGATATGATACGCTTCGGAGAAGAAGAAGCGCATATCAGAACGATCTTACAAAAAAACGGTATGGAACAGCGCATTGATATGCATCTTCGGAGCAGTAAAACGAAGGGGATTGCAATCGACGGAGGTAAGATCAAAAAGGCCGCGCAGCTTTTAGGGCTTTTGAATGTCGTCTTTTTTTCACCGGAAGATCTGTCTATCATCAAAAACGGTCCCGCTGAACGAAGACATTTTATTGATATGGAACTTTGTCAGCTGGATTCGTTTTATCTTTACAATCTCAATCATTACAACAAGATTGTAAACCAGCGAAACTCTCTGTTGAAAGATTTGTTTATCAATCCTGATCTGAAGGATACGTTGTCTATTTGGGATTCTCAGCTCCTTTCGTATGGCAGCAAAATCATAGAACGCAGAAAATTGTTCATTGATCAGCTGAATGAAATTATTTATGACATACATAGGCAGCTTTCCGGCGACAGGGAGCATATACAGATTTATTATGAACCGAATGTAGACGTGAGCGAATATGAGAAAAAAATGAAATCCCGTCAGGAAGTTGATATTCGCTTAAAGCAGACAACGGTCGGCCCGCACAGAGATGATTTTTCTTTTATGGCGGACCATGTAGACATCAGAAAGTTCGGTTCCCAGGGGCAGCAAAGGACAGCGGCATTATCTTTGAAACTCTCGGAAATTGAATTAGTCAAAAAAATAACGGGAGATACTCCTGTGTTGCTTTTAGATGATGTTCTTTCTGAGTTGGACAGTAACAGGCAAAATTATCTTTTGAATTATATTAAAGATATTCAGACGATCATCACCTGTACGGGTCTTGATGATTTTGTAAATAATCGTTTTACGATCAACAAAGTATTCCAAATTGTAAAAGGAACAGTAGCGGAAAGCAACTGATCATAACGGAAAGGTATGGTATTTACTATGAGCGCCGAATACGGAGCAGATCAAATTCAGATATTGGAGGGACTTGAGGCAGTCAGAAAACGTCCCGGTATGTATATCGGGAGTACTTCGTCTCGCGGACTTCATCATCTCGTATATGAAATCGTAGATAATTCCGTGGATGAAGCGCTTGCGGGTTTTTGTACGCAGATTCAGGTTTTTATCAATGCTGATAATTCTATTACGGTTATTGATAACGGACGTGGTATTCCTGTCGGTATCAATCATAAAGCGGGGCTTCCTGCAGTAGAAGTTGTTTTTACCGTTCTTCATGCAGGAGGAAAATTCGGCGGCGGCGGATACAAGGTATCCGGCGGTCTTCACGGCGTCGGCGCTTCGGTCGTCAATGCGCTTTCCGACTGGCTTGAAGTTGAGATCGCGCATGAAGGCAAAATTTATAAACAGCGCTATGAACGTGGAAAAGTATGTTATGCGTTGAGAGAAGAAAGAGAATGCGGAGATGATAAGATCGGTACAAAGGTTACTTTTAAGCCCGATGCAACGATCTTTGAGGAGACAATCTTTGAATATGATATTTTGAAGACCAGACTTCGTGAGACTGCTTTTTTGACAAAGGGATTAAAGATCATTCTTTCCGATTTACGTCCCGGCTTAGAGCAGGAAAAAACATTCCATTATGAAGGAGGGATTAAAGAATTTGTTCAATATTTGAACAAAAGTAAGGAAGCTCTTTATCCCGATGTCATGTATTTTGAGGGAAAAAAGAATAACGTTCTCGTAGAAGTTGCCATGCAGCATAACGACTCATATAACGAGAGCGTCTATTCGTTTGTCAATAATATCAATACACCCGAGGGCGGTACGCATCTGGTCGGTTTCCGAAATGCGATCACAAAAACCTTTAACGATTATGCGAGAGGCGCAAAGTTGTTAAAAGACAGTGAACCGAATCTGACCGGAGATGATATTCGGGAGGGACTTGCCGCGATCATCAGCGTAAAGATCGAGGATCCGCAGTTTGAAGGTCAGACAAAACAGAAGCTCGGAAATTCCGAAGCGCGCGGTGCGGTTGATAATGTGGTCAGTGAACAGCTTACTTATTTTTTGGAGCAGAATCCTTCCGTGGCAAAAATTATCTGTGAGAAATCCATTTTGGCACAGAGAGCAAGAGAAGCCGCAAGAAAAGCGAGGGATTTAACGAGAAGAAAAACAGCGTTAGAGGGAAGTACGCTTCCCGGAAAACTGGCGGACTGCTCTGACAAGGATCCGAAAAACTGTGAGATTTACATCGTAGAGGGAGATTCCGCCGGCGGAAGCGCAAAGACGGCAAGAAGTCGTGCAACGCAGGCAATTTTGCCTCTTCGCGGTAAAATTCTAAACGTGGAAAAGGCAAGACTTGATAAGATTTATGCAAATGCGGAAATCCGTGCGATGATCACTGCATTCGGCACAGGTATCCATGAAGATTTTGATATTAGTAAGCTGCGCTATGATAAAATTATTATCATGACGGATGCCGATGTGGATGGTGCGCATATTGCTACCTTGATGTTGACCTTTATTTACCGATTCATGCCGGAACTCATCAAACAGGGACATGTGTATCTTGCAAAGCCGCCTCTTTATAAGTTAGAGCGCAATAAACAGGTGTGGTATGCGTATTCGGATGATGAGCTTGATAAAATATTGGCGGAAGTCGGGCGTGATCAGAATAATAAGATTCAGCGTTATAAAGGACTTGGTGAAATGGATGCGGAACAGCTTTGGGATACGACCATGGATCCGGAAAAAAGAATCCTGCTCCGCGTTAATATGAATGACGATGATGAATCTGAGATTGATATAACCTTTAATACCCTCATGGGAGATAAGGTGGAACCGCGCCGTATTTTTATTGAGGAAAATGCAAAATTTGTAAAAAACCTGGATATTTCATAAACAAATTTTGTGGAATTAAATTTTTATATAAGCCAATAAGAAGCTGTAACAATTTGCAGTTGATGAAAGGGCATGGTTTGTAAATATGGATGAACAGATCTTTGATAAAATTGAAGATGTTGACCTCAAAAAGAAAATGGAGGACTCCTATATCGATTATGCGATGAGCGTTATTGCGGCAAGAGCGCTTCCCGATGTAAGGGACGGCTTAAAGCCGGTACAGAGACGTGTCCTTTATTCCATGATCGAGTTAAATAACGGTCCCGACAAGCCGCATCGTAAATGTGCGCGTATTGTCGGTGATACGATGGGTAAATATCACCCGCACGGAGACAGTTCCATTTATGGCGCGCTGGTCAATATGGCGCAGGAATGGTCAACGCGTTATCCGCTTGTGGACGGACACGGAAACTTCGGTTCCGTGGACGGCGACGGCGCTGCGGCAATGCGATATACAGAAGCGAGACTATCCAAAATATCCATGGAACTTTTGGCAGATATCAATAAAGATACGGTTGATTTTGTACCGAACTTTGATGATACGGAAAAAGAGCCCTCTGTTCTGCCGAGCCGCTATCCGAATTTATTAGTTAACGGCACATCCGGTATTGCGGTCGGTATGGCAACAAATATACCGCCTCATAATCTGCGCGAGATTGTCAAGGCAGTCGTAAAGATTATTGATAACCGGATTGAGGAAAACCGCGATACGGATATGGAAGAAATCCTTTCGATCGTCAAAGCGCCGGATTTTCCGACGGGCGGTATCATTCTCGGTACGAAGGGAAGCGAACAGGCATATCGCACGGGGCGCGGAAAAGTCAGGGTGCGTGCTGTTACGGATATTGAGACAATGGCAAACGGTAAAAACCGGATCATTGTCACCGAGCTTCCGTACATGGTAAATAAAGCGAATTTGATTTTAAAAATCGCTGAACTTGTCAAATTAAAAAAGATAGACGGTATCACAGACCTTCGCGATGAATCCAACAGAGAAGGTATGCGTATCGTCATTGAGCTGCGCCGTGATGTCAATCCGAATGTCATCATGAATCAGCTTTATAAGCATACGCAAATGCAGGATTCTTTCGGCGTGATCATGCTTGCTCTTGTGGATAATCAGCCGAAGGTCATGAATCTTCTTGATATGCTGCAATATTATCTTGCGCATCAGGAAGAAGTCGTTACCAGAAGAACCAAATATGATTTGAATAAAGCGGAAGAACGCGACCATATCTTACAAGGTCTGCTGATCGCGCTTGATCATATTGATGAAGTGATCAAAATCATCAGAGGAAGCGCGAACACACAGGAGGCAAAAGAAAACCTCATTGCGCGCTTCGGCTTGGACGATGTGCAGGCACAGGCGATCGTTGATATGCGTCTGCGCGCTCTGACAGGCTTGGAAAGAGAAAAGCTGGAGAAAGAGCATGAAGAGTTAATGGCAAGAATCAAAGAATTGAAAGCAATCCTTGCAGATGAAAAACTCCTTCTCGGCGTCATCAAAACAGAAATTAGCGTGATTGCGGAAAAATACGGGGATGACAGAAGAAGTAAAATCGGATACGATGTGTTTGATATTGACGCGGAGGATATGATCCCGAAGGAAAATACGGTTATTGCCATGACGAGCATCGGTTATATCAAGCGGATGACCGTCGATAATTTCCGTGCGCAGCACAGAGGCGGAAAAGGCATTCAGGGAATGAAGACGATCGAGGAAGATTATATTGAAGATCTTCTTATGACGACGACACATACCTATGTCATGTTTTTTACAAATTTCGGCAGGGTATACCGCTTAAAGGCATATGAGATTCCGGAGGCGGGAAGAACGGCGAGAGGAACGGCGATCATTAATCTTTTGCAGCTTTCTCCGGGTGAAAAGATCAGTGCGATCATTCCGATTTCCGGTTATGAGGAACATAAAAATCTGTTCATGGTGACAAAAACCGGTATTGTGAAAAAAACGCCGATCATGGAATTCCAAAATGTGCGAAAGAACGGATTGATCGCAATCAATCTTCGTGATGACGACGAACTGATCGAAGTAAAAACAACCGATCAGAATACGGATATCTTCCTTGTAACAAAATATGGTATGTGTATCCGCTTTAAGGAAACAGACGTCAGAGCGACAGGAAGAAGCTCGATGGGTGTGATCGGTATGAATCTGGATGATGATGATGAGATTGTCGGCATGCAGTTAGATCATCAGGGAGATTCTCTTTTGATCGTATCCGAAAACGGCTACGGAAAACGTACTTATTTAGAGGAATTCTACGTACAGCGCCGCGGCGGTAAGGGTGTGAAATGCTATAAGATCATTGAAAAGACCGGAGAGGTCGTTGGAGTAAAAGCAGTCAATGACGATCATGAAATTATGATGATCACGGACGGCGGCACGATCGTACAGCTCCGCATGAATGAGATTTCCATCTTAAAGAGAATCACATCGGGCGTGAAAATGATCGACTTAAATGACGGTACGAAAGTTGCAAAAATTGCCAAGGTAAGAGAAAAGATCAGCGACGGAGAGCAGGAGTACGATAATATCGAGGATGCAATTCAGAGTATTCCCGAGGACGAAGCAAAAGATATGGAGGTAATGGAAGAGATAGAGGATACGGAACCGACAGACGAGACAGGTAATGAAGAATTTTAAGGAGGATGAGAAAACATGAAAACGTTAAAAAAATTGAAATGGAATGTGATCATTTCCTCAGTTATTTATGTTGCACTTGGCGTGATCTTATTGATCTGGCCGGAAATGACAGCAAAGAATATTTGTTATGTGGTCGGCGTCATTTCCATTGCTATCGGAGTTGTCAATCTGATCGACTACATACGAAAAGATTATTCCGTAGATGCATACCGGTATAATTTGGTGTATGGAATGGTGTTCATTCTGCTTGGTATCTTCATTTTTGTCAAAGTGGAGACCGTCATTTCCATTATTCCGGTTTTGCTTGGTTTTGCGGTGACGATCAGCGGTCTTTTGAAGTTTCAGAATGCGGTGGACTTAGTGCGTATGAAATACAGCGGCTGGGGCATTGTCATGATCGTTTCTATCTTAAATATCGCATTCGGCGTTGTATTGATCATGAATCCGTTTACATCGGCGATGATACTTTTTATCTGTATCGGAATCGGTATGATCTACAGCGGCGTTTCCGATCTGATCGCGACGATCATGCTTTCCAAAAGCATTAAAAGTATCGGCAGGGAGATAGAAAAAGTACAGAATCAAAATATTGTTAATTAAAAATATTCACTTCTTACGTTGCGAGAGTAACCACTTGGTGTAAGCATATTTACATCAAGTGGTTTTTTCTTTATGATGGGCATATGAAAATCAAAATTGAAATCGACGAACAACTGAATGAGGATGAGATCACGATCCGGTGTCGGGAATTAAATGATCAGATCGAACAGCTTCAGAAAGCCGTACGGGAAATCAACGCTTCCTCACAGCGATATGTATTTCAAAAAGGGGAATCCCAGTATTATCTCTCCCTGGATGAGATATTGTTTTTTGAGGCGGACGATCATCACATTTACGCCCATACCAAAAATGAAGTATACGAAACGAGATATAAGCTGTATGAATTGGAAAAGCTTCTGCCCTCTTATTTTCTGCGGGTATCCAAATCAACTGTGCTTAATATGCGGGAGGTATTAAGCATTAAGAAGAATCTAACGTCAGCAAGCCTTATCGAATTTCGAAATTCGGATAAAAGAACATACGTGTCGCGGTCCTATTACAAGATGCTGGAGATGAGGATGAAGGAATTGTATTTACGAGGTTCCGGTTAAAAAGCCGGGATTGATAACTTTTGGCTTCAGTAATCAAAAACATGAGAAAGGAAAGGGAAACACAATGAATAAAGGATGGAATTGGAAATGGAACGGAAATCAGTATTATAGAAAGAAATCCCGTTATGCGAAATTGTTTTGGGGGCTGCTTCTGATCTTAATGAGTATTTTTTTGGTGATCAGTAAAATGGGACTTGTCACAGGGATCAGCGTGTGGTCGGTTTTCTTTACAATTATTTTTGCGGCATTGTTGTTACGTGGTTTGATCAAGAGGAATTTTTTCTCGATTTTCTTTTCGATTGCATTTCTGTGTATCATTTATGATGATCAGCTTGGTATTACTGCCCTGACTCCATGGACTGTTCTGCTGGCAGCTTTATTACTGAGCATTGGGATGGAGATTTTATTTAATAATAGAAGCTATGTAAAATTTTTGCATGATGACGATTTTGATGGAAGAGGTCGTGATAATTCAGACAAAGGGGTTCATGTTGGGATTAATCTTGAGATCGATGATGACAACGAAAAGGAAGAATCCGATGAGGAAACATCCCATACCGGATGGGGAGCAGAGGAATCTTCCACATATGGAGAAAAAGTGTTTCAATCAAATACTTTTTCAAATATTTCCAAATATATTAATCCGGAAACCTTTGAAAAAGGAGTGTTTACAAACAGCTTTGGCAGTATGAATGTGTTTTTTGAAAATATTTCCACTCATAAAAAGGAAGGCTATGTAAATGTCAGTAATTCATTCGGAGAGATCAATATTTATGTTCCTTCTTCGTGGATTGTGGATATGATGGTTGAGGATAGTTTTGGAAGCAGTTCGAGTGTAAAAGGGCATCCGGATGGCAGCAGGACCTTTCTGCTTCATGTGAGGGGATATAACTCGTTCGGTGAAGTTCATATTATTTATCAATAAAGTAGATAAAATCAGAGACTGATTGGGTACGTCAACAAATAGTTGATTTCTTCAACCAACGTTACATTGTTACTTTTTGAAGGCTATGATAACCTTGTAAGCACAGAAAGCCAAAACAAAATCTGTTGGCCATGATACCTGTCCGGGCGGGCAGGTATCAAATAGGGTCCGAAGAAAAGAAAGGGTGACCATGATGAAAAGTAGAACAAGTTTCAGTAGCGGAAGAAGTTTTATCTGGAGTTTTAGATGGACGGGAGCATCTGCACCTCATGTAAGAACATACAGATATGAAGAGATGTTTTGTAGCTTTCGTGGGTGAAACAGGAAAAAAGGCCTGATCCAAAAAAATCCATGTGCGATAAAAATGAGATTGCTTTAGAAAATGAGACAGTTTGAGGTGGGAACAAAGAATGTCAGAGAAAAAAGAAAAAGAAGAAAATGAAAAAAAGAAAAAGGATGAAGAGAAAAACCCATATCATCGTGAATACAACGTATTTTCCAATGTAATATATATTTTAGGAAAAATCCGTCGTTATTATCCGATTCTGCTCGGATTGATGATCGTTGGTATTTTCAGTAATTCCATCGTGCAGTATCTGGCAAGTTTTATCGGTAAATTTGTCATTGATATTGTGCAGGTACAGTCAGCAAATGTTCAGAAAGATTTGGCACCGCTCATCCGTGTTCTTTTGATCGCGTGTGCCATTGAGCTTGTGGTCATGCTGCTGAATGCAATCACGGGTAACAGGTGCTGGTATTATATGATCATTACGCGCATGAAGGTCATTACGGAGCGTGTGAAAAAAGCGCTTTCCATGAATTATCAGATGTTTGAGGAGCCGGATGTTCTTGATATGGAACAGAAAGCGCAGCAGGCAACCGGCGGAAATGATAACGGCATAGAGGGAATGATGCATAATATATACGATCTTGGAATCAATGCTGTTCTTTTATTAATCACATTGACCACGGTCGTTGTGCTTGACTGGCGTATGCTGATCGTGTTAGGGATCGTCGGTCTTCTGCAACATCTTTTTTTCCTCTATACGGTAAAAAAAGACAGGCGGGAGGTTTGGGATAAGCTTGCCCCTGTTTGGAGAAAAATCAATTATATGCAGCAGTCAGTTCAGAATTTCGATTATGCAAAGGATATTCGTTTGTTTTCCATGAAGGGCTGGCTGTCAGAAAAACAGCATGAAGTTTTGATGGAAAAGCAGGATAAGATGCTTTACAGCCGCACGCTTTGGATTTATAATTCCGCGTTTGCACATGGGTTATCCATGATATCTACGGCAGTCATCTATGCAGTCATGATCTTTGCCGTTGTGGATAAGGATCTTTCTATCGGTAATTTTACATTATATTTAGGTTTGGCAATGAACTTTACGTCAGCGATGACGAATACATTAAACACACTCGGAACGATCAAGAAAAATTCTCATGATGTCAGCTATTTTCGGTCCTTTATCGATATGCGGACCGAGGAAAAGGCGGGCGAATCTTTCTCCGCTCTGACAATAAAAAAAGAGGATGAAAAACGGAGACAGAATTCTGATCTGCCGCATGAGTTTCTTCCGATTCCGAACACGGACAGTTATACGTTCACGTTTCGAAATGTATGCTTCCGGTATGCAGGCGCGAAGCAGGATGCGCTTCATAACTTAAATCTTACTTTTTCGGCGGGTGAACGGCTTGCCGTTGTCGGCTTAAACGGTGCGGGAAAAACAACATTTGTGAAGCTGCTCTGCAGGTTATATGATCCGACCGAGGGAGAAATTCTACTAAACGGTGTTGATATTCGTCTGTTTCAGCGAAATGAGTACTACCGCCTGTTTGCGCCCGTGTTCCAGAATGTGGAGCTGTTTGCATTCCCGATGGCCGAAAATGTATCCATGCTGCCGCCGGATCAGACAGACCGCGAAAAGAGTCGGGAATGTCTGATACAATCGGGACTTGGCGATAAGCTTGCCGAGCTGAAGGACGGCGTTGACACGGAGCTGTTAAAGATCATTTATGAGGATGGTATTGATCTTTCAGGCGGCGAAAAACAAAAATTGGCGCTTGCCCGTGCATTATACAAAAACGCACCGATCATGGTGCTGGACGAACCGACTGCAGCATTGGATGCGCTGGCGGAATACAATCTTTATTGCAATTTTGATAAGATCATCGGAAATAAGTCCGCGGTATATATCTCACATCGTCTTTCTTCGACGCGCTTCTGTCATCATATCGCAATGTTTGAAAGCGGCGAAATGGTAGAGTACGGTACGCATGAGGAATTGCTTCATAAAAACGGTGCTTATGCGGAGATGTTCCGTATTCAATCTCAGTACTATAAGGAAGAGGGAAAGGAGGCGGTATTCAGTGAATAGAAAAACACTTCAATACTTTTTTCCGATCGCATGGCGTTTTCAGAAAAGTTATTTTTTCGTCGGAATAGCGAAAGCAATTTTAGAAGCAGTTCATCCCTTTGTGAGTATTTTATTTCTGCCGCTCATTATTGACGAGCTTTTGGGTGAGCGTGATCTGACGCGGATGTTTACTTATGTTGCGATCATTGCCGTCGCCGGTTCTTTGATTTCGGTTGTTTCATCGGCACTTGGCTGCCAGATGGAAAAGTGTGATGAAAAATTTCAAAATTATTTTACGGAATTAATGAGCCGCCGGATCATGGAGCTTGATTTTCAGCTCACGGAGGATAAGGAGGCGCTTGATCAGATCGAGCTTGCCCGGACGGGAATGGATTGGTATTCAGGCGGCGTGCATGGTATTTTTGTACAGGTTTTGAATATGTTTTCTGCGCTTCTGCGTGTTGCAGGTGTTGTTGCGCTGATCGCAATGTATGCGCCGATTCTCTTTATTCTGGTGATCATAACCATGTTTATCAGTATATGTCTGAATCATAAAGATAATCAGATTGAGATTCGGTTTCATAAGCAGCTTTCCAAAGTAAACCGCGTTTTTGGCTACAGTGGTTATGCGTTGATGGATATTCGCTATGCCAAGGATATTCGCCTGTACCATGCGCAGGATATGATGGTTACAAAATGGGAGAGCTACACCGACGAATCTTTGACATACTGGAAATCGGAAGGGGATGGTCATCTTCCGACCGCCTGTATCAGCGCGGTGACGACAGTGGCAAGGGACTTTTGTATGTATCTTTATCTGGGCATGCTTGTGATCAAAGGAAGTATTACGATCGGAATTTTTTCACAGATGATCTCTGCATGCAGAGAGCTTACGGATTCTGTTATCAGTGTTGGAAGATGTTTGCAGGAGATCACAAAACGCTGCAATTATGCGTATGAATATGTGAAATTTATGCATTATCCTGCCGCAATCGAGAAGGGAAGCCGTCCGGTTACGCCGGGGGAGCATGTGATCGAGTTTCGGGATGTGTCGTTTGCTTATCCGAAGACCGAGGTTCAGGTTCTGGAGCATGTAAATCTAAAGCTGAAAGCAGGTGAGCATCTCTCCGTTGTCGGCTTAAACGGCGCGGGAAAAACAACGTTTGTGAAGCTTCTCTGCAGACTGTATGATCCGACAGAGGGTGAGATTCTTTTAGATAACGTGAATATTAAAGAATATGATTACGAGCAATATATGAATCTGTTTTCCCCCGTATTTCAGGACTTTAAGCTGTTTGCGTTCTCGATCAAGGATAATATTCTGATGGGGGAAGAGGAAAAGGACGGTACGAACGAGGCTCTGCACGCTCTGTTTGAACAGGTCGGTTTCTCGGATAAGCTTGCTTCCTTAGAACATGGTATGGATACCATGCTCTTTAAGTCCTTTGATAAAGAAGGAATTGAAGCGTCGGGGGGAGAACAGCAGAAGCTTGCGATTGCGCGGGCGCTTTACAAGCATGCGCCGGTTGTTATCCTTGATGAACCGACGGCAGCGCTTGATCCGATCGCGGAGTATGAGATTTACCGCCAGTTCCATTCGTTAGTCGGCGGAAAAACAGCAATCTATATCTCGCACCGGCTTTCCTCCTGCCGGTTTTGCGATCACATTGCTGTTTTCAGTGACGGGCATGTGGCGGAATACGGTACGCATGATACGCTGGTAGGTAAGGAAAACGGCATTTACGCGGAAATGTTCGCTGCGCAGGCTCAGTATTATCAATGATGGGATTTTGATGTATGTCATATGATTGTGAATGCCATCCTGGAAGTTTTCAGATATGATTTTTTCGGTGTTAGGAGGTTTATTGTATGTTTGAAGAAATATCATTCCCCGAACATGAATATGAGTCAATTCAAAATTATTTGAATAAACTGGGGTATTGTTATACCACGAGGGTATATAAAGAAATTGGGAAATATAAAGTTGGGGAATTATATACTGCCCCATGGGGTGATGTATTGAAAATTGACGAAGTTAAAACATACTGGAAAGTATCAGATCGCCCTTTCTATGACGAAATGAATGATGACGAAAAGATAGAAATCCGTAAATATTCTGAAGATATGGGATTGCCATATGAATTTATAAAATTTTCTAGAAGTACAGTATAATTATATTTCAACAGCAACAAATCAAACCTTATCCGATGAATGGCGTTTATGCGCTGTCGAATTCAAGCATATAGTCCCGGTAGCGGATGGCGCATAAGGTGCGCTGACAGCGATAATTTTCACGTTCTTTGATGGCGATCGTGCGAAAGAAGGCTTTCCACAAACGCTCATATTCAGCATTTTCGCCACTGTTCCAAATACGGTCCATCACATCCTCATGTAACGGTGCGAGGAACCACTGCCGTCTCCGCTCATGAAAAGCGCCCATGTGATGCACTTCGTCAAGGATGACAAAGTGCTCCTCAGGTAAGCGATCCGCAAAATGCGGTGCAATGAGCGGGAGCGGCTGATTTTTGGGGCGGATTTTAGCAATCAGAATACCCTGCTCCGAATGGTGAAAACGAATAAACCCCCGAAACAAGTGCGCCTCATTCGAGACATTGCGCTGAATGTCGAAAAGGCGGCAGACGGTTTCGTCCGCCTGCAGATCAACAACCCTGTGTCCGTAACGAAAGCCAAGCTTTAGGAAACGGTAGATCACATCTATTTTATCCGGCTCTCTTGAAAGTGTGGCAAGGTAGACCATGTCGTATGCTTCTTTGCTGATCTTTTTTGCGATGGAGCGCGCAACCTTGACTGCTTTTTCTAAGTCCGTCTGCACATAGACATAATCCGTAAACAGCTCAAAGCAGTAGCCGTCCTCTACGGACAGCTTTAATTGTCCGTCCGGTATCCGTGCTGCCCATGCGTCATAGATTGCCGTAAAGATGCCGTCCGGCGTATCCTCGCAAAGATAGGTTGTGAATAATGTATCCATAAGATAGTACCTCTTAGATCAATTTCGAATTTCGGAAGTTAATGCATATAGCATTAAATATTACAATAGCATCGTTCATCCTTGTTATCCACATATATCTCATGCTTCGCGATATCTTCATAGCCCGGTAAAGTGCCAATCGCGTTTCTGATGATATATTTTCCCATTAAGTTATAAGTATCTCCTTCGGATATTTTTCCATTTGACAGTTTGCCCGTAATCCAGCCTCTTCTCAACAGATCTAAGAGCCAATCTTTCTTTTGTGCAATGAGAGCTTTCGTCTTTTCGTTGTTAATATCAGTATATGCCATGAGTAAGTATGACAGCGGGATTCCCTTTTGTACGGCTGCCTGTCCGGTTCCGAAGGAAACAAATAAGTCACCTAAAGGAGTCAGCAGCCGATCGATCCATTCTGCATCATCAGATCTCGTTACGGCTAAAAATCGCAGCACACTGATTCCTGTTGCCAGACATTCCCCCTTTGTGCATGAGTTCCCAAAACAGGTATGCTGCAATCTCTGTAATGTGTTTTCTACCATTTCATGAACTTTTTCATGCGCAGGTGCAAATATGGCAAGCAGCCGAATAATCTCTAACTCATAATGATTTGCATACAAAATATTTGTTTTCGGTAAATAACCCTGAATCAGTCGCAGCTTTTTATTTCCGTTATACGGCGGAATATAATAATCGGGGTACATACGATCTGTCTCGGGAAGAACTCTCATACGCTTTTTATATGTCAGAATATCCTCTTTCGAAGAGATTCCATTTAGAAAAACGGATACTGCTTCTTCCATTTCCGTGTCTGTTATTTCCTCTGCAAAGATAGCTTTTCTGTTCAGTTCCATGAGAGTTTGATATAGATTCATTAAGATATTCCTCCTGCCCATATACTTTTATCGTCAAACAGGGACAATTGGCGGTAAGTCATGTCATACGCAATCTCCCAGTTCTTTTTTCTGTCCAGATCGATGAGATTCCGGGTAATATAGTCCTCATCAATCTTTGTCGGGTACATCATTTTTCCGTTACAAGTAATGAAGTAGTGCGCGCGCTTTAGGACGACTCCGATTCGTTTTAGTCCGTCAAAGTCAAGCTTCATGCCTCTGCGGGCACGGACAATGCGCTTTGCCGATTTGACACCGACACCGGGAATGCGGAGCAGAAGCTGATAAGGCGCACGGTTGATTTCCACCGGAAAATATTGAAGATGGCGCAATGCCCATTCGCATTTGGGGTCGAGAAAGACATTAAAATTCGGGCGCTCAGGCGTTAAGAGTTCATTTGCCTGAAATCCGTAAAAGCGCAGAAGCCAATCCGCCTGATAAAGACGATGCTCGCGTAAAAGCGGTGGTTTTGTACCCAATGCGGGAAGGGAACTGTCGTCGTTTAACGCGATATAGGCGGAGTAAAAAACGCGTTTTAAGTCAAAGCGTTGATATAGTGCTTCCGCGACGGACAAGACCTGATAATCATCCTCCGGTGTTGCGCCGACGATCATCTGTGTGCTCTGTCCGGCAGGGACAAAGAGCTGCTGCTTTGTTCTGTCTGGTGTGATGAGCGATGTGCCTGACGGGAAGTTCTGTGTTATATCGTGCCGCTTGTCAGAATGGTCAGTGATTATCATATCTGACGGTGTATCGGCTTTCTGTGTCAGAGCGGCAGCAGGCGGCAGTAACGGATCGGGAATGGCAAAGCCCCATTTTGCCGTTCCAATCTGATCTGGTTGTGCGATGCTTCTGTCTCCGCTCAAGCGGCTGATGCGAAGCGTCTCCCCCCGTTTGGACTGTGCAATGCCCTGTTGAATCTGACGCATGGGCTTTAAAATGGTTTCGCGTGTCTTATTCGGCGCAAGCTGGCGTAAGCCCTCCGCTGTCGGCAGCTCTAAATTGGTGCTCATACGATCTGCAAGCAGACCGACGGCTGCTACGATCTCCGGAGCCGCGCCGGGAATCGCTTTTACATGAATGTATCCGTTAAAATGATTCTTTTCCCGAAGGAGTCGAAGCGCAATATAAATCTCTTCCATAGTTTCGGTCGGATTATGACGGACGCCGGAGCTTAAAAACAATCCCTCGATATAGTTGCGGCGGTAAAACTGCATGGTAAGCTCGCTTACTTCTTCGGGCGTAAAGGAGATGCGCACCGTGTCGTTGGAACGTCGGTTTAAGCAGTATTTGCAGTCGTAGACACACTCATTTGTATAGAGAATTTTGAGCAGGGAGATACAACGCCCGTCCGCCGCAAAGGAATGGCAGATACCGCATGCCGCTGTATTTCCCATGCTGCCCTCCTTCCCTTTTCGATCCACACCGCTTGAGGTGCAGGCAACGTCATATTTTGCCGCATCCGAAAGAATCTCTAATTTACGTTCCAGCGGAAGATTTTCCATTACTACCAAAAGATGCTCCTATCTGCGCACCATTCCGCGCGTATCCCAAAATCAAATTAGAACAAATGTTCCGAATATATGTTCTATTATAGAGGAAAATATATACAATTTCAAGAAGAAAATAATCTTTATATTATCTTTACTTTTTCTTTAATCAATTCCTGATGGATGTGGTATAATAAACTCGAAAATTCAGCCGCTGCGCGTCTGTCGCGCTTCGCGCTTGCAATTTTCTCGTTACCATGTCAGGTGAAATCAAATGTTCACTGCGTTCACGCTTGATTTCCTGCTGACATGGTATATAATG
>CAMWSU010000062.1 GCA_947176965.1 uncultured Lachnospiraceae bacterium | reverse complement strand
TTGCCGTGGTTGGATTTGTATTAGAAAAAAAGAAAAATAACTACCTAAATCGGCTAACTCTGTTGAGGCTCTGTCGTATGATCAACAAGAGGGTGAGGGCAGTGCATGCGTTCATCCTCTTTTTTCGAGATCAAGAAAAAGCGAGCAGAGAGGCGGCGTTCCGGACGTTCGGAAAGCTGGGAGACTGAGCTGGGAAACTGACATTCGGAAAATAAGAACCTGCAATTGAATGAAGTCTTACTTTATGGTAGACTAACCGTGTGTGGGGTAATGTGCCTGATATAGCGAATATGAGTTTGCTTGAAGCAGTGTTTTATATCACAAAGAAAATCAAAGATATCGTTGAATGGAGAGAAGAATGATGAAAAACAAAAAGGCTTGGATCGGCATTGTCTATGCCGTTGCGGTCGCGGCAGTATTTACTGCCATTTCACTTCTTGTTATGAAGTGGCTTTCCGGGACGCCATGGTATCTGTTCAGCAGTCTGCTTCGGCTTTCTTCTGGCGTGCTGGCGCTTATGCTGATGTGCAAAACATATGAACGCAGAGGAACAGAAATTCTTGCGCCAAGACAAAATAAAGCGGCTTTGCGGGCAGGAGCCGGATTCGGAATCTTCTTTCTTTATTACCTGATCCTGTACGCGGTCGGCTTTGGACGGATTGCCGGGCTTTCGTTCGGAATCGTCGTGTCACGGATCTTATTGCAGCAGCTTACGACCGGATTTTATGAGGAAGTGGTTTTTCGCGGACTTGTGTTAGAGGGGTATTTTCATCAGGTCCGGAAGACATGGCAGGTCAGACTGCTCTACGCTGCGGTCAGCTTTCTGCTGTTTGGCGCGATCCATGTCGTAACGGGATGGGATCTGTGGAGATTTTTATCGACTGGAATGATCGGGTTTGCTTTCGCGGCGATTTATCTGCAATCAAGAAATCTGATACTTCCCATGATCCTGCATTTTGTGTATGATATATTTGCCAATCTTGCCGGATATGTGCAATGGAAGGATACCGCGCTGTTCATGAATCTGAACGGGTGCTTTGAAATTATGCAGATCGTGATGCTTGCGGTCTCTATCATGATGCTTGTTGCAGGGCAGGGAAAAAGGAAAATGTGAATGGTGGAATCGTATGAAAAAAATACTGGTGACCGGCGGCACGGTGTTTGTGAGCCGTGCTGTTGCGGAATATTTTGTCGCAAAGGGACAGGACGTTTATGTATTAAACAGAAACAGCCGGACGCAGTCTAAGGGAGTTACGCTTATACAGGCGGACAGGCATGAGCTGGGAGAAAGTCTTCGATCCCATCATTTTGACGTTGTGATCGATACCGCATATACGTCTCAGGATGTCGCACAGTTACTGGATGCGCTTGGCGGCTGTGACGAGTATATCCTGATCAGCTCAAGCGCTGTTTATCCGGAAACGGGAAAACAGCCGTTTGCGGAGAACGAGCCGTTGGGCGTGAACCGTTTTTGGGGAAAATACGGCACGGATAAAATCGAAGCGGAAGAGACCCTGCAAAAAAGAAAGCCGGGTGCCTATATTCTCCGGCCACCGTACTTATACGGACCGATGAACGATGTGTATCGGGAGGCGTTTGTTTTTGATTGCGCGTTGCAGGATAGGCCGTTCTGTCTGCCCGGAGACGGAGAGATGAAATTGCAGTTTTTCCATGTGCATGACCTGTGCAGGTTCCTTGATGTGATCTTACAAAAAAAGCCGGAGCAGCATGTTTTTAACGTGGGTAATCCCAATGCGGTTTCCGTTCGCGAGTGGGCTGCGCTCTGCTATTGGATTGTCGGCAGGCAGGCGCGGTTTGTCCATGTGCCAAAGGAGATAGAACAGCGGAAGTATTTTTGTTTTTCCGATTATGAATATGCGCTGGATGTCTCCGGACAATTAAAATGGATGAAGGATACGAGAGATCTGCAGGATGGTCTGCGGGAAGCGTTTGTCTGGTATGAACAGCACGCGGATGAGGTGGAAAGAAGACCGTACATAGCGTATATGGAGGAGCACTTCAGGGGCTGTTAAACGGCCTGCAGAAAATATGCGGGATTGCGGCAGCAGTTCCATAAAATAGGATATAGGGGAGAGGCAGAAGGGTGAAAAAGCGTAAGGGAAATTCTTTGAGAAAAATGATGGCGGGCTTACTTTCGGCGGTATTGATTGCCGGAATGGTATCGGGAGCTGCGCCGATGAATACATATGCGGAGGAGAATACCGTAACGGAAGCTGCAGCAGGAGAATTGCCTGCAGATGCTTTAGAAGAATCGACAGGGGAACCATCCCGAGAGATGGAAAAAGACCCTACGGAGGAATCGTCCGAAGAGACGGAAAAGGACTCTGAGGAGGAATCGTCCGAAGAGACGGAAAAGGACTCTGAGGAGGAATCGTCCGAAGATACGACAACGGATTCCGCGGAAGAACCGACAGGGGAAGATGAAGGAGAGGAGGATGCGGAGAAGGGCGACGCGTTACCGGAGGATGAGATCACATTAGTGGAAGATGAAAATGCGCTGATGGAGGAGAATCTGGCGGACGATGTTGTACTTTTGGCGGATCATACCCATGACGGCATCACATATACTGCCTGGACAAATTCGGAAATGCTTCCGGTCGCAGCGGGAAACTATTATCTTACGGTTAATGTGACGCTTCCCTTCCAAGAATGGTGGGTGCCGAGAGGGACGGTGAATCTCTGCCTGAACGGAAAAACCATCACATGTTCGGGAAATGCCATGAATGCAGCGCAAGTAATCAATATTATGGAAGCCGACACCATATTTAGCCTGTATGATTGCGCGGGCGCCGGGAAAATAGTCGGACCGCAGGGCGGCGTATATAACCATGGCACATTCAATCTGTATGCAGGGAAAATAACCAGCAGACAAGGCAGTGGAGTTAGCAACACAGGGATATTTAATATGTACGGCGGAGAGATTTCGGACTGTACAGCGTATCATTTAGGTGGAGGTGTCACCGCCGCGGGGACATTTAATATGTATGGCGGAAAAATCAGGAATAATACGCTCTTAGGCTCTGATGGATGGGGAGATACATTAGGGGGCGGAGTATTTGTAAGTGGTACCTTTAATATGTATGGCGGCGAGATCAGCGGAAATATCGCGGATGCGGGCGGTGGTGTGAGCAGTGGCGGAGGCAGGGGAAGCGATCGGGCGCTGATAACCATTAAAGGTGATGCAATTATAAACGGAAACAAGGACAAGGATGGCAATCCGAGTAATGTGAATCTTTTCTATAATGAGACGATTGCATTTGATCACTGTGATCCGGCGCAAAACGTAGTATCCATCGGCGTTATGACGGACGGAGTGCCGACTGCGAGAATGCCCATCACGATTGTGCGTGCGAGCACGACAGATTATCGTGCATATGTTCATTGCGACAATCCGGATTACATGATCATAAAGGGGGAAGGCAATTCTCTTTTGCTCACGCCGTATCATGAACATCAGTGGTCGGCGGAATGGACGAGTGCAGATAGATTTCATTATCATAAATGCAGTGCTGTTAATTGCTATATTTTTAATGATGAAGAGAAGGAGGGGTATGGTGCATGTACTGAAGATGGAGGGACAGTGACGAAAGAGCCGACAGAGACGGAAGACGGGATTCGAACATACCGGTGTCTTGTGTGCGAACATGTGGTGCGGACGGAAGCAATTCCGGCAGCAGGAACGGGCGGCGATAAGCCCGATGAAGGAAATGATAATAAGACGAATAACGGAGGCGGGGGAGAACGTCCCGAGGATAATAGTAAACCGAATGATAATCCGTCTGAAAACAATAATGATAGCGGAAACAACAGCGTCTCTGACGATCACAGCATAGCGAACAACGATTCTGGAAGTGTTGACGTTCCTAGGGACATCATTGACACGGATACTGTTGATAACGGGGACTCCGTCTTAGATATGGATACAGAAACACCTGTTATGATACCAGAACAGCCGAAGGATTCGGAGCCGAAGACGGCGGATGCGACGCCGGTAGAGCTTTATGCGACGCTTGCCATGATTTCGGGGCTTACCTATGTGATCCTTTCTTTTGCAGACCGTAACGGCGGCATGACGGAGGAAACGAAAAAAGAACTGGTTTTCAAACTGATCAGATGGGCAAAACGGGGAAAGACTCTCCGCAGACTGCTTGCGCTTTCCGCGATCTTTGTGTTGCTGGTATATTACCATAGCATCGGCAAACAGGGCAGCATCGAGTGGAAAGAGGCCTGCTGAATGCGGCAGGAGAAAAAGATGAAATATCAAAGAAGACGAAGGCTCGTAAGATGGTTTTTTCTTGCGGGGATGGTGGCATGTCTGATACCGATCGGGCGATCTTATCTTGTTTCCAGACAGCATAAGGCACAGCAGGATGCGCTGAAAAGAATGGTGGAGATGTCACAGGAAACAGCAGAGTCCAATATAGACAATGCGAATATGTCGGGGGAAGCTCTTGCAGCTGATTCGAACATCAGCGGACGACAGACAGATGAAACCGGGCAGGCAGGGAGCAGCGCCGGGGAGCAGACAGACGGAAACAGTGATCCGCAGGAAGCGCCTGAGCCGGCAATGCTGCGCAAATATGCCGCTCTGTATCAGGAAAATGAGGATCTTGTAGGCTGGCTTTCCATAGATGGCACGGGAATCGACTATCCGGTGTTACAGTGCGAGGATGACGAATATTACCTGCACCATGATTTTTATGGGGAAGACAGCAAATACGGATGCCTGTATGTAAGAGAGCAGGCAGATTTAGACGGCGGAACCAACTTTATCATTTACGGGCATAACATGCGCGACGGCGCGATGTTCGGGGATTTAGACCTGTATCTCAAAGAAAGCTTTTTTCAGGAACATCCGACCATTTCCTTTGATACGCTTTATGAGGAGCGTGTGTATGAGATCGCGGCGGTATTTCGGTCGCAGGTCTATCACGCGGAGGATGAGGTCTTTAAGTATTATCAGTTTTACGAGGCGGATACGAGAGAAGAATTTGAGGATTTTTACAGGAATATTAAGGCGCTTTCCATCTATGATACAGGCGTGGAGGCGGAGTTTGGCGATACATTTCTGACATGCTCTACCTGCGCGTACCATGTGGAGGATGGACGCTTTGTAGTCGTGGCAAAACGCCGGAAGGAGCAGGAAACCACCGTCATATATTGAGAAACGTTTTCCGAAATGATTCTGTTTTGTTGATAAAATTACATTAAGGAGAAACACATCATGCAGATTTTTTTATCCCATTCCTCCAAGGATGCCGCAATCGCGGAGCAGATTTGTGAACAGCTTGAGAAAAATGGTACCCAATGCTTTATCGCGCCGAGGAATATCCGGCCGGGAAAAGAATATGCGGAGGAGATCATCAACGGTATTGATGAGTCATCGGCATTGGTTTTACTGATGTCTGAGAATGCAAACAGTTCCCCCCATGTATTGCGGGAGGTGGAGCATGCAGTCAGCGGAGGAACGCCGATTCTGGTATATAAGATTGAGGATGTGGTGTTATCCAAATCCATGGAATATTTTTTGATGACGCATCAGTGGGTCAGCTCGAAGCCGCAGGAGGATTATGCCGATATTGTAGCGTTTGCGCGGGACTTGGCAAAAAAAGAGAATGCGGAGCTGGGCAGAACAGAAGCAGCCGGAAATGCGGCGGATCAGAAAACCGAGGCAGCCGGAAATGCGGCGGATCAGAAAACCGAGGCAGCCGGAAATGCGGCGGATCAGGAACCAAAAGCTGCCGCAAAACGGAAAGCAGGAATTTTTGCGGTGGCGGCCGTCGCTGTGCTTGCGATTGCGGCGATTTCTTTTTTTGCCATGCGAAAGCCCGAAGCGGGACAGACCATAGCAGAGGACGAGTCGGAACCGGTCTCGGTTCAGGTGGGCGAGACGGTGCTGTTCGGGAGCTA
Organism: uncultured Lachnospiraceae bacterium; assembly: GCA_947176965.1. Lineage (GTDB taxonomy): Bacteria > Bacillota > Clostridia > Lachnospirales > Lachnospiraceae > DLAJ01. Next base: position 14,457 of record CAMWSU010000062.1, on the reverse strand, counting down.
TTTAGATGAGGATATTGAGTGGCGCGTGCTGCGCATTTCCGAGGACGGAACGCAGGCGGTCTTGATCGCCTCCCACATTCTGACGATGAAGGCATATGACGCGGCGGAGAGCGGACGTTATAATTATGACGGGGACAAGGATTATTGGACAAGGGAGTCCGAAGCGGATACCGATATGGCGCTTCAGATGCGGGTGCGCGGCAGCAGCGATTGGAGTGCTTCGAATCTGAGGGCATGGCTGAACGCCGATACCGAAGTTGTCAATTATACCGATCAGCCGCCGGTGGCGGCAGCAATGGCGGAAAAGAAAAACGGCTATCAGAATGAAGCGGGTTTTCTTTACGGATTTACACAGGAAGAACGCGATGCGATCGTGGAAACGGAGCTTGTGACGAAGGGGAATGCGCTTTCGGAGACGGAGAACGTGACGACCTATGACAGAGTGTGGCTGTTATCGTTGGAGGAGCTATCATGGTTTGACGATGCGGGCATGAGAAAGTTCACGTCGCCCACGGACGCGGCGGTCGAACAGGATCAAAGCTTCTGGTATATTCTGGATTACAATACTTACGGAGCCGAGTGCCTGAGCTGGTGGCTCCGTGAACCGGAGACGGGAGCGGCAAGTCTGTGCTATCTTGTGGACAACGGTTATACTGAAAATGTGATCAGGCAGGAAAATGCGGGTCTCGAGGGCTTCGGTGTGCGTCCGGCGCTGACCGTGGACTTGCGTCTTGTTACGTTCCGCGGGGAGGAGAGCAGGGAATAAACGTGGGAGTTCCTGCTTCTGACAGAATATTCGCACAAATACATGACCGTGACGCATGTATTTGTGCGAATTTGTTTTGTAGATTATTTGCCCCACTCGATATGTCGAAACTCTTTGTTTCGATACTCTTTTGGACTTGAATGATAATACTTTCTGAATGTTTTTGCAAAATGGCTGTAACTGGAAAAGTTGAGCAGGTCGGCGATCTCGGTGAGAGAATAGTCGGAATATTTCAGCATATTTTCTGCGGCTTCCATGCGTTTGCGTATCACATACTCGGTGATGCTTACGCCCGTTTCACGTTTGAAAAGAACCGATAAATAGGACTGATTCAGTTTCACTTTTTCTGCAAGGACAGAGCATTTGATATCCTCGTGAAGATGATAATGAATATAGTCCATACAGAGAATGACCGGTTTTGAAAAGACAGATCTCTCGATTCAGAAATTCAAGATATGCGAGTTTTTTTGTGATATTCTCTTTCATGCTGCTTCCTCATTTCCTCAACTTAAAAACACAATAATTAAAATGACGAAAAAACAATATAAATGTTTTATTCTTCTTTCGGTGAGTGATATATTACCAATAACAAGTCGAAACGCACATGAGAGGAGATCATATCATGAAAAATTCATCCATGAACATGACGCAGGGCAGTATCATCAAAAATCTGGCAGGGTTTGCGGTGCCTGTTCTGATTGGTAATATCTTTCAGCAGATGTATAACATAGTGGATACGGCGATCATTGGCAATGTACTGGGTGATGACGCATTGGCTTCCATAGGCGCAGCAGCCCCGGTATATGCGCTTATGATCAACCTGACCGAAGGTATCACGAACGGATTTGCGGTTATTATAGCCCGCTTTTTCGGTGCCGGAGACAAACAGACCATGAGAAGATCGGTCTCACTGACCTATATTCTTTCTGCGCTGATCGCGGTAGTATTGACAATCATCAGCGTGATAACACTCAACCCGCTTCTTCATCTGCTGAAAACGCCTGAAAAGATCATCGGCGACACAAGGCGCTACATGACGATCATTCTCCTGGCCTTAGTTGTTACCATTGCCTACAATATGCTGGCAGGTATGATGAGGGCGATAGGTAATAGCAGAGTGCCCCTGTATTTTTTGATGGTTTCGTCATTCGTAAATATCGGACTTGACATTCTTTTTGTGAAAGGCTTTTCAATGGGAGTTGCGGGTGCGGCATACGCCACGGTCATTTCACAGGGAATTTCAGTCATATTATGCTTTATATACTGCATCAAAAAATGTCCTGAGCTGATTTTCGGCATAAAAGAACTTGTGTTCGACAAGCCGCTGCTGCTGGAGCTGATCAACACGGGTTTTGCGCTGGGACTTATGGAGGCCATCGTTTATGTAGGGTCAATCATCATGCAGGGCGCAGTAAATTCCTTCGGAACTGCTACGATTGCCGCGCACACCTCGGCAAGAAAGATAAACGATGTATTCACGCTGCCGCTTGGTACGATCGCGATGGCAACCTCGACTTTTGCAAGCCAGAATTACGGTGCAGGAAAAAGTGATAGGGTAAAAAAAGGAATACGCGATGGCATCCTGATCTCATTTGCGTGGAGTGCGTTTGCGCTGATCGTTGTTTTGATGTTCGGACGCTGGATGATTCAAGTGCTGACGGGTACAATCGATCCCGAGGTAATTCATACTGCCTTAAAATATATGTGCTGGAATGTTCCGTTCTTTTTTGTACTTAGTATTCTCCTTGTACTCCGCAACGGACTGCAGGGAGTGGGAAGAAAAATCGTGCCCATTTGCGGAAGTGTCGTGGAGCTCGTGTTAAAAATTGTTGCCGCTGCTGTACTTGCACCGGCGCTTGGATATTTCGGAATCTGTATCTGTGAACTAATCATATGGATACTCAGCTCTTTATTAGTAGTTTGGGATTATAGAATTTTTATCAAACAAAGCGAACCTAATCCGTCCTGTCGATAGAAGTCCAGTCCGAGCGCGGCAGCAGCTGCTTTGTGATCATTTCCTCCAGCTGTTCCTCAAATACGTCATGATCGACTTCTATTCCGCCGACCTCATAATAGGGACAGGGAAGATCGGAGTCTTCGTCTACCGACTCTCGGGCATACAGTTGGGAAAGCGTCTCCCGCTCTCCGTTAGGAAGATAACGGAATACCGTATAAGAGCTGGTGTCGTTGTAATCATACTGCGACACCATGGTGCCATCCTGCAGAGGATAATCCCCGGATGTCATTTCCACCATATCCTGATTCCAACAGAACAGCGCGCCGTCGGCATAATGGAATACGGCGTTGTAGCAGAGCGGAGCGTCTTCCATCTGAATAAGCAGTTCTTCAATGCCGTCTCCGTCCAAATCCAAATAAGTGTATTCATATGTCAGATCGGATTGAAGAAAATCTGCCCATCCCTCCAAGTGCCATGTGTATAACTGCTCGCTGTCAAACAGGGAGATGTCACCCGACAAAAAGGAGGAATAAGCCTCCATTGCAAGCTCCGCAGGGGAAAGGGTTTCCTCTGAGGGAAGCAGCTCGTCGGGGGAAGATGTATCATTGGAAGAAAGGGTATCGTCGAAGGAAACTGCATCATCGGAAGAAAGCACATCATCGGAAGAAAGCGAAGTGTCAGAAGACGAAGCAGGTGCTTGCTGGGTCTTACCGCATCCGCTGAAAATCAATAGGCAGGTCAGTATAGAGGCATAGATTCTAAATCTTTTCATACAGATATTCCTCCGCTTTTCTTTTTTTATATGAGATATCATACTTCATAATTGTCTTTTTTGCCAGTCCCTATTCACACGAATTTTGCTGACAAATGAACCTCTGGGTATCGGGATTCGTCTATATAAGTGAAACCGGTTTTGATCATAAAAAGCAAGGAGGTGACGGTGTGGATGATTTTGAAGAAATGCTCGCTGCCGTGCGGGTATCTGTAGAACGTTTTGTGCGATTTCGGTTGAATGCAAAAGCAGATGCGGATGATGTGCTGCAGGAGATATATCTCACGGCTTATCAAAGATTTGATCAGCTGAAAAAGAAAGAGTCATTTAGGGCTTGGATACTGAGCATCGCCAGAAATAAATGCAACGATTATTTTCGAAAGAGGGCAATTCAGTTTGAGATTCCGATTGATGAACTGGCAGAGCAAGAATTTTCGGATGGCAGACACGGTGTTTCGGAGGTGTATACCGTAAGAGATACATGGGATCTGCTGGGTGACAAAGACAAACAGATTCTTTATCTGTACTTTTGGAAGGAAATGCCTCAGGCAGAAATTGCAAAACGGCTGGACATTCCTGTGGGGACCGTAAAAAGCAGACTTCATACGGCAAAGCAGGAATTCAAAAACAAATATCCGTATCGCACCGGCAGATCGAAGGGAGAAAGTGTGAAGGAACAAAGTTCCTTCACACGCGAGATGTATAAGAATGGAGGGATTAGCATGAAAAAATTACCTGAACGGCTTCCGGAATACAAAATAGAGGAAAGCTCTGAAAATCCGTTTGCAGTGAAATGGGAAGAATTGATGGGATGGCTGCTTGTTCCAAAGCTGGGGGAAAAACTTTCCTGGGGGATGTATGATATGCCCTCGCGTAAGTGCAGCCATGTGTATGATATGGAGGTTATCGGAAAAGCGAAGGTACACGGCATTGAGGGAGTGGAATTGACGGCGAGGGAAAGTTCTTATTCTGATAAGAACGAAGTGGTAAACCGTACATTTGTGGTACAGCTTACGGACACGCACTGCCGCTATCTGGCAACGCTGAGAAATGACGGGGATATCAGAAACTATATTACATTCCTCGATGGCGATGAATTTATGCTGAACTGGGGGTTTGGAGAGGACAACTGTGGAAATGAAACGAACCTGTCTCCAAAGGGTGATATCGTAAGAAACGGAACGGTCATTACGAGCGCAGACAAAGAATTTCTGCTGGACATTGTCGGCAGATATACCGTTACGATCGATGGAAAGAGCTATGACACTGTCTGCGTGATGGACATGGAAACCTACAATTGCGGGGTGGTATCAGAGCAATTCTTAGATCGAAACGGCAAGACGATCCTTTGGCGGCGGTTCAACCGGGATGATTGGGCAATCGACCACTATAAGAAAAGATGGAGTGAGCAGCTTCCGGAAAACGAACAACTCATGATCAACGGCATTACCTATGTGCATTGGTATGATTGCATCACGGATTATATTCTTTAAGGAAACGCGGATCAAATCGACGCCTCCGTAATATCATCATCAGGCGCTGAAGCAGTCATGGCCATGCAAATAGAAAGAGAGGGGCATATCGGAAAGTGATATGATACCTCTCTTTTTTGAGCGGCACGTAGACAGAAATCAAAAATAGTAATCAAGGGAATCAACCCGTTGACGTCACAGACTCATCAATTCGTCTCTTGCCTTTTTATCAAATTTTTCCAGTGCATAACGATATGCCGTTCGCGGCATGTTGCCATGATTTGCGATTAAATAGTTTTTTACGGAAAGCATGTCTATCTGCGAGAGACTCTTTAACATCCAGCCATATCCTTTTTGTACCAGATCATGCTCGTCCGACATCAGAGCGTCGGAGATAATGAAAGGAGAGAGTCCTTCGTAATCATCACGCAGAATGGAGGGAATCAGGATAACCGCTGATGCGCGGCGGACCCAAAAATCTCCATCCTTTGTCCACTCCGTTATTTTGGGAAAAAGTGATGGGTATTGTCTTAGCAATTCACCGAATGCGTGTGTGCAAAAATCATCACAGTCGCCCCAGCCCCGCACGTACCTTTTGAGCCAGTGATAGAAGATGTCATAGGTACTTTCAGAGTATTCTTTTTTCATCCGGTATGCCCAATCGAAAGCGATGACGCCCAATGCCCAATCATGTTGTTCCAATAGATCTTCGCATAAAGAAAAAACAGTTGCAATATCCCGCTTGGTGATCTGCCGAAATAATTTAGCCGACAGCTTTCGGATATCTCCGGTAACGATATGCTTTCCTTCCGGCACCTGTTGGTTCAATTCCTGTATTTTTCTGACTGCCTCTTCAACGATTTGATCCATAGCAATCCTCCATAGAGAATGAATTTACAGGGGTTCTGCCCCGTCAAAAAGAATATCCACCAGCTTTTTGATATAGGCGGCGCGTTCTTCCTGTCGGCTGAAGTCATAGCCGAGCAGCAGCTTTGCCGTCTCATTTCCGAGAAACGCGGTCTGCATGGCGGAGAGCAGTGTGAACGCTAAAATCGCCCGATCCTCATCTGCAACGTCGTTTTTTAATGCAAAGAGAAAGCCGCGCTGTGTGAGTACGGAATTGCAGCGCGTCGTATAATTTTGAAGATCCTCCAAAATGGAGACGTGGGACATTGCGGAATGTTCATAAAGAAAATCAAACACGGAAGTCGCCCATGCCCTCAGGCGCTCCTTGTCTGTCTCAAACGTCTGCGTCATCTGAAACGAGGAAACAACCTTTCCGATTATGCGCTGGACGCATTCGGTGATGAGCTTTTCCTTACTTCCGAAATGATAATTGATCAGTCCCAGGGCGATGTCCGCCTCTCCTGCGATCATGCGCGCGGTGATGCGGTTAATGTCGCCGTCATATTGCAGGATCAGGTCGGTAGTGACTGCAATGATATGTTCTTTTACTGCGCTGCTCTGTGCCATGGCGGATGCCCCCCTAATTACTATCAGTATATTGAACGGTGTTCAATATGTCAATCTTTTTGCAACATACTTTGTGATTGATTTGTTCGTGAGGAGGATGTAAAATCAATGTTGAAGGGATATTATGATTATTTATGTCTGCCGGGGAAGTAGTTAGCATAAAGAGGAGTCGCATATGGTTGAAAAGGTATATGTTCCGCCCATAAAGATTCAAGGGATTAAGACAAAGCTGGTAGGATTGATTTCAGAAGCTGCTTATATGGATGACACAATGGTATGGTTTGAGCCGTTCATGGGTTCCGGTGTTGTCGGGTTGAATCTGGCACCTAAGCATGCAGTTTTTGCGGACACCAATCCACATGTTATTGCATTTTATAATGGAATTAAAAAAGGAAGTATCAATTCCTATATTGTACGTGGGTATTTAGAAAAAGAAGGTAGGTTACTCGCCGAAAAAGATGAAGAACATTACTACTATGTCAGGGACAGGTTTAATGAGGAACATGATCCGTTGGACTTTCTTTTTCTAAATAGAAGCTGCTTTAACGGGATGATTCGTTTCAATAAGAACTATAAGTTTAACGTCCCTTATGGACATAAACCGGAAAGATTTGCGAAAGCGTATGTGACCAAAGTTGTCAATCAGGTAAAGAGACTGGAAACAATATTTCCGGAGCGGGACTGGAAATTTAAGTGCCAGTCATTTACGGATACGATCAGAGAGGCTACAGAGGCGGATTTTGTATACTGCGATCCACCGTATATAGGGCGGCATGTGGATTACTATGACAGTTGGGATGAAGAACAGGAGATACTGCTTCGCGATACCTTGTATGCTTCCGGAGCCAAATTCATGCTGTCTACCTGGGATGAAAATAAATACAGAAAAAATGAGTACATCCATACCGTTTGGAAGGGCTGTTATAAATTAAACAAAGAGCATTTTTATCATGTTGGTGCAAAAGAAGAAAATCGTAATTCCATGATGGAAGCACTGCTTACAAACTATGATCCCGCTACAGTGCCGCATCAAAAGAATGAAAGCTATGAGCAATTATCATTTGTGATACCGCAAATGACAAAACAAGTGGCCGGATGAACAGGTGAAAGAAGGTACGAATGGATGAAGTTTGATTTTATAGGCACGTTTAATCGAAAAATAGCTGAAAGGAATATAAATTGGGAAGTAAGCGCACTTGCAACACCAGATGGAAGAATCTTTTCGCTGGGAAGTGATTCAAAACTGATCGGGAGAATATTTGAACTGATCTCTTATCATATTTTACAGGAAATAGCGGACGAAAATGAATTTATCCTACAACCATCGGAAAAGCAGACTGTTTATCCGGATTTCACTTTGATGAAAAGTAAAGCAGATACGGAAAAGATTGCAATTGATATAAAGACGACATACCGCACCTTCAAGAAGAACGGTGAACCGGGGGACTATGGGTTTACATTAGGCTCCTATGCTTCTTTTATGAGAAACGGAACTAAAAATATCATGTTTCCATACGACCAATATGCCAAACACTATGTGGTAGGATTTGTTTATACGCGAAATGAAACTGCGCAGGAAGGACAAATGTATCGTATAGAACAGATCAAACAGATACCGGTACCATATAAGGATGTAGCATTTTTTGTTCAGGAGAAATATAAAATATCGGGTGAGAAGCGGGGGAGCGGAAATACGGAAAATATTGGTTCTTATAAGACAAATAACATGGAGTATCTCATAAATGGGGAGGGGCCTTTTTCGGTATTGGGCATATCGGTATTCGAACAGTATTGGAGCGGCTACCCGAAATACAGGGCAGCATCAAAGGAATATACATCATTGGATGAGTATTTTGCGTTTTGCCGGGCAAAGGGGCAGGACGTTGATGAGTTGGAACGGGTTTATTCATACTGGAAACGTGTACACAAGGGTAAATAACATTTATAATATTGACATTTTTAAAAGAAAGTCGTATAAGAATCAACATATTTTTTATTGCTATTCTTCTAAAATCATGGAAGCACACTACCTTTCATCAATCTATTGCACTACATTTACAATTCGTTTTGACGTCAAGTTTAACGAAAAACTAGCAAAATTCCGTTTTTGTTAAAAGTATATATAGAAGTATAAAGTCCGTTTTATTTCCCTCTTGAAATGTTATGCTGTGGTTACAAATTGGCACAGAGCAAACGAACGGCAGAAATTATTTGATTACCGGGGACAGCGGGATGTGAGAGATGCTGCCGGGGAATCGGATCAATGCCGTGTATGGATTACAGGAGGGCGATTATGATGGGCAGGAGAATGGAGCTTTATTCAAGAGCGGAAGAGCAAAGACGAAACAGGCGTGCAGCGGGACGGCGCAGAAACGGGCAGAAGAGAGAGGGACGCGGGGCAGATGCCGTAATTCTGCTGCTGTTATTGTTGATCGGTCTGTTCTGCGTGACGATGCGTGTTCAGGGAAACGAGGCGCACGGGAGCGGCTATGACGAAGCGGCGTACGATGAATTGGAAAAGGTATATTGTACGGAAGTTCACGGGCTGCTCATGGATTACGGACTGCATAACAGCGGCATGAATCTGACCAAGATCACGCAGCCTGACGGCGTCAGGGAATACAGGCTTGAGGTGCATCATGCGGGAATCGCCCGTCTGACGGGGACGGAGCGCGAATCCCTGCAGCAAGGATTGGAAATCTTAAGCTTTCCGGATGAAAAGAGCACCGTGATTGTGCGGCTGAGTTTCTGAGGAAGCCATGATGAATGAAATAGGATAATCAGAACATGTGAAATAGGACATGACAATCAGGTATGAATGGAGTATGATGGGATAGGATATAAATATCGTGAAAAGGAGAATCCGTCATGCGTCATATTCCGAAAGCTTACGAGAGATACAGACATTTTAAGGGAAATTGTTATCAGATACTCGCAATCGCCAAACACGCCGAGGATGCGACCGAGCAGGTAGTTTATCAGGCGCTATATCCGCCGTTTACGATCTATGTAAGACCGCTTTCCATGTTTATGAGTGAGGTTGACCGTGAGAAATATCCGTCAGCCACGCAGCACTATCGCTTTGAGCTGGTATCTGACGAAGAACCTGTGCCGGAGGCGCGGGCGGGAGGAGCGGGACCGGCTCTTAAAACGGAGACACTCGGGAACACGGCAGGAGGAGAAAACGGGAGCATAACGGCGGCCGTAACCGGACGCGCAGCGGCGGAAACCGACGAAGCCGTAACAGCACAGGCCGCGCACGAATGGACAACGCCAGAAACCGCGCAGGGTCAGGCGGAGGAGGAAGTAGGTGCGGAATGGGCGATTGATGAGGATGTGCTTGCGTTTCTGGATGCCGACACCTATGAGCAGAAGCTGAACATTTTTTCTGCGATGCATAATAAGGTGACGCAGGATATGCTCAATACGATTGCGGCGGCGCTCGACATCGAGGTCGATTCGGGAGATTTGGAGGAACGATACCGGCAGATTCAGAATTGTCTGATGACCTTTCAGAAATATGAGTGTAACCGACTGCGCTGACGCGGAACCCGGCAGCTCTGGAACGCTTTCCGTGCCTGTATCAAAAGAATGCCTTGCATTTTCGGAAGAAATGTCCTAAAATAGAACACACATTCGGAACAAATGTTCGAAAATGGAAAGGAGCGGGTGGATATGGCGTATGAATTAAACGGAAAGCTTGTCATCGGCGTTTCGACGAGGGCGCTGTTTGATCTAAGTTTTGAGGATGCGTTATTTGAGCGGGAAGGTGTTGCCGCATTTTGTCAGTACCAGCTTGAGCACGAATATGATATACTGAAACCGGGACCGGGTTTCGGACTCATTCAGGCGCTGCTCAATGTCAATCATCTGCCCGGTTTTGAAAACCGTGTGGAGGTCATCATTATGTCGCGCAACAGTGCGGATACCTCTTTGCGGGTGTTTCATTCGATTCATGAATACGGATTGAACATCACGAGAGCGGTACTGGCGAGCGGAGCGTCCCTTGCGCCGTACTTGGAGGCGTTTGAGACCGATCTGTTCCTGTCTGCGGATGAAAATGATGTGCAGAAGGCGATTGATTCAGGCATTGCGGCGGGAATCGTATGTGCGGATGGTGTACATACTTATGAGGAGAGCCGGCTGCCGGACTGTATCAGGATTGCGTTTGACGGGGATGCCGTGCTTTTTTCGGATGCATCGGAACGTATTTTCCAGGAAAAAGGTTTGCATGCGTTTGAACAAAATGAGCTTGCTAATGCGTCTAAACCAATGGGGGAAGGTCCGTTTGCACGATTTTTGAAAGCCCTCTCGGATTTGCAGCGAGAGTTTCCGCCCGAGTGTGCGCCCATTAGGACGGCGCTCGTCACATCGCGGAGCGCGCCCGCGCATGAAAGGGTGATCCGTACGCTTCGTGCTTGGAACGTACGGATTGACGAGGCGTTTTTTTTGGGAGGGATATCCAAGAAGGATGTGCTCAAGGCATTCGGTGCGCAGATCTTCTTTGACGATCAGCAGACGCATACGATGCAGGCGGCGGCAGTCGTGCCGACGGCGCGTGTGCCATACAGAAATTCCGCTTAAAGAGCGGCGGTTGAATGAAGAATATTCATTTCGAAAAAAGTACGATGAAGCAAGAAGCGATTGGAAAAGCTTCTTAATCTAATGCATATCGCAGGAAAAGCTTGCGATATGCGGGGGTATTATCATGAAAAACGCATTAAAAGGTCTTGTACAGCCCCTGCTACAATGGTATGATAAGCATGCAAGAGTGCTGCCATGGAGAGAGCAGCCGACGCCCTATCGCGTATGGGTTTCGGAGATCATGCTTCAACAGACACGTGTGGAGGCTGTGAAACCGTATTATGATCGTTTCATGAGGAGGCTGCCCGATATTCGAAGTCTTTCCGAGGTCGGTGATGATGAATTACTGAAGCTCTGGGAGGGGCTGGGGTATTATAACCGGGCACGCAACCTGAAGAAGGCGGCGGTCATGCTCATGGAACAGTACGGCGGGGAAATGCCGGCTTCTTATGACCGGATTCTCTCGCTGCCGGGAATCGGCAGCTACACGGCGGGAGCGATCGCTTCGATCGCGTTCGGAATGCCCTATCCTGCAGTGGACGGCAATGTACTGCGTGTGATCGCGCGGGCATGCCGTTACGAATCGGATGTATTGTCCGCGTCTGCTAAGAAGGAGATGGAGCAGCAGATCAAAGAAGTGATTCCGGATAAGCGGGCGGGTGCGTTTAATCAGGCGTTGATGGAACTTGGCGCGACAGTCTGTGTGCCGAACGGCGCGCCGCACTGTGCGGAATGCCCGTGGGAGAATCTCTGCAAAGCGCATGAGAGCGGCTTGGAAGCGGCATATCCGGTAAAAAAGCCGAAAAAACCAAGAAATGTTGAAGAGTACACGATCTTGATCCTTCAGGACGAGGATCAGACGGCGATCCGTAAGCGTCCCGAAAAAGGATTGCTTGCAGGAATGTACGAGTTTCCGTGGGTGGAAGGCATCCGTACAAAGGAGGAAGTCATCCGCTATGTAAAAGCAATGGGCTATGCGCCCATTTATGTGCGGGAGCTAGAGCGAAGCAGGCATATTTTTACGCACAAGGAATGGCATATGGCGGGCTATGCGATCCGGGTTGACGAACTGGAAAAAGCGCCCGATACACAGTTATTGTTTGCCAAGGCAGGGGAGACCGAAGAAAAATATCCCATGCCTGCGGCTTTTTGTGCTTATACGAGATATTTGAATATCCGCTTGGGAAACGAGCGTTTTTCATAAAACAGGATTCATAATATTTTACATAAAAATTCATTTTTTCTTAAGAAAAATGTGTTTTTATAATGAGAGAAGCAGAGGATTCGATTTCAAAAAGACGAATCAGAATAGAAAACAGAGGGAAACAGGAATGAAGCTGATTACATTTACGGTACCATGCTATAATTCACAGGAATATATGAATAAGTGCATTGACTCGCTGCTGATTGGCGGCGAGGATGTGGAAATTCTGATCGTCAATGACGGTTCCTCGGATGATACACAGAAGATCGGAGAAGAATATGAGAAAAAATATCCGACGATCGTACGCCTGATCAATAAGGAAAACGGCGGGCACGGATCGGCGGTGAATACCGGCATTGAGCAGGCATCAGGCATTTTCTTTAAGGTCGTGGATTCGGACGACTGGGTGAAAGAGAGCGCATACCGCATAATCTTGGATACGCTGCGCGGACTGATCGGCGGTGAGAACGTGCTGGATATGCTTGTCAGCAATTTTGTGTATGAAAAAGTCGGAGAAAAGCGGCATAAGGTGATGGCGTACCGCCATGCGCTGCCGACGGATACGATGTTTACATGGAAAGATGTACACCATTTTAATAAAGGGCAGTATATTTTGATGCACTCGGTCATTTTTCGGACAAAGCTGTTAAGAGACTGCGGTTTAGAGCTGCCGGAGCACACATTTTATGTGGATAATCTCTTTGTGTTCCAGCCGCTTCCGTGGGTAAAAAATATGTATTATCTCGACGTGAATTTCTATCGTTATTTTATCGGCAGGGAAGATCAGTCCGTGCATGAATCGGTCATGATGAGCCGGATTGACCAGCAGATTCGGGTCAATAAGATGATGATTGATTTCTTTGCGGAGAAAAATCCCAAGAGTCTCAATAAAAAACTGGCAAATTATATGTTTAACTATCTGGCAATCATTACCACAGTCTCTTCCATCATGCTGATCAAGATGGATACGGAGGAGTCGCTTGCACAGGAAAAAGAGCTGTGGGAATATATGAAAGCGAAGGATCGTTATATTTACCGTAACCTGCGGAACGGTATTCTGGGCATTTCCATGAATCTGCCGGGAAAAATGGGGCGTGCGATCTCCAAGACAGGTTATAATGTGTGCAGGAAAATTTTTAAGTTCAACTAGTGACACCAACTTTTTGTTTATTTCAGGCGTCTAAAGCATAGATATGCTATAAAGGTTCGGAATCGGTGCGAAAGAGAACGGCAACTGTCAGCACCTGCGAAACAGCATAGCGGAAAATGAAAGCCAAGGGGATGGATATGGCAGAAGAAGCAGCAATCAAGGTGAAAGGACTCTATAAGCTTTACCGCGTCGGAGAAGAGACGGTTCGGGCGTTAAACGGTGTTGATTTTGAAATTAAAAAAGGAGAGTTCTGTTCTATTGTCGGAGCCTCCGGTTCTGGTAAATCGACCCTGCTTAACATGCTCGCGGGTTTAGAGAAGCCGACAAAGGGCGAGATCATCATCGCGGGAGAGCATATCGAGAAAAAAAGAGAAAACCAGCTCGTCCGGTTCAGACGGGAGCATATCGGATTTATTTTTCAGTCTTTTAATTTGATGAGTACGATGAATGCGATCGAGAATGTGGCGCTTCCGCTCAACTTTCAGGGAATGAACCGCACGCTCAGGCGAAAAAAGGCGGAGAAGGCACTCAAGCTGGTCGGACTCCAAAAATATATGAAGCACAGACCCACGCAGATGTCCGGCGGACAGCAGCAGCGTGTCGGTGTGGCGAGGGCGCTTGTGATGCAGCCGGAGATCATCTTTGCAGACGAGCCGACGGGAAACCTGGACTCCAAAACATCGCGTGAAGTGATGGAGCTGATGCAGAAGATTGTCAGAAAACGACATCAGACGCTGGTTATGGTAACGCATGACAATTATCTGGCAGGCTTTGCCGACCGGATCATACATATTATGGATGGTAAGATCGTAAAAGTAGAGGAGAACCATAATCCGCAGGGAATTCTTGCAAACGGCGGGGAAGCGCAGAAAGAGGATGCGCCGAAAGAGGATGCACCGGTACAGAACGGATCGGCACAAACCGCGCATAAGCAGAACGAATCGACGGAAAATGCACAGACGCCGAACGTCAGCGGGCAGGCAGCGGCAGAAAACGGATCCGGTCAGACCGGCCAGACAGACAGCGGTGTAAACGGCAGAACGGGGTAAAGGATAACGGGTCAATTGGCGCGAATGGAT
>CAMWSU010000061.1 GCA_947176965.1 uncultured Lachnospiraceae bacterium | reverse complement strand
AAGAACATAAAACTACGGTGATCTTAACGACACATGATATGCAGGATATTGAAGCGATTACCAAACGCGTGATTTTGATTGGCAAGGGTCAGAAGCTGTTGGATGGGACGCTGAAAGATTTACGTCTTGAGGCGGCGAAAGTGGAATCAGAAGCCGAAAGCTCTGAGAAAGACCTTGACCACATGATCGCCGGTCTCTATGAAAAACTAAACATTATGTAGGAGGCGGAAATGAAAAAATATTATCGTTTTTTTCAACTTCGATTCGCCACCGGAATGCAGTATCGCATGGCATCCGTCACGGCTTTGACGACGCAGCTGATTTGGGGATTGATGGAGTGTCTGGCGTACAAAGCGATTGCAGAAGCCTCCGGCGGCACTATGCCCATGAACTATTCGTCCATCGTGACATACATATGGCTGAAAGAAGCGCTGCTTGCTCTTTTTAATACATGGGCCGCAGATAATGAGCTTTTTTCCATGATCACAAACGGCGATATTGCCTATGAGCTGTGCCGTCCGGTGTCAATTTATTCCATGTGGTTTTCCAGAACGATCGGCGCACGGATCGCGGAAGCGCTCATGCGATGTATTCCCGTTTTACTATGTGCGTTTCTGATGCCGAAACCCTATCGAATGACGCCGCCGGTGAATCATGTTTCCTTTTTGTTATTTTTACTCACATTATTTTTGGCGCTGGGGATAACCGTCACATTTTGTATGATTGTTTATATGCTGTG
The DNA here is from genome assembly GCA_947176965.1 of uncultured Lachnospiraceae bacterium. GTDB lineage: Bacteria > Bacillota > Clostridia > Lachnospirales > Lachnospiraceae > DLAJ01. The sequence goes on along the minus strand of CAMWSU010000061.1, from coordinate 20,123 downwards.
CTTTTTTACGATTTCGCCACAGGGATGGAGGATGGTATTGACGGGTGCGGTTGATTTTCTATCAGGGAATATCATACCTCTGCCGTTTTTTCCAAAAAAGTATTTGTTTTTATTGGAGCTGTCTCCGTTTGCCTATATGCAGAATGTTCCATTCCGAATATACAGCGGGGATCTTGTCAGCGGAGAAATCTATCATTGCATATTCAAACAGATTTTCTGGCTGGTGACCATGACGTTTTTGGGAATTGTCCTATGGAAACAGGCGGAAAAAAGAGTCATATTACAAGGAGGCTGATACCATGAAGATCAAAGAAACGATAAAATTATACGTTAAGTATGCCTCTGTCTGTACCCAAAGTGTCATGCAATACAAATTATCCTTTTTGTTGATGATCATCGGACGGTTCATTATGGCGTTTAGTGAATTGATCGCGATTCAATTCCTATTTTCCGGTTTTTCACAGATCAAGGACTACACCTATGGCGATGTTTTGCTGTGCTTTTCCATCATTCAAATGTCCTTCACCTTTGCGGAGCTGTTTGGCAACGGATTCAAAGCGTTTTCAGGGACGGTGAAAAAAGGGGAATTTGACCGGATGATGCTCAGACCTTGCAGTCTGCTTCTTCAGGTAATGGGAACCCGATTTGAAATCGGAAGGACCGGTCCTTTATTGACTGCTCTTATCACGCTGGCGCTGGGGATCAGGCATAGTCAGATCACATGGAGCATCCTGACCGTCTGGACACTGGCTGCCATGATCATAGGGGGGACGTTCTTGTTTATCGGACTGTTTATGCTGGGGGCAAGCTTTTGCTTTTTTTCCATTGAAGACACTTCGTTGATCAATGTACTTACATACGGAGCAAAAACACACGGCAAATATCCCATAGACATTTATGGGAAAGGAATCCTGCGGTTCTGTACTTATGTGATTCCATACACATTGATTCAATATTATCCCTTACAGTTCCTTCTCGGAAAAACGCGCAGCTGGTATCTGGCATTTTGTCCGCTTGGAATGATCGTGTTTCTGCTGGTCTGCTATTTCATATGGCAGTTTGGTGTAAAACATTATCAGTCGTGTGGTTCGTGAAAAGAACGCAGGTGATTCTTCCGATACTATGAAATTTCCTATAAGTGAAAAAGACGTCCGCGGCGGCGGACGTCTTTTTCACTCTGATGCGTTCTTATTTTTCCCGATAAGCACGGGAACGGAAAAGAACCGGTTAAAAAATGAAATGACCGGACCTAAGGCAAACGCGCAGAGCAGCATGCCGATACCGACCACGCCGTGCGCGAAAAAGCAGACGAGCGCGCAGAGCCCGTCGCAAAACATGCGGCACCAGAAATACGGGATCGGCGTGCGCTCATTGCCAATGATCGCAAGCGAGTCATACGGTGAGATTCCCGCATCCGAGGTCTGGTAAACGGAGCACGCAAAGCTGATGACGATCACGCCAAGCACAGCTAAAAACAACTGCTGCCCCCACGAGGACGGAACGCCGAAAAACCACTGTCGGATGAGCGGATACAGCCCGTCCACGATCGGTCCGATCAAAAACCAGTTCACAAGCGTTCCGGGACCGATATATTTGCGCCCGAAAAACAGCTCCAGCAAAAACACGAAACAGTTGATGATGATCAAAAATGTTCCGTAGCTTAAGCCAAGCACCTGAGCCAATGCCATATTCATTCCGGTATATGGGTCATTCCCCGTTCCCGACCACTTCAAAATGCAGATGCCGATTGCCAGTATGACATTTCCTGCCACCATGCCGATCCATCTGCGCAGCGTAAGCTGCTTCATTCTCTCGATCAGATTCATGTCCACCCTCATCTTTTTCATCCGTCCGCGCCCGCTAATCCGCAGACTCCTGCGCGATCTGCCATAACTGCGTCTGCGCATCCTGTATCAGTGCAAACAGCATGTCCTTGTATTTTTCAACGATCTCACTTTCCACTTTATATTCATTCAAAAATAAGACCATTTCCTCACTGCTCGTATAAATACACAATTCAACCCTGTAAACGCCGTCGCCGGATTGGAATCGAAAAAAAATATTCTCATCATACCCCCTGCGGGAGGTATTACATACTTTTTTATCCGAAATATCATCCAAAACCTCATGGGATAACGCAAGCAGTTCATCGTGCCTGTCTTCCAGCTCTATTTGCAGTCTTTTCCATGTGCGGTTCAATATATTATCCGGCATCGTTGTCCACAACGCGCTGACGGCAAGCTCAGAATTGTCATAATAATCCACAACCGCATCATAGTCATTTTGGTTCACAAACGTTCTGGAATAATATTCGCCGCCGACAAAGGTCGTGACCTTCACATAATAAATCTCATACCCGCTGTCATTTTCAACCTGATAAAAGGAATAATACCGATCGGATTTTTCTATGACCAAAGCGCCGAGATACACCAATTCAAAACGATCATCGTTCATCAAAAGGTTGACCGGAACCAGCTCTTTCCCGTCGTAGGTAAATCCCTTTTTCCATTCATCTTCCTGCACATAAATCTTATTTTCAATCGATTCTATGTACTGCCTTCGCTCGGCATTTTCTTTTCCCGAAAAAATCAAGCCGGCAGTCAGAGTCATTCCCAGCGGAAGCAAAAAAACAAAGCCGAGGACCGCAAGTACAATGGCAATTCTTTGTTTCTTTTTCTTTTTCAAAAATAATATGAAAGAAACAATAAAGAATACAAATGCGATTAATGTTGATATCAAAATAATCCCTAACCAGAGATTGGCTAATAGAATACTGATTCCCGCCATATTCCTGCTCCTGTAACATTCCTGCGTGCTGCTGCCTGATATCTGCCGCAGCATTCACGCAGCCCCCCTCTGTCCACTGCACACAGAACCGTTTCTAAAACCGACTCTGCCCATTACACATCATGCGATATTCACACAAGCGGATTTTCCCGCATATAGCTTAGCAGCTCATCCGCCGTTGTAAACGCAAGTCCTGTCACGGTATCGGCACAGCCGTAATAAATGGCGATCCGCCCGCTTCCCGCATCACTAAGCGCCGCGCACGGGAATACGACATTGGGAACATCGCCCACACACTCATAATACTCATATGGCGCCAGAATATAATCCCGGCTTCTCCCCAACACTTTCCACGGCTCCTCGAAATCGAGCAGCGCCACGCCCATGCGGTACACAAAGCCATTACAGGTCGTGATCACGCCATGGTAGATCAGAAGCCAGCCCTCGTCCGTCTCAATCGGCACAGGTCCCGGTCCGATCTTCGTGCTCTGCCATGCAGATTCGTCTCCCTTCACCGCGCTCATCACATGCCTGTGATGTCCCCAAAACTCCAGATCGGGGCTCTGACTGATAAAAATATCGCCGAACGGCGTATGTCCGGTATCTGAAGGCCGCGACAGCATCATATATCTGCCGCCGATCTTGCGCGGAAACAGCACCCCGTTCCGGTTGTACGGCAGAAACGCATTCTCTAACTGATAAAAGGATTGGAAATCAAAGGTATATCCGATCCCAATCGTCGGACCGTGATAACCGTTACACCATGTGATATAATAACGGTCCTCGATAAAGCAGACACGCGGATCATAGCGGTATTCCCGCTTTGTCACCTCATCATCCCCTGCAAAAACAATTGGCTCGTCCGAAATATGAAAATGAATCCCGTCCTCGGAAAATCCTGCAAACAGGTCCATGCTGACTGAGCGGCTGTCGCAGCGGAACACTCCCGCATATCCCTCACGAAACGGCACGACTGCACTGTTAAAAATGCTATTGGAGCGTTTGATCTCATCTCTCCTTATGATCGGATTTTTGTCATAGCGCCACACCGGCATCCGATATCCTTCCGGCTTTTCCTGCCACGGCATGCCGGGCAGCTGTTTCCCTATGATCTTTGCCATTCGTTTTTTCCTTTCATCTCATGCTTACATAGTCCGCGGGTTTGGGCGTGAGCACAAATCCCGCAGAATGAAAAATCATAGATTTTTCATTCTGAAAACCGCTTTGCGATCCCGACAAGCACTTTCACGATCTGCTCCATATCCTGCACACAGGCATATTCGAACCTGCTGTGGCAGTTTCTTCCACCCGTACACAGATTCGGGCAGGGCAGCCCCATAAACGACAATCTCGCTCCGTCCGTTCCCCCGCGGATCGGCACGGTCTTTGCCGGAATGCCGAGTTCCTCCATCGCCGCCTTCGCATACTCGATCAGTTCCATATGCGGCTTGATCTTTTCACACATGTTATAATAAGAGTCCTCGATCGTGATACGGACAAGCTCCTGTCCGAAGCGCTCATTGATTTGCTCCGCTGCTTTTTGCATGCATTCTTTTCGCTGTTCAAAGCGCACCTTGTCATGGTCTCTGATCAGATAGGACAGCTCCGCCTGCTCGATCGCTCCGCTCATGCCAGTCAAATGATAAAATCCCTCATAGCCCTCCGTGTGCGCAGGTGTCTCCTCCGCGGGCAGCAGGGCGTGATAGTCCATTGCCACAAGCGAAGCGTTGATCATTTTATCCTTCGCATCCCCGGGATGCACGCTTCTGCCGGAAACCTTCACCTCGGCGGAAGCCGCATTGAAATTCTCATATTCCAGCTCGCCGAGCGCGCCGCCATCCACGGTGTACGCAACATCCGCATCAAACAGCTCTATGTCAAAATAATCCGTGCCGCTGCCGATCTCCTCATCGGGCGTAAACGCGATCCGAAGCTCTCCGTGCGGCATCTCGGGATGCGCGGTAAAAAATGCCGCCATCGCCATGATCTCCGCAACGCCCGCCTTATCATCCGCCCCGAGCAGTGTCGTCCCGTCCGTCACGATCAGGTCTTTTCCGATGTACTGCGTTAGCTCTGGAAATTCCTCCGGCGAAAACAGAATGTTCTCTTTTTCATTCAAAACAATATCCCCGCCCCCGTATGACACGATGCGCGGCTTCACGTTTGCTCCCGTCACTTCCATCGCCGTATCCATGTGAGCGATAAAGCCAAGCTTCTTTCCTTTTCCCTCCATCCCTGCGCTTGCGGGAATGGAAGCGTACACATAGCAATGCTCCTTATCATACGTCACTTTTTCGATTCCCATCGCGCAAAGCTGATCGTACAACAGCTTTGCTAAGTCATGCTGCTTTGCGGTGGACGGCTGTGTCCCCGTATGCTCATCCGACTGCGTATCCAGCCTGACATATTCTAAAAAACGCGCTATCACATCTGTCATGAATCCAAATCCTCCTTCTTTTCTCTTCCATTCTGCTCTTCATGAACCGCCTCAGTGGTGTCGATTTCTTTCTCTGCGTGGCTCTCCGCCGCGGCATCCATTCTATTCTCTGCGTCAGCCTCCGTCTAGGCATCCGCTTCCGCTTCGGCCCCAAACAGTTCCGGCAACAGCAGCGTCTCTATGATGCGGGACGCACAGGCGACTGTCCTGCTGCACGGACGCGTCCTGTAATATTCTTTTGTCCGGATCGTGGGCGCCGCGCTTTTCTCCCGTCCCCGTATGCCCAGTATTTCCCGGCACACGATCGCGCCCTGCTCCTCGCGAAACGTATCCGCAAGCAACCGCACCAATTCATAATTTGCCGTTTTTGCCGCCTGATTCTGCGGATCGGTGTTACCTGTTTTTAATCCGGCAAGCAATGCCATCGCCGAAACGGTTCCGCATACCTCCCGCATCCTTCCGACGCCCGCACCCATGGAGCAGGACAGCTTTAACGCCGTCTCCCTGTCCATGCCGAATACATCCGCGTACGTGCTGAACACGGACTGGCAGCAGTTATAGCCCTCCTCGAACGTGGCGACCGCCCTCGATACCCGACTCTCCATCCACACCCTCCATACCAAAAGTGGGAAGCCTGCGCCTCCCACCCCTGTCATCTTGCCGGATCACTTGTTTTTTCCACAACACTTCTTATATTTCTTGCCGCTTCCGCACGGACACGGGTCATTCGGATAAACCTTTGCCTCTTTGCGGATCGTTGTGGACTGCTTCTGCTCTTTATAAAGCTCTTTTCTCTTTTCCTCGTCAAAAATAGGCTCCCACTGTTCCAGATTATAGAGCCAGTCCGCTTCCGCCCCGACCATGTTCTTGTAAAGACGCTCCTTATCGAACGCAAGGCTGACTTCGGTATCCTCCTCCATCTCCTCGATCGGATTCGGCTCCTTTAAGCTGTCATTGATGCCGTCCAAAAATCCGGTCATCGTCATCAGATCCACACCATACTTCTCTGCAAGAGAAGCAACCGTACCCTTGACTTCCTCATCGGGATTTTCCAAAAGCTGCGCGTAAATGTCCTTCTCCTTTGCAAAATAATCATTCCACAAACGCTGCAGATCGCCTTTATTTGCCTTCTCGGAATATGCTGTCTCCCGCCACTTTTCTAATAATGCCATATGCTTGTCCATCCTTCTTTCCTAAATATCGCTTGTTTTTCCTTTGCGCTCATTATATACCATATGCACGGGAATTTCAAAAACTTTTTATTTTTTTGTATAAAGCCCAAACTTGCGGCGATACTATGACTAATCATTGGATCCCCCTCCATTGATCATTACACCAAAGAAAAGAATAATTTTATCCTCCCCTTATCAAAGCAGCCTCTTTCGGACAGACATATGTCACCGAGCCGGAAGGGGTTGTTTTTTGTCCGCCGGACATGCTACAATGGGCATGAAAGCATTCGCGGTTATTGGCAGCAGGGAGGATCCTTATGGAAGATAAAAAAATAAAACGTCACAAACAGATTGCGGCGATCATCGGCATCGCGCTCCTCGTTGCAATGTATCTTGTCACATTTATTCTCGCATTATGCAGATTTGAAGGCGCTTCTTCCCTATTCATGGGTGCCCTTGCCTGCACGATCGGCGTTCCGGTTCTCATTTGGATTTATATTTGGCTTTACGGCCTTCTGACGCGCAAAAAAACGATCGCAACCCTGTTTCCCGACGCGCCGAGTGAGGAAGACGTACTGAAAGCGCGGCTTGCGGCGGATACAGCACACGAGGAAAGTATGCAGTCTGCTGATGAGGGCGGCTCAGATACATAGCATACCAAAAATCAAAAGCAAAGGGGGAATCTTTTATGAAAATGAATCGTGTACGGAGGGTTCACGTTTCCTAACCCTTCGAAATATTTGGAGGAGGAATAGAAATGAATAACCAACTAACCGACCGTGAGGCAGTCACGGAGCAAATGAACGCTGCTCCGATCACCATCACCGTTTTAGACGATCCGGAGGACGGAGCGCTCTTAACATTGGAAAACCATTTTCTTGAAGAGATCGACGAGGAACTGATGACAGCTGAAAAACACGAGCGGCTCAGTAAGGCTGTCAGAGAGGAAAAGATCACATTCTTTATTGCCCTGCAGGATTGTAAGGCTGTGGGAATGTGCAGCGTCAGCAAATGCTTTTCCACGTTTTCCTGCAATGACATCGGCGTGTTCGACGACTTCTACATTGAACCGGCATTCCGCAAAATGGGAATTGCCCGAAAGCTGGCAAAAACCGCACAGGACTGGTGCCTGAACCATCAAATGGCAAGCCTGACCGTCTGCTGCGCGCCCTGTGATGAAGGAATGTATTAGGCACTCGGATTTTCTGTACATCTCGGAAATACCTATACGCATCTGCGCTAAACGCAAAATGCGGGAGCCTGTAACAGCTCCCGCATTTCTTTTACGTAATTGACAGGTTTTTCCATTGTCAGCAGCTTGTGCAAAATTTGCACAGGTTGAAACTTCGGCTGATCAGTTATCTCATCTTCACGCCAAGCTCCTTTAATTGTGCGCACACCTGCTCGTAGGTCTGATAGCGGATCGTATGCCAGTGAAGCTTGTCCGCCGTATCCAGATTCTCCTGCAGATCGTCAATAAACACACATTCCTCAGACCGAAACGAATAACGCTCCTGAAGCAGTTCATAAATCGCACGGTCGGGTTTGACGACCTTATCCCGATAGGACAGAATGAATCCGTCCATATCGTCGAGAAACACCAGCTGATCCCGGTTATCTTCATATGCTTTTTTCGGATAATTGGAAAGCGCGAGCACCTGATACCCCGCCCGCTTTAATCCCCGAACCCACGGAACGGCATGCGGGCGCAGCCTCACAACTCCGCTCACATCCGCAAGCGCCTCCCGCATCTGCGGTTCGATCTCTCTGTCACACGCGGCAAACAGGGACATGATCTCTTCATCACTCAGCACGCCGCGGTCAAGCTCGTTCCAATATCCGCTGTCCACCGTTGCCGCCGCAATCCGCTCGCAGATTTCCTCGGAATACCCTTTTCTTTTCAGCATTTCCCTAAAGCAAAAATCCACCATCACATTGCCAATATCAAAAATCACGGTTTTTATCATTTTTATCCCTCCGCATACCGCAGATTTTGTCCGCGTCATTGCGCCACCCAATATTAATTTACTTATTGTAGCATATCACCCCCAAAATGTCATTCAAATTCTTGTACCCGCCTTCATCCCGTCTGAATCATCCCCCCGACGAAAATCCCCAAATTCGCTTCATACATGCCGGGAAGCTGCGATAACGGCAGCGGGTTCTCACCTAAGCCCGCTTCAATCGTATATCCTGGTCTGTCATACGTCATAATAAACCAATCCTTATATCCCGCATTCCCCGACGCTGCAGGCGTCTCCTCCACCGCATAGCCGCTGACGGCTCCGAAATATTGCGCAATCTCATAGGAACGCGCCGGTTCATAGTCCTGATATTTCCAAAAAATAACCTCTCCCTGCGTATGATAGGCAAGAATCAGTAAGAAACGATGCTCCAGCGTAAAATTGTAGACCGCCGCGCTCTCCGGCGCAACAAGCGGCGCTTGCCCGACATAATCGCGTGGGGCTGGCGTCGTATAGCCCTGCGCATATTTCACGCGCTGCGCCTCCCCCCAACCTGCCGGGAATTGCAGGTTTAAGTCCACTCCCTCAATATTAGCCTTCCACCCGCTCGGAAACGGGATTGCCGGATATGCCGCCGCAATCTCGCGCGCTCTCTCATATGCTGCCGTATCGATCGGCAGCCCGTTTACCAAATCCACGCCGTCAGGATTCACCATCGGTACCACATATAGAGAATAATTGTCAAACAGCCACTTCGCATCAACGCCGCCGATCCTTTTTCCCAAGGCATACGCCTGCGCGTACTCCTCCACAAAACGCAGGACAAGCGGTGTTGTGATCCACTCATTGGCGTGAAACGCCGCGTTGTAAAACAGCTCACGCTCCCCGTTTCCGATACGCACATACCAAAGCTCATTTTTCAAGACGCTCTGCCCGATGCTTCCTGTCTGCAAAAAAGAATACCGCACAGCAAGCCCCTCGACCACATAACGCACGAGCATCGAGGAATATGCGACATTCTGCGGCACAACCTCAAACGGCAGCGGCACGGTAAGCGCCATACCCGGCATCAGATAAAGCGGACCAATGCCCGGATTGGCGAGCATGAGCGCCTGCATCGAAATGTGGTAGCGCGCAGCGATCTCATAAAAGCTGTCCCCCGCCTGCACCTCATGCGTCACATATCCGCGTAAATACGGCACAAGCATCTCCCACACACTGTCATCCACAACACACTCCGTCTCCTCTTTTCCCGTAAACGCCGCAAGCGCCTTACAGGTCTCATCCCCCAACACACCATCCACTGCAATCGAATACCCCGCCCTTTGCAGCGCCAGCTGTATGTATTGCACCAATGTCCCCTGATCTCCACGTACAATCCGCATCGTTCTTCCTCCGCTCCCTTCCCGAAATTGACCCCATTTTGCTTCCCTATGCAACTATCTTATGCGCGTACCCGCGTTTCGGTTCCTTTTTCCGTGACAGCCCGGCAAGGACTTTTAAGCACAAAAAAGAGTTTGCGTTCCGCAAACTCTTTCGAAGAATCGCATAGCGATTCTCCTGGAACAGAGAAATTTCCTATAAGGATTCGGGTGTCAAAAGCCCTATAAACAAATACTGCATGTCAAATTGCACAAAAGAAGTTTGAACAAACGACTTTTGCACCATGGAAATGAGACTCAAAAATCGTGGAAGCCTTTGCTGAACACGATTTTCGTTTTAAGAGGCTCATTGGAATGTCTGGTGCAATGGAGTGCGCACAAATTCTTTTGTGCAATTTGACACCTATAACTTCCTGTTAGGGCTTTTGACACCTGAATCCTATAAGACAGAAAAGACGCATGGTTCCATGCGCCTTTATGTTATAACATTAATATGAAATCGTTTCTGCGATCATCCCGACTGTGTAAACCCTTCAAATACCAGGTGACATAACCATTCAGTTTTATATTCCCCATTACAAGCCCCACTCATTTTCCTGTGTATCTATCGCTTCTGTCTCCTCTTCCTCTCCATCTTCCTCTTCAACTTCCGCTTCATATTCCTCTTCCGCTTCCGCCTCTGTTTCCAGCAGCATGGCGTTCGCATAATTGATGAGTTCATCCTCCCACAGGGCATAAGCAGACATTTTGAGATGGACGAAGTTGTCGCTGCTTAAGCTCGCTTCAAGATTCCCCTCTCCGTCGGATATGGCAGTACACAGATTGATGTATCCCCAGCCGTTTTCCTCCGCCATTTCCTGCAAAAGGCTGTTGTATATGTCGATAGTAGGGTTGTATAAACATCCCTTTTCCTTCCCTTTCACTGTATAAGTTACACTGACAATATGGATCTCCAGATCCGGTGACGTCTCCAAAATTTTATCGATCAGTTCTTTGTACTTGTCGCGGTTGGATTCCGGTCCATATGAGACGAGGTCGTTGGTGCCAAGCAGAATAAAAACGCGCTTCTTGTCCAAAAGGGGTAGGACATCCCAAACATGGTACTTTTTCCCTTGATATTCAGGGTGAGGAATATTGCTTTTTACAGGTCTCAGGGCATTATGGACCGAGTAGCTTATTGCTGTCAGGAACTGAATATCATGGACAAAGTTGTCCTGCCTCACGCTGTAAATCCGAAACCCCTCCATAATCGAGTCTCCGATAAAAACCGAATCGCCGTAATACTCCGCCAGCTGCTCATCGGTCAGCTCCGCTATATCAGTAATAGTGTCGTCGATCAAAACCGAATCATCGTAATACTCCGCCGGCTGCTCATCGGTCAGTTCCGTTATGTTGATCATTTCCGCCTCGTTAGCCGGTTCCGGGCATACATTGTCTGACGGCAGCTCGGAGGCGTACACAGAGTATGCAGTGTAATCCCCCAAAACGAGCATTCCAACAATGGCAATACATAAAAATTTCCCTTGTTTTCTGAATTTTCTCATCTTTTTATTCCTTCTTTCCATAGATATTTTATGCATTACAAGCTAAAAAAACAATAACAAGATTAAAAATTTTTGATTGAAGATCGGAATGCGTCCTCATAACAGTCCTCTTCCATTTGCGGAGACTCTTCAAGCGCTTTCGCCCTTGACTTTTCTATTATCTTCCTTTATAGTAAAACAAATCGTTTGAGACTCAAATTAAAATTGAACAGCGTTCAAGAAAGGATTTTCCCATGTGTGTAAGAATCATAACTGACTCAGCCGCTGATCTGACCGCAGAATATGCGGCATCCCACGCCGTCACCGTCATTCCGATGATGACCATTTTCGGAGAAACAGAATATGTGGAGGGCGTCACGATCACGCACCACGAATTTTACGAAAAACTGATCGAGGACGATACGCTGCCCAAAACAAGTCAGCTTGCCCCGCATCAGTTTGAAGCGTTTTATGAAGAGGTTACCTCTGCCGGGGATACCGCTGTCGTCATTACGCTGTCTTCAAAGCTCTCCGGCACTTATCAGAACGCCGTGCTTGCCGCTACAGATTATGAGGGAAAGATCTTTCCTGTTGACAGCTTAAATGCGACCGTCGGGGAACAGGTTTTGATCAAGCGCGCCGTTATGCTCGCAGAACAGGGAAAAAGCGCTTCGGAAATCGCAGATACCCTGTGCCGGGAACGCTCCCGTGTCCGTCTGATCGCGCTCTTAGACACGCTGGAATATCTCAAAAAGGGCGGACGGATTTCTCCAGCCACCGCATTTGTCGGCAATATGCTTTCCATTAAACCGGTCGTCACCGTCCGCGACGGCGAAGTTGTCGTCATCGGTAAGGCGCGCGGTTCCAAAAAAGGAAATAATATGCTCATCGAATATATCAAAGAACACGGCGGCGTGGATTTTGACTATCCGATCGCTTTAGGCTATACCGGCCTATCTGATGATCTATTGCAAAAATACATAGAGGACAGCCGGGCACTCTGGGTGGATACCCTCGATTCCCTCCCAATCTGTACGGTCGGAAGCACAATCGGCACCCACGTCGGTCCAGGCGCGATCGCTGTCGCCTATTTTCATCCTTCGCCGGAAGCATAATCCTGCAAAAAGCTTCTGCCGAACTGGTAAAGAAACGCGCAAAACGGCATACCCGCCATCGTTTATTACCCAGCGAGTATGCCGTTTCTTATTAGGACGATACTCTTTTGCCTGACCAAAACACTTTTACCTACTCTCTCTTTTTAACAAACCAAACTCCTCATATAACTGTTTTCGGTATACCGGCTCTTCCGCCGCACGCCTTAGATCGTCTTCCCGATGCTGCTCAAGCAATATGCCGATCGGCTTGCTGTAGCGCGCACTTTCTTTTTCTATGCCTTCTTCTCGCCCTTCCTCTCGCAGCGACCTCTCATACTTCTTCACATCAAATGTTAGAATTCCTTAGATATGTTCGTCATACGGAATGGATTCTTATTTGTCAATTGTTTGATAAAATATAATTTTTTTGAACACAAAAAAGGGGCCATTGCCCAAGTAGTTGAACCGGTCTACTTTTTCAACAGCCCCTTCATTATTTGAATACACTTCTCACTGCTTGCGGTAAATAATGTCTTCCCTTGTCGGACCATTGGATATCATTGTGATCGGGAATCCGATCTGCTTTTCAATAAACTCAATATAGGCACGGCAGTTCTCCGGCAGATCCTCGTAATTCTTGATCCCGCGTATATCACATTTCCAGCCCGGCAGCTTCTCATATACCGGCTTTGCCTTCTCCAACTTGTAGGTAACGGGAAACTCTGTAGTGACCTCTCCGTCAATCTCGTAGCCGACGCACACGGGAATCTCATCCAGATAACCAAGCACATCCAATACCGTAAACGCTACATCCGTTGTTCCCTGCAAACGGCAGCCGTATTTGGAAGCAACACAGTCAAACCAGCCCATGCGACGCGGGCGCCCCGTTGTCGCACCGAACTCGCCGCCGTCCCCGCCGCGCGTGCGAAGCTCATTTGCCTCATCGCCGAAAATCTCCGACACAAATGCACCCGCTCCGACCGCGGAGGAATATGCCTTGCACACTGTCACGATCTGCCGTATCTCATAGGGAGGAATTCCTGCGCCGATCGCGCCAAATGCCGCTAATGTAGATGAGGACGTCACCATCGGATAAATGCCGTGATCCGGGTCCTTTAACGTTCCAAGCTGTCCCTCCAGCAAGATCGTCTTGCCATCTTTGATCGCCTGATCCAAATAGGCGGATACATTGCACACATAAGGCTTTACCATTTCGCGATATTCATGCAGCGTATCAAGCAGCTCCTTCGGAGAAATGGCAGGCTTATGATACAGATGTTCAAACAATACATTTTTCTGCTCACAGATCCGTTCTGTTTTTTCTTTTAACAATTCCTCGTCAAACAGCTCACTGACCTGAAAACCGATCTTTGCATATTTATCGGAGTAAAAGGGAGCGATTCCGGACTTTGTGGAACCGAAGCTCTTGCCTCCTAAGCGCTCCTCCTCATATTGGTCAAGCAAAATATGATACGGCATGACCATCTGTGCCCGGTCCGAAATGAGAAGCTTCGGCATCGGGACATTTCTGTCCGTGATCGACTTGATCTCCTGAAAGAGCAACGGGATGTTCAGCGCGACACCATTGCCGATAATGCTTGTCGTATGGTCATAAAAAACACCGGACGGAAGCGTATGCAGCGCGAATTTTCCATAATTATTGATAATGGTATGCCCCGCATTGGCGCCTCCCTGAAAACGTATGACGATATCTGCCTGCTCAGCAAGCATATCCGTGATCTTGCCCTTGCCCTCGTCACCCCAATTTGCTCCAACTACCGCTTTTACCATATCAAAATTCCTTTCTTTTCCTATGACTTATGCCCTTTCACAGCGTGTTACACGTTGATCTCCGCTTTCACACCGAGCAGCGCTTTATTTTCCTGTAAGATCGGCTCGACTATATTCTTTAAGAACGCATCCACCTGAACCGATGCACGTCCCGTATAGCGCGACGGCTCCATTGTTGTTTGCAGCTCCTCCAGCGTCAATCCGAAAGAAGGATCGTCTGCGATCAGCTCCAACAGATTATTGTCAAGACCTTCCTCTTTGACCGTTTTTCCCGCCTGCATGGAGAGCTGTCTGATCTTTTCGTGCAGCTCCTGTCTGTCGCCGCCCGCCTTGACCGCATCCATCATGATATTCTCTGTCGCCATAAACGGCAGCTCGCTCATGAGCCGCTTTAAGATGACTTTTTCATGAACGACCAGGCCGTCCACCACATTCAGACACAGATCGAGCACGCCGTCAATTGCCAGAAAACCTTCCGGAATCGAGAGCCGCTTATTCGCCGAATCGTCCAGTGTCCGCTCAAACCACTGGGTCGCGGAAGTGATCGCCGGATTCATGGCATCGCACATCACATAACGCGATAAAGAAGCAATGCGCTCGCTGCGCATCGGATTGCGCTTATATGCCATCGCCGAAGAACCGACCTGATTCTTTTCAAATGGCTCCTCCACCTCTTTTAAGTGCTGGAGCAGTCGAATATCGTTGCTCATTTTATGCGCGCTCGCCGCAATGCCCGCCACCACGTTCATAACGCGGGTATCGACCTTACGCGAATAGGTCTGCCCCGATACCGGATAGCATTCCTCAAAACCCATTTTTTTTGCGATCATCGGATCGATGCGGTCGATCCGCTCGTGATCTCCGTCAAACAGCTCCAAAAAGCTCGCCTGCGTTCCGGTCGTTCCCTTCGAGCCGAGCAGCTTCATCGTAGAAAGCACATAATTCAGATCATCTAAATCCAAACAAAATTCCTGCATCCACAGCGTTGCGCGCTTGCCCACGGTCGTCGGCTGCGCCGGCTGAAAATGTGTAAATGCAAGCGTCGGCATCGCCCGATATTTCCCGGCAAAATCGGCAAGCTTCGCAATGACATTGACCAGCTTTTTTTTGACAAGCTTTAACGCCTCCGTCATGACGATGATGTCCGTATTGTCCCCGACATAACAGCTCGTCGCACCCAGATGAATGATGCCCTTTGCCTTCGGACACTGTACGCCGTAAGCATACACATGACTCATGACATCGTGGCGCACTTCCTTTTCCCGCGCCTTTGCCACATCATAATTAATATCATCCTGATGGCTTTTCAGCTCGTCGATCTGCTCTTGCGTGATGTCCAGTCCCAGCTCTTTTTCCGTCTCGGCAAGCGCGATCCACAGCTTTCTCCATGTTCGGAACTTCATGTCCGGAGAAAAAATATACTGCATTTCCCTGCTTGCATACCGCTCCGAAAGCGGACTTACATATCTGTCTGTGCTCATCCGGTTCTCCTTTTTCTGCTGCTGTTATATTACTCCAAAAGAATTTACAAACGCTCAATCCATGAAGAATTCGCCGCAGGCGAATTCTTTGAAAGATTGGCGCATTCGCGCCAATCTTTTTTATGCATCAAACTCGCCCCGAATATCCTCCTCAGGCGGTGTCATCGGATATTGCCCCGTAAAACATCCCTTACAGATGCCGAGTCCGTCCACCATCTCCGTCAGGCGCTCCTCCTTCAAGTAAGCGAGCGTATCCGCGCCGATGATCTTACGGATGTCCTCAACCGAGCGGTTGTAAGCGATCAGCTGATCTCTCGCCGGAATGTCCGTTCCGAAATAGCAGGGCCATAAAAACGGCGGCGCGCTGACACGCATATGTACTTCCTTTGCCCCCGCCTCGCGCAGCATGTGGACAATCCTGTCCGAAGTCGTACCGCGAACGATGGAATCGTCGATCATGATCACACGTTTTCCTTCTACTGCCTCGCGCAGCGCCGTCAGCTTCACCTGCACGCTGTTCTCCCTGTTTTTCTGTTTCGGTTTGATAAAAGTTCTCCCCACATAGCTGTTCTTGACAAACGCCTGCCCGTAGGGAATACCCGACTGCATGGAATAACCAAGCGCGGCACAATTGCCGGATTCCGGCACACCGACGACCACATCCGCATCCACGGGAGAATCGATCGCAAGGAATTTTCCTGCCATGATACGGGAATGATACACGCTCATTCCGTCAATATAGCTGTCGGGTCTTGCAAAATAAATATACTCGAATACGCATCGTGCCTGCTTTTCCTTCGCGATGCAGCGTGACGTATCCGACTGAATCCCATATTCAGGGCTGATGGTGACGATCTCCCCGGGAAGCACGTCACGCACAAACTCCGCGCCGACCGTATCAAGCGCACAGGTTTCAGACGCTAAGATATACGCATTGTCACGCCTGCCGATGCAGAGCGGACGAAACCCGAACGGGTCACGCGCGCCGATCAGCTTGCGCGGAGACATCACGATCAGGGAATACGCCCCCTTGATCTTGTCCATCGCACGTCCCACGCCCTCCTCGACCGTCTTGCTCTTTAGGCGCTCACGGGCAATATGATACGCAATGACCTCGGAGTCGATCGTCGTCTGGAAAATCGCTCCCGTGTATTCCAGTTCGCGGCGCAGCTCCGGCGCATTGATAAGATTCCCGTTATGCGCCAGTCCCAATGTACCCTTAACGTAATTTAATACAAGCGGCTGCGCATTTTCTCTCGTGCTGCTGCCCGCTGTGGAATAGCGCACATGCCCAACGCCGATGTCGCCTTTCAGTTTCTCCAAAATCTCCGGCGTGAATGCCTCATTGAGCAGCCCCATATCCTTTGCGGACAGAACTTTCCCTTTCGGTCCCTGCGTATCGCTGACGGCAATGCCGCAGCTCTCCTGCCCTCTGTGCTGGAGTGCAAAAAGACCGTAATATATCGTGGAGGCAACATCACCGCCGTCAAAATCATAAACGCCGAATACGCCGCATTCCTCATGCAGCCCATCCTCAGACTCCGTACAAATATTTAACTTATCCGTCATGTCCAACCTTTCAAGCATACCGCCGCGCACAGCAAAAAATACCATTCTGCTGCCACACACGGAAAAACAATTCCAATATACCGCCACAGACGTATCTTACAGACCAAGCCGCTTAAACACCTCGTTATATGCTTCCTCCACATTGCCGAGATCTCTGCGGAAACGATCTTTATCCAGCTTCTCGTTCGTATGTACATCCCACAGACGGCAAGTGTCCGGACTTGTCTCATCCGCAAGGATGATCTGCCCGTGATAGCGTCCGAACTCGATCTTAAAATCGATCAGTTTGATATCCGCACCGAGGAAGTACGCTTTTAACACATCATTGACCTTGAACGCATATTTTTTGATCGTTTCAAGCTCCTCCCACGTCGCCAATCCTAACGCAACCGCAAAATAGCTGTTGATCAGCGGATCTCCGAGCTCGTCATTTTTATAGGAAAATTCAATCGTCGGCTCCTTAAACGGCGTCCCCTCCGGCACACCGAGCCGTTTGGAAAAGCTTCCTGCCGCCACATTGCGGATAATAACCTCAAGCGGTACGATCTCTACTTTTTTTACGGCGGTCTCACGCTCGCTCAATTCCTCAACAAAATGGGTGGGTACGCCCTCCTTCTCCAACAGCTTGAACACATGATTCGTCATTTTGTTGTTGATGACGCCTTTGCCGACGATCGTTCCCTTTTTCTCGCCGTTAAATGCCGTTGCATCATCCTTATAGTCAACGATGAGCACGTCGGGATCGTCTGTCTTAAATACTTTTTTTGCCTTTCCCTCATAAAGCAGATCCAATTTGTTCATTGTCTGTCCCTTTCCCTTTCTGTTCGTAATAACCGCCGGTATCTATGCCCGCACATATTTTTCTTACCGCAAAGATTATATCGCACAACAGCCAAAACCGCAAGATTATTGTGGATTGTCCCGCAAAAAAGGACTCATCCACTGTTTTGCATACTGAAACACCGCCTCTGAAGCCGCAGCTTCCGTCTCGGAAAACTTTACCATTCCCGCCTTGTAAAAATAAAGGCATCGGCTTTTACCTTTTCCGTCCTGATACCAGCCGCCGACGTTCTGAAGATCCTTCCAATAATAAACGGCAGCCGGCTGCTGCACATCCACCAGAAAATGCCGCGTGACCACATAGTCTTTATTTGCGGCAATCGGATCCTGCGTAAAGTACTCGCGGCAGAATAATTCCTTTAACTGCCTTGCATCTCCCCATTCCTTGAATCTGCGCAGCCCCTTTCGAATCGGGACCGTCGCAGCAGCTATGACAAACACCGCTCCCAAATACAAAAATACCATGATCATGACCACATCTCCCCGCTCATCCGGCAGCGGCGGTTCTAACACAAGCAATACGGTGAGAAACGTCAAGAGTCCCCCTTCAAACAGAAGCACATTTCGAAGGATCGCGCTCTGATATATGTAAAAATAACGGTGCAGGAACACGGCCGGATGTTTGCCCTCCCGCCAGCGAAAACATGTGATCCTTGTCGAGTAAAGCCGCACAAACAGACTGACCGCCAAAAGGACGATCTTACAGCACAAAAAGTACACCGCGTACAGATAGACCCACAGCACCCACTCCGATGTCACAAAAAATAAACTTCTCCCGCAGACCGGATAATACAAAAAGCTGAAGATGATCACCGCGGCGCAGATTCCGTCAGGAATACAGGAGATCACCCAGCGGATCACTTCTTTTTTCCCGCGCTTTCTCTGCAGCAGATAACAGACTGCCCAAAGAAACATCCATACAAACGTCACCAGCACAAGCTTTGCCTGCATTTTTTCGCTTTCTAGTGCCTGAGAGAATAAAAGAATCTGTTCCGTCCCCGGTCTCGGCACCTGTACCATCAGCGCGGCAAGCGCCGAACCCATCATGGTAACCACACAGGGAATGCCTAAGATCGCCAGCGTCTCCGCCTTGGATTTTTGTTTCACTAATTGATAAAAATCCGCCATATACAGGGCTGCGCCCGCATATAAGATCAGCATGACGACCGCAAAATCCTGCCCCATCACAGCGTCCGGATCCACATACAACTGAAAAAATGATACAATCTCCTTCACCCTGACACCTCACAAGCACAAACCATAATGTGAGAAAGGTTCGCTATGCGAACCGTAGAAAATCTTCGCGAAACGGTCTCTGCCGTGAGCGTTAGATTTTCTTCTGAGAATGACTTCATTCTCTTTCGTACTCCTCCACGATCGCAAGGATCGCGCGCGCGGATTCAGGATATTCCGCCGCGATCTCTCTGATCTCCTGCTTCGCACGCTCCACAAGCTCCCGATTATGCTCCATCTGCTTTCGAAGCTTCTGCCGCTGCTCATTATAGCCGTGGCGAAGCTCCACGCGCTCGCGGGAATCCAACAGTGCCTCCGGGCGGCGCATCCACACGAGCGGATCAAACAATTGATAATGCTGCAAAAGACGCAGCAGCTCCCTGCGGAAATACGAGAGATCATCCACTGTCCTCTCATACTGCTTTCGGTACTCCTGCTCCTCATAAAACAGCGCAAGCTGCTGCTCCAGCATTCCGCTGCTCTCGGTATGATATTTCATATACAGATAATCCAACAGATTCGTGTTATTCACATATCGGATCTTGACGCGGTTCTGTAACAGGATCAGCTTGTTGATGCCCGCAGTCACACGCGCAAGCTCTTTGGACGCCTCATGATACCGGATATACACATACACCAACACCCCCGCCATAACGAGTCCGGTCAGCAGATACCCGACG
Source organism: uncultured Lachnospiraceae bacterium (assembly GCA_947176965.1). Taxonomy (GTDB): domain Bacteria; phylum Bacillota; class Clostridia; order Lachnospirales; family Lachnospiraceae; genus DLAJ01. Next base: position 170 of record CAMWSU010000061.1, on the reverse strand, counting down.
GACGAATCCATGTGAAATCCAAACTGAAACAATAACAACATGGCAAAGCAGCAGCTCATCGCACAAATACAAATAAGTGACATTCCCTTCGTATCATGCATCGCATGCCGCAGTTCCTGCCTGCGGATCTCATACGCCTGCCGCTCGGCATGCAGCCTGCGCAGATCGTG
>CAMWSU010000060.1 GCA_947176965.1 uncultured Lachnospiraceae bacterium | reverse complement strand
CTGGACGGGCATATTGCAAGAAAGCGCAATCTCATCACAAACTTCGGAAAATTTATGGATCCCATCGCGGATAAGCTGCTCGTCTGTTCGGCGCTTATCTGTCTTGTGGACATCGGCAGGATTTATTCGTGGGTCGTGATCGTCATTATTGCGCGGGAATTTGTCATCAGCGGCTTTCGGCTGATCGCGTCCGATAACGGCGTTGTGCTTGCTGCGAGCTATTGGGGCAAGTTTAAGACGACCTTTCAGATGGTGATGATCTGCCTGATGATCGCGGATATTCCGAATAAGGCGGTCGCAGTGATCACGCAAGTCGTGATGTGGGCGGCGCTTGCGCTGACCGTGATCTCGCTTGTCGATTACTTATGGAAGAACCGCAGTATTCTGTCAGAGCAGAAGTAAGGAAAAGAAAAAACGGAAGATGCAGGGAAAAAGCGGGATAGGAAGATCGGTTCAAAAGGAAGCAACAGGTATCAGGCAACGATAAAACGGGAGAAGAGAATGACGGTTGAGATTATTTGTGTCGGAACGGAGCTGCTGCTTGGAAATATCATCAACACCAATGCGGCGTACTTGGCGGAACAATGTGCGGGACTGGGGCTTTCCTGCTATTATCAGAGCGTGGTCGGCGACAACAGATCACGTCTTATGGAGACGGTGAAAACCGCCATCGGACGCTCGGACATTATTTTAATGTCGGGGGGCTTAGGACCGACGCAGGATGATCTGACAAAGGAAACGGTTGCCGAGGTGCTTTCCATTCCTCTTGTAGCCGATGAGCATTCGCGCCAGCGGATCGCTCATTATTTTGAAAAAAGGGGCATGCACATTACGGACAATAACTGGAAGCAGGCACAGGTGCCGGAAGGCTGTCTGGTATTGGATAATGAAAACGGCACGGCGCCGGGAATGATCGTGGAGGTCGGAGGGCATCACATCGTCATGATGCCGGGACCGCCGGGAGAACTGAGGCCGATGTTTGAAAACAGTGTCCGGCCGTATTTACAGGAGTTTACGCCGGGGGTTATTTTTTCGCAGACCGTAAAGATATGCGGTGTCAGTGAAAGCCTTGTGGAGACGAAGATCGAAGATCTGATCGCAGGGCAGGAAAATCCGACCATCGCGCCTTACGCGAGGCTCGGCGAGGTACATCTTCGGGTAACGGCGAAGGCGGCGGATGAAAAAGAAGCGAAAAAGCTGATCAAGCCCATCGTGCGTGAATTGAAAGCGCGCTTTGGAGGGGACGTATATTCCACGGATGCGGATACGACGCTGGAAAAATCGGTTGTCGATCTCTTGCTTGCCGCCAATCTGACCGTGGCGACGGCGGAATCCTGCACGGGCGGCATGCTTGCGAGCCGGCTCATCAACGTTGCAGGCATATCGGAGAGCTATAAATCGGGCTATGTGACCTATTCCAATAAAGCGAAGCGCAGGCTGCTGGGCGTGAAAAAGACAACGCTGACGAAATACGGCGCGGTCAGCGAAAAGGTTGCGGGCGAGATGGCAAGAGGCGCTGCATTATTCACAAAGGCAGACGTGACGGTGGCGATCACGGGAATTGCAGGGCCGGACGGCGGGACCAAGGAAAAGCCGGTCGGACTGGTCTACATTGCATGTCAGGTGTGCGGAAAACTGATGATAAAAGAATACCTGTTTTCCGGGGGAAGAGCCAAAATCAGGGAAAGTGCGACGGCATGCGCGCTGACGCAGCTTCGCCGCTGTCTTTTGGAATATTGCGGGAGCAGGACGTTCGGAAAAGAGAAGAACTAACGAGGAGCAGAAAGAACGATGAAGGGGAAACGACTGGATTATTTAGATATGGCGCGGGGGATCGGCATCATTTTGGTTGCAGTCGCGCATTCCCAATATTGTGCAGAACAGGTTCGGACCGTCATTACCGCCTATCTGATGCCGTTATTTTTTGTCGTATCGGGTATCGTGGCTTTCACGATTGGGGAGGAGAAGCGCAGCATGCGCGATATTCTGAAGCGGAAAGCGCGCGGTCTGCTTGTGCCGTATGTCATCTTCAGTGCGATTTACCTTGCGATATACGGCGGATATTATTATGGAAAAAAACACGTCGGTACATGGGATCAGATTGAGGGGTATCTCATCCAGACGTTTGGTTTAGGCGGCATGTCCGTACTATGGTTTTTGACGGCGCTCTTTTTCTCGGAGATCGCGTTCTCATTCCTATTGAAAAAATGCGGAAAACAAAAGGTGACGGCGGCGCTCATTTCTGTCGTGCTCGTGGCGGCTGCGACATGGATCCATCCGCACTTTATGGCACGCTTTCCTCAGACGACGATACCGTTGCGCCTTGTCTTTGAATTACTCTATACATGGCTGCGCAGTATGGTGGGCATCGGTTTTCTGATGCTCGGCTATTGTCTGGCGCCTCTGTTTGAGCGGTTGGATCAGGTGGTGACGGATACGTCCAGACGCGTGGCGCTGGTAGCCGTCTGTATACTTGGGCTGGTGCTTACCGGGTGTTTAAGCCTGTATAACGGGCATGTGGACATGCGGTATATGGCATTTAACCGAACATGGCTTTATTACCTGAATACCCTGCTTGGCAGCACGTTTCTTTTGCTGCTGTGTAAATATGGAAAGAATGTGCGCGGACTCTGCTACTTGGGCGCGAATTCGCTGATCATCATGCTGACGCATTTAGACTGCCTGTATATGCGGCAGTCCATTGAGATCGGCATGTTTTTTGCGACCCGTTCTCCGCGTGCAAAAGTGTATTGTTTATATCTCGGGATCGCGCTTTCCCTGCTGGGCATGGAGCTTGTGACAATCTACGTCGTCAATCACTTTTTACCGTTCGTGATCGGAAAAAAATATCCGAAGCGGAAGGGAAAAGAGTAATCATATTGAAAGATTGTGCAAGTTGACGGTTGTCTGCAAAGCGGGAATGTGGTACATTCAAAAAAGACCGTGATTTTTTGTTTCTTTTGGCAGGAATGCCGTCCAAGGATGGATCAATCCGTTATTTCTTTTATTTGATCGATAACGAAAATTTGTGAAGTAGATTTTCACAAAGGGAATTTTATTGGACATATTTGACACTAGAATGAATTTTGTAAAAAATATTGCGTAGGAACCATTGACAGAATCGAACAAATGTTTTATGATGGTAAAAAAGAACGTTTGTTCTGTATTTGCATGGATCGGAAGGAGAACGATATGGAAAAGGATGAGAAGCTGAAAGCGCTGGATGCGGCGATTTCACAGTTGGAGAAGCAGTATGGGCGCGGGACAGTCATGAAGCTCGGTGATCCGGCGGCGAGAATGAACGTAGAGACAATACCGACAGGCTCTTTGAGCTTAGATCTTGCGCTGGGGCTTGGCGGAATTCCCAAGGGAAGAATCGTAGAGATATATGGGCCGGAGTCGAGCGGTAAGACGACCGTGACGCTGCATATGATCGCGCAGGTACAAAAGAGCGGCGGGATCGCAGGCTTTATTGATGCGGAGCATGCGCTGGATCCCGTGTATGCGAAGAATATCGGTGTAGATATTGATAATCTGTATATTTCACAGCCGGACTGCGGCGAACAGGCTTTGGAGATCACTGAGACGATGGTGCGCTCCGGTGCCGTTGACATTGTGGTGGTGGATTCGGTTGCGGCGCTTGTACCGAAAGCGGAGATCGACGGCGATATGGGAGATTCCCATGTCGGACTTCAGGCGAGATTGATGTCGCAGGCGCTCAGGAAGCTGACGGGTGTGATCAGCAAATCCAACTGTACGGTTGTATTTATCAACCAGCTCCGTGAGAAGGTCGGCATTATGTTTGGCAATCCCGAGACGACGACGGGCGGACGCGCCTTAAAATTCTATTCCTCCGTTCGCTTGGACGTCAGAAGGATCGAGGCGATCAAGCAGGGCGGAGAGGTAGTCGGCAACCGCACGAGGGTCAAGGTCGTGAAGAACAAGATCGCGCCGCCGTTCAAGGAGGCAGAGTTTGATATTATGTTTGGAGAAGGCATTTCCACCGTGGGCGATATTCTTGATATGGCGGCCAATGTGGATATTGTAGTAAAGACGGGTGCCTGGTATGCCTATGAGGGGAATAAGATCGGTCAGGGGCGCGAGAACGCCAAGCAGTATTTGAAGGACAACCCGCAGATATGTGATGAGGTTGAGCGGAAGGTGCGTGTACATTACGGTCTGACCGAGGAAGGACAGGCGGAAGAAGGCACGGGGAAGACAGTATCCGAGAATACGGCATCTGCGGAGCCGGGGAAAAAGACAAAGGGCAGCGCAAAAGAATGATACCGTGGAATCATACTTGGATCGGGATGCATGTCGTTGATAAGCCGAAGGGTATGGATGGATTGGCATGATCGTTACAGAGATAACAGAATTAGCAAAAGCAAAATCGAGAGTAGCATTTGATAACGGGATGAGTGTTTCGCTATACCGATCGGAACTGCGCCGCTATCGGCTCCGTGTGGGGGAGCCGATAGCGGACGCTGTTTATGAGGAAATTCTATACAAAGAGCTGCCAAAAAGGGCAAAGCTTCGATGTATGAATCTGCTCAAGCAGCGGGACTATACGGAGTCCGAGCTTTGCCGCAAGTTAGAAAACGGCGGCTATCCCGATGAGGTCATTCAGACTGCGCTTGCGTATGTGAAGTCCTATGGATATGTGGATGACGAATCCTATGTAAGGAAGTATATGGACACTTATCGGGATAAAAAGAGCATGCTGCGGATAGAGACCGATCTGCTAAAAAAAGGAATCAATCGGGATACGGTCAGAAATGTCTGTGAAAGGATGGATTTTTCGGATGAGGAGGATGCAGAGCTTGTCCAAATACAGGCATTGCTCATAAAGAAGGGATACCGCGAGGACGATTGCACGCCGGAGCAGCGAAGAAAGCTGTACGCGTTTCTGTTCAGGAGGGGGTATCCGGCATCTAAAATTGCACAATGTATGAAGGGAATATTGTATGAGGATGCATAAGTAATCCGGAGGACGGCTGAAGGATGGACTTCATGATGTATCCTGTAAATAAATGGTAGAAATAGGAAATGGAAATGAGGCATCTTGACACGCGTATGCTGTCTTGCTATAATCACCGCGAAGCATACATTTTTTCGACATCTGCCCTGTCTTAGAGGGGATTATTCTATTGATTATAATGTTGTTTGAAAGCTACTCCAGAGGAAAGGAATCAGGTATCATATGAAAAGGCTCAAAATGTCAATCCTTCGCATCGCATGTTTGGGAATCCTGTTATGCTCTGCCGGTGCTATGAACGTGAATGCGGCAGGAGGGCAAAACATGCAGACAGAAGATACCAGACCGGATTATGTCATCTATGTAAACAGAGCATTAAATTGTGTTACGGTCATGCAGAAGGAGGCGGACGGTACACTGACACCGGTTAAAGCAATGGTTTGTTCCTGCGGACGGACGGGGCACGCCACACCGCAGGGTAGTTTTCGGACGTCCCGCTATTATGAATGGCGGTTGATGGTAGATAATACTTACGGCAGGTATGCGGTGAGCTTTACGAATAAAATTCTGTTTCATTCTGTACCGTATTTAGAAGTCTCCCCGGATTCTCTGGAGTGGGAAGAATATAATAAACTGGGTGAAAATGCATCGTTAGGATGTGTCCGGCTGTCTGTGGAAGATTCCAAATGGATCTATGATAACTGCAAAGTCGGAACAACGGTCATTGTGTATTCTGACAATGAAGAAGTATTACCGCTTGGAAAACCGGAAGCGATCAAAATACCGGAGGATTCTCTGCATAGAGACTGGGACCCGACGGATTATGACATCAATAATCCATGGTTTGCGGAGGATGGCGACATTCTTTCGCTTTTTGATGAAGCGGATGGATTTAACCATATTGCCTATGCGAACCGTTATCCCGATTTGAAGGAAGCGTTTGGCTATGATAAAGACGCATTATATGAGCATTATTTGACTTATGGGATGGGCGAAGGCAGAACAGCGACCCGTTAAAAGCGCGTGGGGTGTTATCGGCGGAGGAAACTCAAACGTGAATAGTGCTTGACATCATATGCATTACGGGGTAAAATTGAACTGTTGTAAAATTGAGAGTTAGGATATGCTATCATATATGGCGTATCCTATAACGCATATTCGTACAATGAAAACTAAATAAGGAGGTGCTCCTGTACATGATGGGACCAGTAGTGGTGGCGGTCATTGTGACGCTTGTCATTGCCGTACCCTTATCCGCTTTTCTTGCAATGAACCGCCAGAAAAAGGCGATCGAGCAGAAGATCGGGAATGCGGACGATAAGGCGAGAGAGATCATTGATGACGCACTCAAAACTGCTGAGGCGAAAAAACGTGAAGGGCTGCTTGAGGTGAAAGAAGAATCCATCCGGACAAAGAACGAGCTGGATAAGGAGATCAAGGAACGGAGAGCGGAAGCACAGCGTTATGAGCGCAGAGTTCAGCAGAAGGAAGAAAACATTGACAAAAAGGCGGACGCAATTGAGAAGAAAGAAGCGGGGCTGATTGCAAGGGAAGAGGCGCTGAATAAGCAGAAAGAAGCAATCGCCAGGCTGAACGAAGAGAGGGTACAGGAACTGGAACGGATCTCTGGTTTAACCTCCGAACAGGCAAAAGAGTATTTATTGAAAATTGTTGAAGACGAAGTAAAGCATGAAACGGCCATGCTCGTCAAGGAAATGGAGAGCAGGGCAAAGGAAGAAGCGGACAAGAAGGCAAAGGAATATGTGGTAAACGCCATTCAGCGATGCGCGGCGGACCATGTATCTGAATCGACGATTTCCGTTGTGCAGCTTCCGAGCGACGAAATGAAAGGGCGTATCATCGGTCGTGAGGGACGTAATATCCGTACCTTAGAGACGATGACCGGCGTGGATTTGATCATTGACGATACGCCGGAGGCAGTCATTTTATCCGGTTTTGATCCGATACGACGCGAGGTTGCACGTATTGCACTCGAGAAGCTGATCGTGGACGGAAGAATCCACCCGGCAAGAATCGAGGAAATGGTTGAAAAGGCGCAAAAAGAAGTAGAGGTCATGATCAAAGAAGAGGGTGAAGCGGCGCTGTTGGAAGTCGGCGTGCACGGTATCCACCCCGAACTTGTCAGATTACTTGGCAAGATGAAATTCAGAACCAGCTATGGGCAGAATGCGTTGAAGCATTCTGTTGAGGTAGCACAGCTTTCAGGTCTCCTTGCATCAGAGATGGGCTTGGACATCAGAATGGCGAAACGCGCAGGTCTTTTACATGATATTGGTAAATCCGTGGATCATGAAATGGAAGGCTCCCATATTCAATTGGGCGCGGAGCTTTGCAGGAAGTATAAGGAATCGGCAACGGTCATTAACGCGGTGGAATCCCATCATGGCGATGTGGAGCCGACAACGTTGATCGCATGTTTGGTACAAGCAGCGGACACGATTTCCGCGGCAAGACCGGGTGCAAGGCGCGAGACGTTGGAAACTTATACGACAAGATTAAAGCAATTAGAGGATATTACAAACAATTTCAAGGGTGTAGACAAATCTTTTGCTATTCAGGCAGGTAGAGAGATTCGAGTAATGGTAGTTCCTGAACAGATTGGCGATGCGGACATGGTTCTTTTGGCAAGGGATATTTCAAAGCAGATTGAAGCGGAGCTTCAGTATCCGGGACAGATCAAGGTCAATGTCATTCGCGAATCCAGAGTAGTCGATTACGCAAAGTAGAAAGAAAAAGATTTCATAAACATTGTTTATGGAATCTTTTTTTGCTATAATATGGAATATGAAAAAAAAGAGAAAACAAAAGTCCCGCATTGCATTGGCGGGCATCAGTGAAATAGGCGCAAGAACCGAGCAGCAGGATGCGATGTGGTTTTCGGGCATGGCTGACGGACAGATGGAGCTTGCGGCAGGAGAGCGCGCAGGCGGGGAAAGCGCGCTTGCGGTCATTGCCGATGGCATGGGCGGATTGTCAAGCGGAGCTCAGATCAGCAGCCTGATCGTGGAGGGCATGAGGGATGCGTATTCTGCCGGGGACCGGGCTTCGGAGCCGGTGCCGTTTCTGCAGCAGTCACTCTGGCGTGTGAACGAGACGGTCAATCAATACCTTTTGGGAAAGGCGCCGGGCGGTTCCACCGTCATTGCCGCATACATAGAAGATAAAAAGCTGTATTATTGTTCCGTTGGCGACAGCAGAATCTATTGGTGGCATAAAAAGCGGCTGTGCAGACTGAATGTGGAACACAACTATGGACGAGACCTTGATGAGCTTGCAAGGCGCGGCATCATCACGGAAGCGGAAGCAAAGGGAGATATTCGCCGTGCTGCACTCACAAGCTATATCGGCAAGGGCGTGTTAGATCAGGTGGACGGGAATGAACTTCCGATCGTGTTAGAAAAGGGCGATGTGATCCTGCTTCTGACGGACGGCGTATTTCGCACGGTTTCTGATGAGGAGCTTGCACGCTATGCAGAGAGGGAGAGTGCGGAACAGATCGCGCAGGCAATCGCACGTGCGGTTGTTTGGGAACAAAAACAGCATCAGGATAATTATACGATCATTGCGGTCCGGATCGAGGAATAGCAGATCATCCATTGCCATCAGCCTGAAGCGGGAGACATGGATTTTTAATCCATGGATATTTAAGCAGCCGTAGGTCTTGCGGTATCGGACAAAAAGTGCTAAAATGAGTGAAGCGTGGAGACATTCACGCGCGTAAAAACAATCGGAGGCGAAGATTCATGAGGGTATGGAACAAGATCAAGTCGTTGATTTATGTGGGTGTGACAGTGCTTGCCGTTATGTTGATGAATATGGTGTCGGGCTGTGCGGGCGTGTTTGCGAGCGACGGCGCGGAAGGGACGGTTGATGCACAGACAGCCTGGATCCTTGTTGGGATCATTGCGGTGGCGGTCATCGTAGCCGTGATCATTGCGGCGGTGACATCGGTCATCTCCGGTGTTGTCGGTGCACAGGAAGACGGAAATGAATAAAAAAGGACGCATCTACGGTGCATTCTTTTGCATGGCTATATGAGGTTTTTGACAGAGATAAATAAGAGCAAGAGAAAACAGGTATGGATCTCTAAACTGGCGGAACGTGAGTTTCTTTCAGTTTAGAGATTTTTTTCTTGCATCCGTACGAAGCATGGTGTATGATAGGAAAGGCATGCGTAGATTGTATACAATAATGCAATAATGCACAAAGGATGCCAGTTATGGGCAGAGCATGGAAAGAACGAGCCCGGATCATTCACAATGCTGAAAAAAGCGGCATGAAAGCGAAAAACGATAAGGATGGTGTGCTATGAAATCTTACAAGTCGATGTCAAAGGAAGAACTGGAAGCGCTGAAGAGAGAATTGGAGCAGCAGTTTGAGGATGCAAAGGCAAAGGGATTAAAGCTGGATATGTCCAGAGGAAAGCCGGGGCCCGCGCAGTTAGATCTCAGCATGGATATGATGGATGTGCTGTGTGCGGAGTCTGTCTTAAAGACCGAGGAGGGCGTTGACTGCCGCAATTATGGGACGCTGGACGGTATTCCGGAGGCAAAAAGGCTGATGGGCGATATGATGGGTGTGCCTGCCCAGAATGTGATCGTCTGTGGAAATGCCAGTCTGTCCATTATGTATGACACGGTTTCCCGTTCCGTGACGCACGGTGTATGCGGAAGCACACCTTGGTGCAAACTGGATAAGGTGAAATTTTTGTGCCCCGCGCCCGGTTATGACAGACATTTTAAGATCACAGAGCATTTCGGCATCGAGATGATCACGATTCCGATGACGCCGCAGGGACCGGATATGAATCTGGTGGAGCAGTATGTCAACACGGATGCATCGGTGAAAGGAATCTGGTGCGTGCCGAAATATTCCAACCCGCAGGGGTATTCCTATTCGGACGAGACGGTGAAGCGTTTTGCGGCGTTAAAGCCTGCCGCAGAGGATTTCCGTATTTATTGGGATAATGCGTATGCCGTGCATCATTTATATGAAGAAACAGAGCGGCAGGATCAGATATTGGATATTCTGAGCGAATGTGAGAAGGCGGGCAGTCCCGATATGGTTTACGAATTTGCCTCCACCTCCAAAGTGACATTTTCCGGGGCAGGCGTCGCTGCGATCGCATCCTCGCAGAAGAATTTGAGCGATATTAAAAAGACAATGACGATACAGACGATCGGTTATGACAAGATCAACCAGCTGCGCCATGTCAAATACTTCGGAAATATCGAGGGGATGCATGCGCATATGATGGAACTTGCCGGGATCATGAGGCCGAAATTCGAGGCGGTGCTTGCCGTTCTTGAGCAGGAGTTATCCGGCTTGGAGATTGGCGAATGGACAAAGCCAAACGGTGGTTACTTTATCTCCTTCGAAGCGATGGAAGGCTGCGCAGCCGCGATCGTGGGAAAATGCAAGGAGGCGGGCGTGGTGCTGACCGATGCGGGCGCAACTTATCCGTACGGAAAAGACCCGCGCGACAGCAATATCCGTATCGCACCCTCATTCCCGACCACAGAGGAGATGAAGGAGACGGCAAAGCTTTTTGCATTGTGCGTCAAGCTTGTGAGTGTGGACCGGCTGCTTTCAGCCGGCAGGTGAAAAGAGAAGGAGATTGATCATGCAGGAGAGTGAGTGGAAACGCTTAAAGCGGGAATTGGTTTATCAAGGTTCCATCATCAATTATTACCGTGATACGGTGCAGGTGCCGAACGGTAATATTGTGGAGTGGGATTTTATCGGTCATAACGGGGCGGCAGCGGTCGTGCCGGTGACTAAGGACGGCAGGATCTTAATGGTGCGGCAGTACCGTAATGCCCTTGACCGGGTGACACTTGAGATTCCGGCAGGTGGATTAAACGGCAAGGATGAGCCGACAAAGACGGCAGCGGCGCGTGAGCTGGAGGAGGAGACGGGCTATCGCAGTGAGGAACTTTCCTTTTTGATCAGCCTAAATACAACGGTCGCGTTCTGCAACGAAAAAATTGACGTCTATGTGGCAAGAAATCTGGTTCCGTCGAGCCAGCATCTGGATGAAGATGAGTTTATTGATGTTGTGCCGATGGATGTGGAGGAGCTGACGCAGATGATCTATGAGGGAAAGCTCATGGATTCAAAGACCGTGGCTGCGGTCTTGGCGTATCGCAGCCGTTATTGTTAAATAAAGGTAACTGTTCAGAACCAACCTCGAAAACACTGCGTGTTTCCTCGGTGTGGCGTATCCGCCACACAAACTTGCACAAAAATATGCTCTTGAATGCAAGTTTGCCTGGCTCTGAATAATTACAAATAAAGAATGTCCGCACGATGTGGCTCATATAATATAAAAATGAGCTGTGGGGGATTCATATGAGGGAACATGAAAGAGGGCGCCTCGCATTGCTTAGCGGGAGCGCTCCCTTTTTGATTGGCTTTTTCGCCGGGATCGCGCTCTTGGTGCTGGGAAGAAGTTGGTTTTTGGGCAGCGGAGATATGATGGGGGCGGACAAAACGCACTACATTGGTTATCTGGAAATTCATAAAAACCGACTATTATTCTATGTGCTCGGACTGCGCATGCGAACCGTCGCATTCGTGCTTTTGCTCTCCGTTACACCGTTAGGGCGTTTGGTCCGCCATGGATATACGGCGTGGTATGGTCTGGCATTCGGTATGACATTAACGGCGGCATATGCCGTGTACGGCGTGAAAGGCTTGTGGCTTGTGTGCATCTGTCTGTTCCCGCAGATTCTTTTTTATATTCCGGCGTTTATTCTGCTGTGCAGAACTTCGGAGCGGATTTATGAACAGGCAGGGGGCGGATATCGAGGGATCGGCACAAGGCAGATCCTGACGGGCATTGGCGTGATCGTCCTTCTGGGGGTACTCGGCTGCCTTGCGGAGGGGTATATCAACTCCTTAATTGTTATGAAAATGTTAAAAAAATTTTAAGTGCGGATTGCTATATGTGGTAGACATAAATGTAATCATTTCCGATATGTGGTAGTTTTGTCAAAATGTGATGAAGATGTCCCGAAAAGGGGTAAAAATTGCGATTGCTTTTCTTAAAAATTCTGATTATAATAATGCGTGAACACGCTTTTTTGATTAACATAAATATTTGAGGGTGGCACGCGGATACATGAAAGATGAAATCGGGCAGTTTATGGAATATCTGCATAATGTGAAAAAGACCTCCGATAACACGGAGCTCTCATATCGGAGAGATCTGAACAAGGTGCAGATATTTCTTGCTGACCGCGGTGTGACAAGTCTTGAGCAGATTGACGAAAAAGTGCTGGAGGCGTATGTGAAAGACTTGGAGGAGCAGAAGTTTGCGCCTGCGAGTATTTCGCGCAACATCGCTTCGATCAAGGCTTTTTTTCATTATCTCACCCAAGAAGGAAAGATTGCAGGCGATGTGTCTGCAGGACTGAAAGCGCCCAAGATTGAAAAAAAGATGCCGGGGATTATGACGATGGACGAGGTGGTTCGTCTGTTGGAACAGCCGAAGGGAAATGCGCCCAAGGAGGTGCGCGACAAGGCAATGCTGGAGCTTTTATACGCGACCGGGATCCGGGTGACGGAGCTCATTACCTTAAAACTGAGCGACTTAAATATGCCCATGAACTATATTGTATGCCGCGACCGCAATAAGGAACGTGTCATTCCGTTCGGAACGGCGGCGAGAGAGGCGTTGGCGAAATACTTATCCGGCGCAAGAACTTCCATGTTAAAAGATCCATCCTGTGATACGCTCTTTGTCAATTGTTCGGGGGAATCCATGAGCAGGCAGGGCTTTTGGAAGCTGATCAAATCGTATACCAAAAAAGCGGGCATTACGGCGGACATTACGCCGCATACCCTGCGTCATTCCTTTGCTGCTCATTTGGTGGAAAACGGCGCCGACTTAAAAAGCGTACAGGAAATGCTCGGACATTCCGATATTTCCACGACGCAGATTTACGCCAATATGAGCCATAAGCATTTAAGAGAAGTTTATGCAAAGGCACATCCAAGAGGATAAAAAAAGAACGCGCAGCGTTCTTTTTTTATCCTCTTGGAAATATCTTGCCCCAGAAGAATCGCTTTAGCGATTCTTCGAAAGAATGGCGCTCTGCGCCATTCTTTTTTTATAACAATTCCGCCACATCGTAGATCAGGCGCTCGGAGGCTTCCCAGCCGAGACACGGGTCGGTGATGGACTTGCCGTAGATGCCCTCGCCGATCTTCTGACAGCCCGGCTCGATATAGCTTTCGATCATGACGCCCTTGACGAGCGAGCGGATGTCGGCATTTAATCTGCGGCTGTGCAGAACCTCTTTGACGATACGCACCTGCTGTTCATATTTTTTGCCGGAATTATTATGATTCGAGTCAATGATGCAGGCGGGATTTCGCAGATCACGTTCCTGATACATTTCCCATAACCGGTTTAAGTCCTCATAATGATAATTCGGCGTGCTGTTTCCGTTTTTGCTCACGGAGCCGCGAAGGACGGTATGTGCAAGCGGATTGCCCGAAGTGGATACCTCATACCCGCGGTAAATAAAGGAGTGCGGCTGCTGTGCCGCATAGACGGAGTTGAGCATGACGCTGAAATCCCCGCTTGTCGGATTTTTCATGCCGGAAGCAACGTCAAAGCCGCTTACGGTCAGGCGGTGCTGCTGATCCTCCACACTTCTGGCACCAATGGCAACATAGGAAAGCACATCCTCCACATATCCCCAGTTTTCGGGGTAGAGCATTTCGTCCGCAGCGGTCAGACCCGATTCCTGAATGGCGCGCAGATGCATCCTGCGCACGGCGATCAGTCCCTGAAGAAAATCTTCTTTTTTACGGGGATCGGGCTGGCTGGCGATCCCTTTGTAACCGTCTCCGGTCGTGCGCGGTTTGTTCGTATAGATACGCGGAACCAGCATTACTTTGTCCTTTACACGGTCGGACAGTGCGGCCAATCGGTTGACATAATCACAAACCGAGTCTTCGTTATCCGCGGAACAGGGTCCGATGATCATCAAAAAACGATCGGATTTTCCTGTGATAATATCTGCGATCTCCCGGTCGCGTTCCTGCTTCAAAGCAGCAAAATGCGCCGGAAGCGGATATTCCTCCCGAATCTGTGCGGGAGTGGGAAGCAAACGTTCAAATGTGAAGCTCATAATCATCCTCCATACTGCTGACTATAATCGGGGGTGGATTGTCGGGCGGATGTTTGCTCCGTCCATGACACCCAAAAAACAGAACAATTATAAATCAAAATACGCAGATACGCAAGCCCCGGCGAAAAAACACGAAATTCGACAAAATCAAGCCCGAACAGTTGCTTTTTATGGTCGAAAGTACTATCATTTTTTATGGGTTTAGTTGCATAGATGTGTAAAATATGGTACGATAGTCGCATAAAAAGGCAGGTGTGAGTTATGAGAGATACCATAGCGGTCTGTTTGGTGCGCGCGGCTGAAGAATTTCAAAGAGATTCCCTGAAAGCGATCTATCAGCAGGCAAGAGAGCACGACCTGTTCGTACAAGTGTTTAACACCTTTGAAGAATTAGAATTCCACAACCAGAATGATCAGGGTGAGGAGAGCATCTTTGAACGGATTGATTACGACAGGCTCTGCGGAATGATCGTTTTTTGTGAAAAGATCAAGGACAGTGAGCTGAATTTACGGCTGATCGAAAAAGGAAAAGAAAACGGGATACCGGTCGTATCCATCGACAAAGAGATGGAAGACTGCTACAGTATCTTGTTTGATTATACGAATACATTCGAAAAGATCGTCCGTCATTTGGTTGAGGTGCATCAATGCAGGACGTTCTTTGTGATGGGCGGTCTGCGCAACAACGACTTTTCCGATGCGCGGATTCAGGTCGTGCGCGATGTGGTGTCGGAGTACGGCGTAGAATTAACGGATGAAGATATTGGCTATGGAGATTTTTGGGAGGACCCGTGCCGGGCGGTGATGCAGGAATTTTTAGCCAGCATGCGACCGCTGCCCGACGCATTCATTTCGGTTAACGACACGATGGCGCTCACAATATGCGACTGTCTGCACAACGCGGGGTATCATATTCCGAAGGATACGATCGTGACCGGATTTGACGGGATTGAAGAGGAACGCTATTTCACGCCCCGATTAACGACGGCACAGCAGGATCTGCAGGCGGGCGGAAAACAGGCGGTAGAGTTGATCTGCAGGGTGATGCAGAAACAGGATGATGTGGAGCGCTGTACAGTCATTCCGTTCGCGGTTCGTTTTTCCGAGTCGTGCGGCTGCCGTGCCATTCAGGAGGGCAGTGCATCCGTACAGATCCACAAGATGTATAATGCGCTGACTGCTTATCGGTATTTTTCCAAAAATATGTATGATATGATCGATGAGATGACGGGGACAAAGACTTTGGGCGGCGCGCTCAAAACCCTGCCGAAATATCTCTCCTATCTCGATACTTACCGGCACATTTATCTCTGCGTGGAGGGTAATTATCTGGAAGTTTATGACGACATCAACGCGCAGATCTTGGAGCAGAACCCGGGGCTGAATGATCGCAGGGAGATTGAAATGGTCATACTCGGCGAGTGGCATGCGGATAAAGGGTTTTCTGTTCCGCTCTTCTGTTACAAGCGCAAGGAGCCATTCCCATCCGAAAAAATAAATGAGGACACGGAGAATCTGTTTTTTGTACCGCTGCATGTGCAGGAGACTGTATTTGGCTATCTGGCGGTCAATTTTGATCCGGAGGAGAACGATTATCTGCAGCTCCGCAATTTTGCAACGAATCTCAGCCATATTTTAGATTCCGTGAGAAGCAGACAGCAGATGGAGAACTTCAACTGCAAGCTTAAGCTGGCAAACGACAAGCTGGAAGAGCTTTATGTCCGCGATCCGCTTACGGGGATCTATAACCGACGCGGTTTTTATCAGGACATTGCCAAGTATCTTGGTGAACATGAGCACGGTTGGCTGATGGTTGTTTCCATTGATTTGAACGGCTTAAAGACCATCAATGATAACTATGGGCATGGTGAGGGTGATTTTGCAATCAAGACCGTGGGGCGCACGCTGTACAGGATCGTATTGGAGCGCGGCATCTGTGCGCGTTTCGGCGGTGATGAATTTGCGGTGGCAATGTTCTATGATGAATATGATCAAAATGCCGACGCTGAATTCCGTGAGCAGCTTACCGAGCAGTTGGAGCAGGTGAACAAAACGGCGGGCAAGGAGTACCGAATTACCTGCAGTGTCGGAACGCAGACGACACCGACTGACGGGGACGTCAATATTGATGAGGTGCTGAAGGAAGCGGATGATAAGATGTATCAGGATAAAAAGCATTTCTATGAGATGCTCGGACAGAGCGAGCATGAGATACGCTAGGGGTGCATAGCGGTCGGGGAAACCGCTGTGATTCGGAACAACAAAGCTTCGAGGAACGCGCTTTGTTGTTCGAACGGCGGAAAATGTGCAGAGCGTATTTTTCGCTGCGGTATAAGCTTGTGTGGGGGTCGGAAAAGGGATGGTATCCGTTTGGATAACATCCCTTTTCTGCGATCAACGGGATGCAGCGCAGCTCTTTTTCAGATAGTGCAGGATCGCAAGCGAGTTAGAGAGCGCGCAGAAGAGCTGACTTGCCAAAAGCCCCCACAGGCAGGCTTCGATGCCGTAGACCGGAACGAGAAAAAACACAAATGCAAGGCGGATGCCAAGCGATGCGGTGTTGATCACAAAAGAGCTGCCCGTGTGCCCGAGACCATGCAGGATGCTCGACATGGTTGTTGAGAGATAGAGAAACGGGCAGATAAAGCTTAAGGTCAGAATGAAGTTTCCGGCCAGTGCATTGTGAAAAATGAAATTTCCGGCAAAGCGCCCGGTCGCAAGAAACAGGATGCAGCACAGCGAACCGAAGGCGATGCTGCACGCGGCGGTCCGATGAAAGGCGCGGCGGATCTTGTCGTAATCTACGCGCTCCTGCGCTTCCGAAATAAGCGGCAGCAAAAGCACGGAAAACGAGTTGGTCAGTGTGGACGGAAACAGGATGAACGGCAGCGCCATACCGGTAAAGACCCCGTAGACGGAAAGAGCCTGCGTATCTGACATACCGAACCGGACGAGCATCAGAGGAATGTAGACGGACTCAATGCCGGACAACAGATTGACGACGATGCGGCTTGCGGACAGCGGCAGCGCCATGCCCACGATGCGTGACAGAATTTTGTGCATGGCGGGACTTTTCCGCATTTCCGAAAGGGCATGGATCGATGGTGCGGGGCGGCCGATCCGCCGGTTGAAGCGGAGCATGACGAGCGTGCCCGTAAGCAGAGCGGAACAGATCTCGCCTGCAAGCATTCCGAAGACCGAGCAGGAAAGATTGATCTGCATATGGTGGGATAGACTGTATTTGTAAAGAAAAAATACGGTGCCCACGCGGATGATCTGCTCAAGGATCTGTGATATGGCAGGGATCTTTGTGTTTTTAATGCCGTAATAATAGCCGTTGATGCAGGAGTGCAGGGATGCAAACGGAATGGAGACGGCGATGATGCGAAGCAGCGGTTCCGTGCGGGGCTCGCATAAAAGGCGCGCTGCGATAAAAGGCGCATTCAGGATCACGATGCCGGAAAAAAGCACGGAAAGTATCCCGGACAGGGTCAGTCCGCAGAGAAGAACCCGGAAAGAATGCCGATAGTCACGCGAGGTCGGTTCTCCGGCCACATATTTGGATATTGCGCTCTGGATGCCTCCGCAGCAGATGGAGAACGATAAAGCGAGCACGGGGAAGACAAGCTGATAGATCCCCATACCCTCCGCGCCGAATGTGCGGGATAAAAAGATGCGGTAAAAGAAACCGATGACACGTGAGGCAAAGCCGGTCAGTGTCAGGATCAGGGTTCCCTTAAAAAGTATTTTGTTCATAGAAGTGTCCTATGATATTATGAATAATATATGTGCAAAAAAGGCATGAAAGAACAACGGAAAAAGAAACAGGAGCAGAGAAGATCATGGACAGAGAAAAAGCGGTCGTCGGGCTTTCGGGAGGCGTGGATTCCGCGGTTGCGGCATATTTGCTGCAAAGGCAGGGCTATGAGGTGCTCGGCGTTACCATGTGCGTGCTGGGAGAGGAAAATAAGGATGTGGAGGAGCGTATGGTCTCTGATGCGCGCGAGGTTGCAAAGGCACTCGGCATACGGCATGAGACCGTCGATTTTACGGAAATATTCCGAGAGCGGGTAGCCGATTATTTTGCGGAAGAATATTTGCGCGGACGCACGCCGAACCCGTGCCTGATGTGTAACCGTTATGTCAAATGGGAAGCGGTGCTCGGTTATGCGAAAAGCGTGGGAGCGGAGTGGATGGCAACGGGACATTATGCGCGGATCGAGCGGAGGGAGAACGGAAGATACGCTGTGCGTAATTCGGTGACGGCTGAAAAAGATCAGACCTATGTGCTTTCCCGGTTGACGCAGGAGCAGCTTGCACATACACTGATGCCGATCGGCGAATATACGAAGGAGCAGGTGCGCGTGCTTGCGAAGGAGGCGGGTATTCCCGTCGCGGAAAAAAAGGACAGTCAGGAGATCTGCTTTATCCCCGATCATGACTATGCCGCGTTTATTGCGCGCAGGAGACCGGAAGCGGTACGGGGAGAGGGAAATTTCGTGACGCCGGACGGAAGAGTGCTTGGGCGGCATAAAGGATTGATCCACTATACGATCGGACAGCGAAAAGGTTTGGGGATCGCGCTCGGGGAGAGAATGTTTGTTGAGCGCATCCTGCCTGAGACAAATGAGGTCGTGCTTGTGCCGGACGATGCGGTGTATTGCGACAGTCTGCTATGCGGAGATGTCAGCTTTATGGGTATCAAACCGATGCAGGAGGGAGAAGTAAGAAGGCTGACCGGAAAAATACGTTATGCGCACAGGGGAGCGCCTGTGACAGTCACCATGCTTGAGAACGGCTGCTTAAAGGCGGAATTTGAACAGCCCGTCCGTGCTGTTACGCCCGGACAGGCTGCCGTGTTTTACGATGGGGAGTATCTTGCCTGTGGGGGCATCATAGTGTGAGAAGAACTTCTAAAGCTCGCGCCAGTGGGCGCTTCGCTAAGAAGTTCTACGGTTCTGCTTTGCAGAACCTTTCTCACACGGGAGAATGCAAGGCGAACAAGTTTGCCTTGCATTCTCCTCCTGAATTTGAGATTCCGCTTTAGCGGCGTGGATGATTCATGTGAGCGGACACTTTTTACAGCTTCAGGAATTCCGCCACGCGTTTTTCATAGACGCAGTAATAACGGAAGCCGCATGAAGAAAGAATCTCGGCGGCTTCGGTAAAGTGGGCGCCGATGTCCTCCGGAGTATGGGCGTCCGAGCCGATTGTGACGATCTCTCCGCCAAGCTCGCGGTAGCGGCGGAGAATCTCGGCGCAGGGATTCGGTGCGTGAAGACCCTTGCGGAAGCCGGCGGTATTCAGCTCAATCCCTTTTTCGTTTTCGATAAGGGCTTTTAGAATTACATCGATGACGTCGCGATAGTCCGCATAGGCATAATTTTCATTTTTATTCGGACCGTAACGGACAACATAATCGAGATGCCCGTACACATCGAAATTAGTGTATTTTTTGAGATTATCCACAATAGATGTAAAATACTCCCGGTAAGCCTCAGTCTCCGTGCGTCCTTCATAATAGGAGGGGTAATAAGGATCCTTGCCGTTTACCACATGGGAGGAGCCGATGACAAAATCAAAATCATAGCTGTTGACGTAACGAGCGTTATTTCCTGACAAATGCGGCTGAAGACCGAGCTCAACGCCGAATAAGAGCGTGATGCGGTCCTCATAACGTTCTTTGCACCGGATTAGGTCATACAGATAGGAATCTGTGTTGACCAGGAATTTGCTGCCGGATTCGCGTTCCGAGTCCGGATAGTCCATATCCATATGCTCGGTAAAGCACATCTTCTTTAAGCCGAGCGCGATGCCTTTTTCGATCATCGCGTCCATGGGTGCATGGGAATCTCCCGAATGGGAGGAGTGTAAATGACAGTCAGCGCATATGGGCATAAAACTTGCTCCTTTCTCTTTTACCCTAAAATACCACATTTTTCTAGATTTTTCAATTTTCAGAATTTAGAAAGTTTCTCAATATTTTTCATTTTATATCTTGAATTTTGGCGGGATATTGGTTACAATAATCGTGCTGATAGAATTTTGGTAAATCTTGGATGCATCGTGCATTTCGGGACAAGCCAAAATAATATAAAATATGTAGGAGGATTCTTAAAATGGCAGTAAAAGTAGCAATCAATGGTTTCGGTCGTATCGGTCGTCTTGCATTCAGACAGATGTTTGGTGCAGAGGGATACGATGTGGTAGCAATCAACGACTTAACATCTCCGAAGATGTTAGCGCATCTGTTAAAGTATGACTCTTCTCAGGGTAAATATGCAAAGGCAGATACGGTATCGGCAGGCGAGGATTCCATCACGGTTGACGGCAAGACGCTGAAGATTTACAAAGAGCCGGATGCAAACAACTGTCCGTGGGGCGAGCTGGGCGTAGACGTAGTTCTTGAGTGCTCCGGTTTCTATACCTCCAAGGAGAAGGCACAGGCACACATCAATGCAGGTGCAAAGAAGGTTGTCATTTCCGCTCCGGCAGGCAATGATCTTCCGACGATCGTATACAATGTAAACCACACGACCTTAAAGCCGACGGATACCATCATTTCCGCAGCTTCCTGCACGACGAACTGCTTAGCTCCGATGGCAAAGGCACTGAATGATCTTGCAGGCATCAAGTCCGGTATCATGAGCACGATTCATGCATATACGGGTGATCAGATGATCCTTGACGGTCCTCAGAGAAAGGGTGATTTAAGAAGATCCCGCGCTGGCGCAGTTAATATCGTTCCGAACTCCACAGGTGCAGCTAAGGCAATCGGTCTTGTTATTCCTGAGCTGAACGGCAAGCTGATCGGTTCCGCACAGCGTGTACCGACCCCGACCGGTTCTACCA
>CAMWSU010000059.1 GCA_947176965.1 uncultured Lachnospiraceae bacterium | reverse complement strand
TTATGCGAGGTGATCGTGGAAATGTTTCCATCCTATGTTCTGACCGAGGATGAGATCATGTATGCGGTGAAGCTGGAAAACCAGATTGGATGTTATTTTTCCTATGTCGGGACGCCGGTCACGGAGAACATCGAGATTCCGCTCGGGGCAAAGGAAAACATTCTTGCGGACGTATCAGATATCACGGGTGCGATCGCCGCGAATTCGACTGTAAATGAGGAACAGATCTTTAGTACAGACGGGTTTATGCTTGGCAGGTCGGCATCCACCAATAATTTTACCTGTACCTATGATCAATTTAAGGAGCTTGTAAAGTTGATCAGGGAGGAAGACAATCTGCTCAGCATTGATGAGATCAGTCTGTCTTATAACAATACGACCGGCAGCTTGTCGGGAACCATGACGATCAATTATTATTCTATGAGCGGAACGGGCAGAAAATACGAACTGCCGCGGACAGGTGTTGCGGGATACGGTGTGGATTGCATTTTCGGAGCGGTCATCAGGGATGAGGAGCCGACAACGGTGCCGGAAGACGATATTTCGGGAGAAGATGCGGGAGACGAAGTGCCGGAAGAGTAAAGTAAGTTTCGGCATAAAACAGGAAAGCCGGTATAAGGACGGGAAAAAAGCATGGGCGTGAGGACACGGGTCAGACAACTTCATAAAGATCAGAAAGGCTTCACCCTTTTGGAGGTGCTGATTGCCATGTTCATTTTGGCAATCATAGCCGTGCCGCTCTGCCGCGTATATGTGTCGGCTGCTCAGACGAACGCAAAAGCGAGAAAGCAGGCGAGTGCGACGGCGGTTGCCGAAAATACGATGGAAGGCATCAATGCATTTTCCTATGATGATGTGATCAGGCAGTTTGAAGAGGTGTCGGACGGGGAATTTCTCATCTGCCAGAATGTGTCGCAGAGACATGGCAGCGTCGGAGCTGACGGAAAAGCTGTTTATGTGTTGGAAGGGGTAGGCGAGGACGTTTATCAGTTTGATGTGAGGGTGACGATCGACCCTTCGGTTTATGAACGTGAAAATGAGTTGGATGATCGTAAGGTCAATGATTATGAACTGGTTGCCATGTCCGGCTATAACAGCGCAAAAGATTACCTTTATGTATTGGCGGAGGGGTCGCTGAGAAGCCATTTTGGATTGGATTATGACAGTATTCATGATCAGGTGAACCGTAAGCTGCGGATTACCGTGACGAAAGAGGGCACGGGTGAAGATCAGGGTGTTGTTGTGAGCATGGAGGTTGGATATTGGCGAAACTCAGAGCCGATGCCGACTGTATTGGAGCCGTGTGGCGCACAGCGCTTTGAAGGTGAGGACGCTTTGAGGAGCGTCTATCTGTGTTATGAACCGAATTATGCGGCGGGCTTCGGCGCGGGGCAGGACCAGATTGAGATCATCAATACGGATAATGTAGAGTTCGAACTGTATCTGATCAAGCAGAGCTGTCCGACATGGTCCGACCTTGCGGTGCGTGAGGCACTCTATGCACCGCGGATTACGGTGGAAGAAGGACAGTGGGCGGAGGAAGATCAGGGTTCCTATCTAAAGATTTACAATAATTACGGAACAAATTTAGCGTTGGATTCGGCCATCAGCGATGCGCCGGTGTCCTATCTCTATCGTTATCGCGGCGCGGAGGACGGAGCGACAAAAAGTGAGACGGGAAAAGCGACGGATACCGCATTGGCACAGGCTTTGTATATCGGTGGTTCTGCGGTACATACGGAAAAGCGGTTTCGCATGTTTTCCGTGACGGTTGAGGTGTATGAGGCGGGCGCTTACGCAGAAAATTTTGACGGCAGTACCAAGCCGCGCGTGACTGCATTATCGAATCAATAAAGAAAGATACGACTACGGGCATTTTTAACGTGATATTTCATATAAAAGCGCATAGTGCGCGGATTCCTGTGGTTTGGAGGTGCATCATGTCAGAAAAGGGCAGGAGCAGATTCAAAAACAGACAATTACATAAGGATAACAGGGGCTCTACATTGGTCGTAGTGGTTATGTCGATGTTTTTACTTTGCGTGCTGGCCTCCATCATTCTCTATACCACCTATATTAATTATACGATCAAAACGACGGAGCTGCATTCCACGGATAATTTTTATACCGCGGAGGCTGTCATGGAGGAGATCAAGGCCGGATTGGAATTGGAAGTTTCCAATGCCTATGCGGATGCGTATTTATATGTTATGCAGAATTACGGTTCGGGCGACGGCGCCGGTGAGGTGATGAGAACCGCGAATTTCCAAGCGCGTTATATCAATCATTTGAAGCAAAAATTGGATCCCGACAGGGATGATAATTTAGATCCGGTATTGCTGTTTTCTTATTTGTCCAAGAGCTACACGGAGACGGCGGGTGAGGCTGTGTTTTCGGATGGCTCTACGGCAAAGCTGGAACTTGTACCGGAAGGCGGCAAGTCGTTGGTCGATTATGCGGACGGTTTAGGAATTAAAGGACTGCGGCTGACTTACACCGACAGTAAGGGTTATGTGGCGGTCATCACAACGGATATTGTATTAAGGATTCCGAATATGACGTTTGAGGAGCAGAACAATCTTCCGGGCGTACTTTCCTATTCGTTGATCGCTGATAAAAAACTGTATCTCGGCACGACGGATACCATGATAGACGGTCATTATGTGCCGGTGGGCGGTACCTATACGGTGCGTGGAAGTGTGTATGGCGGATCGGACGGGATCTTCGTGGAGAGCAGTCATGCAAAATTTGAAGCGGCGGAAGCTGGCGGGGCGTTTTTGGTCGTAACCGGAGGAAATATAGAGGTGCAGGGCGCTTCGGGAAGTGAGGCGGGATTTGCAGCGGACGGAAATGTTTCACTGTGGGCGGATGGAATCGTGATCAACTCAGGGATATTGGAACTGTCGGGTGAGAGCCATGTGCAGGATGATCTGACCGTCAACGGAAAAAACAGCAATGTCATGCTTTCAGGAAGCTATTTCGGATACGGTTATCAGAGCGTGTCAACAACGGCGCGCGGACCAAAGGATAGCAGCTCTATTCTGATCAACGGAGCGGGAATTAAGCTGGATATTTCCGGGCTGGCAGAGCTTGGACTTGCAGGGCAGGCTTATATCGGGACGACGGATGCGGACGGTGACGGCGTGAAGGATGATCCGATGGATATCGTCGCAGAGGACGGGACCACTTATGATACATCGGTAAATCAGGATGTGCGCATGGGAGAGTCTCTTTCCATAAAGAGTAATCAGCTTGCCTATCTTGTGCCGCCTGAGTGTATCGGATATATCCAGGGAGAATGTGTGGTCGGGGCCAATCCGGTCAGTTTGACGCAATATCAGGAGTTTCAGGCAGACCTCGCGGCAGAGGGCGGTCTGGAGGTTGATCTGACGAAGGCGGGGCTTGATGCGATGTCGATGACGCTGCAGGATTACGGTGCGGGTTGGCAGAGAGTGTTTTATCAGGCTGCGGGTACCGGAAATAATGCGTGGGTTTATTATTATCTGACGTTTAACTCAGCGGCGCAGGCGAATGCGTTTTTTAGTGACTATTACAGTCAAAATGAATCGTGGATGAACAGTTATCTGCATAACTATCTGGCGGAATATCGGGTTCCTGCATCCTTTGAGAAGCTGAATCTTGCCGGAAATGCGGTTTATTATGATGATGAAGCGGGTAAATTCATTCTTCAGCCGGCAAACGCGTCGGCGACGCCGGAGGATGTGCTTGCGCTTTTAGCGGAGTATGAGCATTATTCCAATACGAACAAAGCGCTGAATATCAATCTGACGACGAATTATGCGGCACTGACACAGGCTCAGCTCGACAGGGGAACCGTGTTCCCGAACATCGTGGATGTGGATAAGCTCCGTGAGTATATGGGTGGTGCGGGCGAAAAGGAAGTGATCGCGGCAGGCGGACAGAAAGTGCTGCTGATCGACAACGAGGGCGGAAGCACCTACACGATTCCGGCGGATTCCGCGATCAAGGCGGTTATTGCGACGGGGAATGTGAAAGTCAGTGTAAATTATAAAGGAATGATTCTTTCAGGCGGTCAGATTTTTGTGACAAACAGTGCGGTAGTGGAACCGGATCCGGATGCGGTCAGCCTTGCATTACAGGCGGACAGCGGACGGCTGCTTGAGTGCTTTTGGGAGGGCAAATCCATTGCGGGGATGCCGGCTCCGGCGCCGTCTCCGGGAGCGGAGGAGGGCGATGTGGTCGCAACAGATGAACTGGTCGTTTACCGTAATTGGAAGAAAGATTAGGAAGGAATGGCGGTCTATGAGAGATGAGAGAGGGTTCTCCTTGGTGGAGCTGATCGTTGTCATTGCCATCATTTCCGTCATAGGAGCAGGCGCGTATAGTATGCTCGGGCTCATGAACGGCAAATATGCAAAGGAATGCGCAACAAAGACGCAGGCGGCGCTTTCCCAGACAAGAGTTGCCGCAATGAGTAAGTCCAAAGGAGCGGCGCTTTATGATGTGTATATCCGCATTTATGCCGAATCCAACGGCTCGATTTATGTAGACAGCGTGACGGGGCACGGCACTTCGGATGAGGTTCGTACGACGGAGCTAATAGGAAATTCGAAAGTGACGGTCACAGCCGTAAAGGGAAGACGCGGTACGGAAGCGTTGGACAGTACAGTGACGCTCGGCGGTACAACGGAGATCATCGTTGCATTTAACCGGGCGGACGGCACATTTAATGAGGTTTTGAGCAGTGAAGGCGGCGTGAAGGAAACAAATACTTATTGGAAAAAGATTATTTTTACACAGGGCAGCGTGGAATATGTGTTGGAACTCATTCCACTCACAGGCAAATTCTCATTATCGAGAAATTAAGTCGAGGGACGGATGTTGGAGCAGAAAAATAGGAAAAGAAACGATAATTTCATAATCTGTGCGAATCAGGGATTGACGCTTGTTGAGCTTATCATTGCAGTTGCGATCATGTCTATCGTGCTGTTTACAGCGCTTCAAGTGGTGCTGAACGCCTCGAAGATGTATACCAAAACGAGCGAAAGCGTGGATGCACAGACGGAAGCGCAGTTGTTGGAAAGTCAGCTCAATAACCTGATCGTGGACGCGGAGTACTCTGTGTATGCCCAGGAAAGTTCCGATCCCGGCACTGCGGTTACCGATGTGAGCGGTTTTTCTGCGGATGCATACATTAAGGTATTCAATAATTCCCTTGCCTATTATATTGCATGGGACAGAGCGGAGTCCAAGGTTTATTACTTAGAGAAAAACGTGGCGGACGGCAGCGTGGAGGAATTGTCTGACGCGGAGAAAAGCGGCTTCGGGAGCTGGTATCTCATGGGAGAGGGGGTTGTTGGGTTTTCACCCGATTCCTCCCATATTGCGGAGAAGCAGAGAATTGTTACGATCAAAATACAAGTGAATAAAGGGGACGTAAATTATGAGACGATCCAAAATATTTCTCTGCGCAATAACGTGCTGGAATCAAATGACTTAAATGAGATTTACCGCGATGAAGATGTAGAGCGGGGAGAAACGGTCACGGAGGTTCAAATATCACCGTTAGCGCCTGCTGTCAACAGAGGTTCGTCGGTGGAGTTCCATGCATTGGTAAAGAGCGGAGGCAGCGCTGCTGCATCACAGAGTGTCAACTGGAAAGTGAACGGGGCAGTTTCGCCGGGAACAGTCATCAGTGATGCCGGTGTTTTGACGGTGGCTGCAGATGAGAGCGCAGCAATCGTTACCGTGACGGCAACCGCTGTGGGAACCGACATTTACGGACAGACGAGCGTTGTCATCCCGATGATTGAGAGTGTACTTGTAACGACGGGAGACACGACACCGCCGGCAGGGGGGAAATGTTATTTTACGGCGCAGGTGATCGGATTAAACTTAAACACAGAGGCGCGTGAGGTACTGTGGTCAGTAGAGCCAGCTGTGGCGGGAGTTTTCATCAGCAATGAGGGAGTACTCTCCATTGGTTCCGGCGTAGCGCCCGGAACGATGATTACCGTGCATGCGACTGTGCGTGTGACGGCCGGTGATGCGTCTCCTGTGTCCGGGTCCTGTAGTGTGACGGTCGGCGAGGCAGGTACGGGAGGACCGCACATTACATCGGCGACAGGAGATTACAAGCTAAAGCGCGGTGGAGAGTTTGCACTGTACGCCAGCGGAGAAGGGCGGAGTGTCGTATGGTCCATCGTAAATGACGGAGGACTGGGCAGTAAAGTGAGCATTGATCCGGCGACCGGTGTTGTTACGACGGCACGGGATGTTGATTTTACACAGGATTATACGATTACCGTGAGAGCGGTTCCGGTGGGCGGAACTGCGGCGGAGGCGCTCACACAGACGATCACACTGCCGAAGGTTTCCATATCGTTCGAGCAGACAGAGGCATATACGGTGTCGCCCGGTACGATTGCAAGAATCCCATATACCTTGGATGGGCTGGAAAATACGGGGATGGAGCTTTCCGTATCCAGCACGCCCTCGATATCAGGTCAGGCGGGGACATTTATGTACTGTACCGGTTCGGAGCTGGTAATCGTGGCGGGAAACAATATGGGTGAGCAGGAACTTGCGGTAACGATCAGCCTGATTGATAATGCGACTGTAAACAGTACAGTCAGGGTGAATGTGGCAAATTGATCTAAATTACACGTCATATTGGTATAGAGAATCAGTCGGAGGGTTTCCTTGAAAGGGGAGATAGCGATGAAAAAGAAAAATCAAATGTTGATGAAGGGAATATCGGTTGCATTGGCAGTGGTGGTTGCGGCAACTACCGTGCTGCATGTTGATGAGAGGCTGTTAGCAAGGGAAACCTTCAGCGGTCTTAAAAGCATACTTGCCAATAATCAGCAGCTGACCATCGTTGAGGTCGTGGATGATTTTAGTGAGTCTTCCATGGGCTATCTTTTTGGAGGCTTGGAGCCCTATGATGTGGAACGGGCAAAGCGGGAAGGAACGATGGATGATCTGCTTGATGATCTTCTCGGCAGAGGGCTGCTCACGATGGGGGATACGGATGATTGGAGTTCCTATCCGCTGCGCTATGAGATATTGGAGACCCGGTATTCTGAATTAGACGGTGATGAAGAGATTCTAAGCATGAATGGATTCCGTCAGCAGGAAAATGAAGCTGCGGAACTCAGCGGTTATTATGTGCCGATCACTGAATGGGAACCGGGAGATAAAGCGTTTTATCGTTGTGAAATAAATCGTTATGCACAAATGCGGACCATGACGCCTGCGCAGTTGAAGAAAGAGGCGGAGGCTATCAGGGATTCTTATGCGCCTAAGCAGGAAGATGCGAACGGCAACAAAACATTTCCTGATGGATATACGATTGATGCTAGTTTTCAGTATTTCCGGTTCGTTGTGGGAGATCCGAAAGATGCGATCGAGGCGCAGAGCGTTTCCAACATGTCTGTGTACACGGGGGACAGCAGTGTAGGTGCCATGTACGGAATCAGGGTGACGGAGGAGGCATCGATGGAAGATGCGGCACCTACCCCAACAGATGTTGAAGATGAAAACGGAGATGAGATGCAGCCGGACGGCGATAACGATCCAACGATCGTTCCGACACCGCCGGAGTTGCTGGACAATGATATGACACCGACGGATACGGAAGAGCCAGATGATACGGCGACTCCGGATAGCGACGCAAATGACAACAGTGCGACGCAGGAAGAAGGACAGTCGGACAATGCGGTACAGTCAAATGATGCTGAGGTGCCGGAAGATGTTACATCACAGCCGGACAATGCGGCTTCAACGGAGCAGGCGACAACGCTAAGTGACGAAAATGAGAATGAAAATGCGGGAACGGACAGTGCCTCCGCAGTAATTTATGTGGAATTTGATGAAAATAACAGCGTGCTGGTGGCATCCCTTGGAAATGCAGGCGTAGGGGATGTATTAGATGGTACTTTTGATTTTGACGGTGGGCAGAGTGGTGCTCCGAAAACGACACCGAGTGGTTCTGATGCAGGCATCGTCAGCGGGGCAATTCCCACGGTTACGCCGAGTGTGGCACCTGTCCCGACCCCGGCACAGGAAAACGGCGGCGATACGTCGGATTCAGACAAGGATGGTGATTCTGCATCAAATACGGGCAATACATCAGCCACGACGCCGGACAAGGAAGAGAACACTGATGACGAGAGCGGTTCGGACAATGAGAACACTGGCGACGATGGTTCGGATCAGGGGAACACGGACGGCAGCGAGAACACCGATGGTGATGATAAGAACGCGGAAGACAGTGATGCAGACGGTGAAGACGCTGATAATGAAGATGGTGAAGACGTTGATAGTGAAGACAGCGAAGATGGCGAAGACGTTGATAATGAAGACGACGAAGATGGTGATGAAGACGAAAATAGTGAAGATGAAGCGGCATATACGGTAACGTATCAATGGGAAGGACTGGATTCTGAGAAAGGGACCTTTACGGAGCCGGCTCTGCCAACGGTAGGGGAAGATGTCGAGAAGGTTGCAGAGATCACGATTCCTGAGGATCCGGAAGAGATTGAGGTCACCGATTCTGAAGGAGTTAAGATTGGTACATACAAGTTTGCAGGCTGGAAAGCGGGCGCAGCAGACTCAGATACCGATACCTACGCTTCGGTCAGTGCGGGTGACACCATCACCGTAAGTGAAGATATGACCGTGATCGGGACATGGAGTTATTGTGAGAGTGGATGTTATCTGGTTACTTATCAATGGCGATTGACCGGAGAAGAAGGCAGTCTGCCGGATGGCGTGACCGCTGGTAATATCGTATTAAAAAGCCCGTTCCGGACCTTTGATATGTCTGAACAGCAGGAGATCGGGCTTCCGGAAGAGGAAACCGTTCCGGAAGGTTCGTCATATACCTTGAATGATGATTATGAAGGCGCTGTTTTTGAGGTCTATAGTGCTGATGGAAAATATATTGGTATTGGTACGTTTGAGGGATGGGAGAACAGTGACGGAGAGGCGCTGGAAGGTGATATTGTCCCGGATGGAGATATGACGGTATACGGCGTGTTGAGTGTCGCTGTTGACACAGGTTATGCGATTACGCATCAGTGGCGTGTAAGAATAGACGACAGTACGTCAATGAATGACCTTAGTTTTCTGGAATTTCCGGAAGATGGAATTTTCTCTAAAGGTACAACGCTTCCGAATGGAGTAAACTTGCAACAAGGGGGATTCCTTAGCGCGGTACCTGAAAAGCTCAATGAGGATACATGGAATGAGGGGAAGCCGCCGTATCTGCCGGCTGAACCGAATGTGAAGGAGATTTCTGTTTATGATGAGAACGGTGATCCGGTCGGGAAATATATCTTTGTAGGATGGGGGAGTGATGTTGACGGTGAGTGGACCATATTGCCTTCTGATGGTCTTACAATAGAGAGCGACATAACACTTTACGGTGTGTGGAGCTATGAGCCCGAGGCGACTGCAAAGCTGGTTCCCGGAGAGGGATACTCGTATGTCTATGTGAATGATACGATTCATAATAATAACTGGTTCCGCTATTATGTGATGGGCTTGGAGGAGAAGGATTTTGGCACGGTCAATATCAAGCTTGTGACGTATTTGGCGGACGGCTCCGATAAACGTGAGTATGGCTATGGACCGGACTGTCCGACGTTGACAGAGGCCATCAAAAAGGCGGATCTGGTGTATCTGAATACGGATGGTCAGTGGCTGGATGACTATGGGGAGCCGGTATCATCCGATCGGCGTTTTCCTGCCGAAACCGCAAAGGCGCTTCTTGAGAGGGCATGCAATGCGGATCGAAGTGCGCGTCTGGCGGTGATCTTAGACAACGGTGTTCGGAATAATCAGGTGGATGAAAACATACAGAAAGTGACAGCTATCCTTTGTCAGGAGGACGTCGCTGAAGCGTATGCATCGCTGAGTGAAAATGGCATGAGCTATGAGAAAGCATTCAGATCCACGGAATGGCAGAGGCTCAATGCACTTGCAATATCCCGGAATGGCGGAAACTTTGTACATGACAATATTTATTGTGTCAGTCATTCGAGAGGGGAATTTAACAATTCGACCTATCCGGCGAATGATTCTGATGTCATATTAGGCAGTATGTCTGCACTGACAAACGCGGATTTTGAGAACCGCTTTACGGATCGTGTAACGGATGCGGGCTTTGCCGAGGTTTATCAGGCAATCCAAAAGGAGAATTATGAGCGTGCGCGCAACGGCGGGCAGGCGTCACTTGACGAATATGTCATGCCTGCCACGGCGGTTGCATATATCCTGAATTATCGGGATTACGATCCGATTATTTATAAGGATAAAATCCGAGTACTGGAATTGGAGCCTTGCAGGGATTACACCTATTATTATGATGAACTTGACAATCCGACTTCTGAGGGAGAGATGACAAAAAAGAGACAGTTCGCCGAGGACTGGGCGCCTGATTTTCTCGATAAGTTAGAGGCGGATCCGGATGCGATCACGATTGACGGCATGACGACCTCGGAGTTCTGCGGGAAGATTTTGGATATTTATGAGGAATATGATGTCATCTATATCGGTTCCAATAATGGCATCTTGCATACGGACGATGTGGTGTCAGGCTTTAAGTGGGTGCCGATGGATGCCTATGACGGTACAATTTCGGCGGATTCTCCGTTTCGGCCTTATTCGTGGGATTCGAGTCAGCTCTTTACTTACCATGATGGGAAGTGGTATCAGCTTAAGTGGGATGGAGTGAAGACGAAACGGATCAGGGTTGGCAGTCCCGTTAAGGATGTGGAAGTCTGGGATGGCAGCGCAACATGGAAATGGAGCGTGGCGGAGAACATATGGTATAGAAATGAGACGCCGTCGAATGAGCCGTACTCCAACTGGATCGGGAACTTTTCTCAGCGGGATGACCAGTGGGTAGAACATACTTATTGCTATGATCAGAGAATTCCTTCCTGGTGTGAATTTGTGAAAGTATATGATGAGGTGGAGGATTCGGATGGACCGGGTGCACCATGGTATGACAACGGCAGCGCCGAGACGTCCGGGTGGCTGTGGAACCCTTATGAATGGGGAATGGATTGTAAGGTCAGTGAAAATGAGACGCAGAGGGTAGAAGCGCGTGGCTGGTATAAGAAGGAATATGTGGCAGCTGCTACTTATACGACTTATTATGATACGAATATGAACGGCATGCTGTATACCCATGTCGGGGATAAGATGAAATATGCGTCCAGCAATTATTATGGGCATCTTGTCAATGAAGCTGCTTATGGCTACCGCAGCTCCGGCAATGATATTTTGGCTACGCAGGTGGAAGAATTAATCGATTATCTCAACGGCGGCAGTCTGGTCATTCTGTCTCCTGATTTTATGACAACGGACGAAAATGGCAGGCAGATCATCAACAGCTCTGATGTCAAATATAAGGCTGGAGCCCAGCAGAGCTACTGTGGTATTTTGGATACTTCCTCCTATGTCTATCAGTTTGTGAGAAGCTGTTTTGAGCGGAAATCAGATGGCAGCGATGTGCCGAAATATTCGAATCTGATCGTGGAGGATTATGGAAACGGAGATTTGAGGGATACGGAGGCATTTGTTGAAGCCCTGAATCAGCAGAAGGTGACGCTGAATCTGTATGCGATGCCGACGCAGTATGGCTATGAGGAGTGTGCGGTCAGCGGGACAACGGGTACTGTGACGAATAAATGGAATGGTCAGAAGGAGACCTATACGCGGAATTACTCACACGATATAACGCGAATTGATGAAGATACCCGTTTCATGCTGCAAAAGGAGGCTGACGGAAGATATTATCTGAATTATGAATTTATCATTGGCAACCTGAGCGCGATCGCGCCGCTGACAACACGGTATCATGTGCAGCTGTTCCTTGATTCGAACAGTGACGGTATCTATAATACGGCGTCCGAGGAACTGGATGACATTACCGTCATCAATGCGCAGACAGGCGCCGTGCTGGAGAGAGAAGGCGGCAGATATCAGCTTCAGATGAATGTGCCTTATCGGGTGCGCAGAGAATTGCCCGATGGATATGTCGGCTGTATCGGTTGGAAGCTGATGGTAACGCAGAATGGAAATGATCATATCCATGATTCGGTGACGGGCTTAACGGCGGTAGCGGTTCAACCGGGCTACAGCGATGAAGTAAATCCGCTTACGGGAAAGAAGATCATTCATGTATTACAGATCACGCCGAATTTGTATGGCAACCCGATGGATTTGGAATTACAGACGGATTTAACAAACGCATGGAGCGGGAACGGTAATTTTGATGAGGAATGGTATGAGCTGCTGACGAATCTGCCGGATTTTGAGATTGATTTTGATTCGATCTATTATTGGGATTTTGCACATAGCTTCTTAAGACCGGGAGAGAGCGGATATGAAGCGCAGTATGATAATGGCGGCGTGGATGGAAAGCTGACCGGTCCGGACGGGCGGAACGACTATCTGAATCTGTATCAATACGATATGGTCATTATCGGGTTCTGTGATATGGTTCCTTCCATCCCTTCCCAAAAGGCTATGGAGGCGCTCCTGCACTTTGCCGATATGGGAAAAAGTATGCTCTTTACGCATGATACGACCTATTCCGGATGGGAGAATGCGGGAGGTGAAAGTGCAGGGGGAGTAGACGGAGGTCCGAGTAATTTTACATTTTCCGGAGGACTGGGGCAGTCCCTTAGCATGAGTATCCGCGATCTGTGCGGTATGGACCGATATGGCGTATCCGTCGATTGGTATCGCTATGACGAAACAACGGGAAGGGCGATGAATAACAGAGAAGGAAGCCCGATCCGTACGCCGGGCGCACAGGCAAGTGCGTACAATGCGTCAAGTGCTGCGTATCAGTGGTATGCATCTCATCCCGGAGGAAACAGCCGTGACGTGGCATATGCGCCGGGAACGAATCAGACGATGATGGCGGCGCAGACGCAGGGACTCACCTGGAGTATGACGGATAATGAGTACTTTTATATGTATGACTGGGCGAGTCATGGAAAGATCACAAGACCGCATAAGAATCGTGATACGTTAGATGCGGCGGATACCAATACGGTAACGCAGGTTAACGGCGGTATTATCACACAGTATCCGTATGACATCCCGCTTCGGATAGAAGTAGGTGATACCCACGCTCAGTATTATCAGCTGGATCTTGAGACCGACTGGGACGGAGACGGCAGAGGCGATGTGGTGTGCTGGTATGCGATGTCAAGCTTGAATGATGGAGACTGGAATGATATTTATGACTTTTCTCCGAATGATGTAAGGAATAATTATTACATTTATAATAAGGGGAATATTACTTATACCGGAGTCGGTCATTCCGTGGATCATATTACATTGGATGAGAAGAAGCTGTTTATCAATACGTTCGTTGCAGCGTATAGCGCAGGTATCCGTAATCCGTCTGTTCGGATCGTGGAGAACGGTTCTGTAAATGCGCCGGATCTTGAGAACGTGAGCATTCCGTTTAACGGCGTGGATGAGGAGACAGCTGGAACCTACCGCGTATACTATCAGGTAAAGGATAACAATATCACAGAGGGAACAAGAAACTTAAGCGTGAAGTATTATATTGGAAATCCGACAGGCAGCGGTACGGTTACTTATCGGACGGAAGTAATCTCCGCAGATCTGTTTGCGGATGGTGAGCTGAAGACCTATAGCGCGGACACCGGTCTGGAGGTAAGTTATGATGCGGTGCGAAGCGGTCACAGCTATTATGTGGATGTTCCGCTTACCAGGCTGCTTAACAATGAGACGTTTGATTTCTATGTGGAAGTGGACCTCACAATGGCGAATGATTCAAGCAGAGTTGCGGCGTTTGACGTCGATAAGCTGACGATCGCAAAATTGAAAATGTTCTCGCTCGACTGATGGCCGGAGAACATAGGAACAAAATGCAATAAAAACGGATCAGGCTCCGGGATGGCAGAAATGCTTTCCCGGAGTCTTTTGAAACGCTGATTTGATCAGCACTTCCTTAGGATAAAAACTGCTTGCATCGGCTAACGTCAAATGCTATAGTCATATCATAAGAAATTCATTTCGCACAAGCGGACGGGCTATGTGCATATTTCAAGGCTTTTCGCCAACCAAATTTCCAACAGATCAGAAAACAAAGTGCAGGCGGAAAGCAGAACAGCGTTTCTCCTGTACGGAACAGGAGGAAACATATGAAGTACGAAAAAAAACAGGTGGGGTACCAAGAATGTAGGGTAGAATACAGTAAGGAAGCGGTGAAACATATACAAGCGCTTGATAAAACGACAAAGAACAGGATTAAAATGGCAATTGAAAAAATACCGATCGGCGATATTAAAAAGCTAATGGGGCGGGAAAATGACTATAGGCTGCGTGTCGGTGGTTATCGGGTGCTATTTTCAAAACAGAGGGATATAATAATAATTAAAGATGTTTTACCAAGAGGGCAGGCATATAAAAGATGACAGGAGGAACCATAATGAGTAGAGAAGTATTGAAGGATTTAATCGATATGATAAGTGACAATGATATTGATACGATTTTTAAGGTTCTTATTCGTTTTGTACCGGAGGATGTTCCATTCCCGGATGAAATTGAAGCAATAGAAAAAGCAAATAGAAGTATTGTGAAGGAGGGAACGGTTTCGCATGATGCCATTGACTGGGATTAAAAGAGTGAAGGGCAATATGGGGGAATCCAATTCTATCTAATTGAAATCTGTGATTAATTGTTCATTGCTGAGAGTACTTTTTTCATATAATCTCAAGCTTGACAGATAGAAGGTAAACCTGTATTTAACGGAAATGGGGCGGCATATTTCATCCGGCTCCGGTTTATGGTAAATATCCTAAAGAAAGAGATAGCCGCCGTTGAATCTGTTCTCGCTCGACTGATGGCCGGAGAACATAGGAACAAAATGCAATAAAAACGGATCAGGCTCCGGGATGGCAGAAATGCTTTCCCGGAGTCTTTTGAAACGCTGATTTGATCAGCACTTCCTTAGGATAAAAACTGCTTGCATCGGCTAACGTCAAATGCTATAGTCATATCATAAGAAATTCATTTCGCACAAGCGGACGGGCTATGTGCATATTTCAAGGCTTTTCGCCAACCAAATTTCCAACAGATCAGAAAACAAAGTGCAGGCGGAAAGCAGAATAGCGTTTCTCCTGTACGGAACAGGAGGAAACATATGAAGTACAAAAAGAATCAGGAAGCGGATGTAAGCAGCAAAGAAATTTTCGGCAATCCCACGCTGTGCGCACAGTTCTTGAGGGATTATTCAGAACTGCCAATGTTTGCCAATGTGCAGCCGGAGGATATCGAGGATGTTACGGAGCGGTATCACTTGTTTCGGGAAGTGGAGTTTCAGTCTGATACTGTCAAAAAAGTACACGTGAGGGAACAGGCGGACACAGAGGCAGCAAACATTTATATTCTATCCCTTATGGAACACAAAAGTGCTGTCGATTATGACGTGACAATGCAGATACTCAAGTATATGGTCTGCATTTGGGAGAACGAAGTAAAAGAGCAGGAGACGGCGGAGAACCAAAAGGCGGGGACAAGAAAAAATGCGCGAAAAGAACTCCGCTATCCGCCGATTTATCCGATCGTGTACTATGAGGGAAGCGGAGAATGGACTGCCGCAAGGCATCTGAAAGAGAGGATTATGCTGGGAGAGCTGTTCAGTGCCTACATACTGGACTTCATGTATCGGCTTGTAAGAACCCAAGATTATAGTAATGAAGAACTCCTGTCGAGGGAAGATGCGATCTCGTTGCTGATGCTGTTAAACAAAATCCAGCGGGCGAAAGACTTTCAGGAAATATCGCCGCTTCCAACCAAACGATTAGATGATATTTTACAGAGAGCGCCGGTAGACGTGGCGGAGATCATCGTATCCGCGGTGAGAAGTCTGTGCAACCGTCTGAACCTGACTTTAGAGGAGACGACGGATTTTATAAGGAAAGTGAAGGGTGGCAATATGGGATATTTATGGGAGAACATGGAGAAGATGGATATTCAATTAGAGCGCCGCAACACAGCCGAGCAGAGACAAAGGGCGGAGGAAGCCGAGAAAAGGGCGGACGAAGCCGAGCGTGATGCCAATGAGCAGAGACAAAGGGCGGAGGAAGCCGAGAAAAGAGCGGACGAAGCTGAGAAGAGAATTCAGGAAGCCGAAAAACGGATCAGGGAACTTGAACAGGAAATTGCCAAATAACTTCCAATCCCATCCAATACGAAACTGTGACTAATTGTTCATTGCAGAGTGCATTTTTTTTTCATATAATAGAAACATAGTAGCAAATTTGGGAATTACATAACAGTCACAAGGCGGTGACGGAATGCAAAAAAGGATTTTTGATGGGGCAGGGGGTTCTGAATGCCTCTCGTTTCAAATATCCTTTTTTATGGTTTTTTTGTGAAAAAAGCTTGTCTTTTTGAATAAAAGACCTATAATGGAGAGTGAGAGTCTGTTTTATCCGACAGATGGATACAACAAACAGGCACAAAAGACAGAATAGGAAAGGCGTGAGGGAAAAGGGATGTTTAAGAGTGATGTATTTGATTATATCAATGTGTTAGACAGGGCGGCGGATGCTTCATGGACGAGGCATGAGTTGATTTCGCATAATATTGCAAATGATGACACGCCCGGTTACAAGAGACAGGACATCAATTTTGAGAGAGAGCTTCGGCGTGCGCTCGGCAACTCACGGTATCAGACCATGGACGACAAGGTGAGAAACTTAAGGTCCGGTGAGCTGGAGGGGCGGATTTATACGGACGGAAGGAATTATTCTTACCGTTATGACGGAAACAATGTGGATATTGATGCAGAGAATACCTATCTTGCAGAGAATCAGATTACATATAATGCTTTGATAACGAGCATTAAACAGGAATTCAGCGACTTAAAAGCCGTGATCAAATAGGAGGGGTAAGAGATGGGAATGTTTGATGCGTTTGCGATCAGTGGTTCCGGTTTGACGGCACAGCGTTATCGCATGGATATTATTGCAGAGAATTTGGCAAACGTGGACACGACAAGGACGCAGGACGGCACGCCGTACCGCAGAAAGGTTGTGACGTTTGAGGAACGCGGCGGTTCACAGGGAACGTCGTTCGGGCATGCGCTGAGCAGGGCTTCGCGCAACTATGTCGGTCTTGGCGTACGAGTGGACGGCGTATATGAGGATACATGGTCGGATATGGTCATGGCTTACGACCCTTCGCATCCTGACGCGGATGAGAACGGCTATGTCATCTATCCGAATGTGAAGACCGTTCAGGAAATGACGGACTTAATTGACGCAAGCCGTTCCTATGAAGCGAATGCAACGGCATTTCAGGCGAGCAAGAGCATGGCGATGAAGGCACTTGAGATCGGCGGACAATAAGACGGACTGAAAGAATCACATAAAAGGGAGTCATAACCATGGACATACAATCATTATATAATGTTGGGGATACGAGGGTAATATCCTCTCAGAACACCCATATGATCAAGCAGCTGGATGAAAAAGGTGAGCTGAGCATACTTGGAGAAGACAGCAGTGATGCCAATTCCCTGTTTCGGAACGTCCTTAATTCTGCGATCAACAGTATTAACGTGACGAACGGCTATCTTTCCGATGCAGAAAATGAGAAGATCAAGCTTGCGCTTGGCGAGACGCAAAACGCGCATGATCTGACCATTGCTCTGTCTAAGGCGTCTACGGCGCTGCAATATACGGTCGCGGTCAGGGATCGTTTTCTTGATGCGTACAAAGAGATTATGCAGATTAACGTATAGTTTCTTGAGGGGAGATACATAGCATGATTGAGAGTATAAAACAATTTCCGAAGCGCTTTTTGGAATGGTGGAATAAGTTTACGGTCAAGCAGCGCTTTATTATCATGGGCGCGGTAGCAGCGGTTCTGACCGGGTTGATCGTGATGGTTCTCGTGCTGAATAAGCCGAAATATGTGGAACTGATCACCTGTGATTCAACGAAGCAGGCATCTGAGGTGACGGCACTTTTATCGGACGCGTCGTTGACATACCGTGTGGACGAAAACGCATTAAAGATCGAGGTTTTGAAAAGACAGCTTTCCGACGCGAGACTGCTTCTTGGAGAAAACGGGATACCGAGTACGTCCTATACGCTTGCGGAGGCGCTCAGCGGTGGTCTGAGTACGACAGAATCCGATAAAGAAAAGAAGTATCAGCTTTATATGCAGAGCGAGCTCGAGGAGGACTTGGAGCGCTTTGAATTTGTGAAGTCTGCAACAGTGAACATTAACGTGCCGCGAGATGACGGAACGCTGATTTCTACGGGCGCAGAGACGAGCGCGACGATTATTTTGACCTTAAAGTCGGAAATGACACTGGATATGGCGCAGGCGGTAGCGCGTGCAGTTCAGACGGCGCTTGGCAATGCCACAACGGATAATATCACCATCGTGGACAGTGAGGGAAAGAGCTACTTTGTTGGAGGAGAAGATACCTCGGCGATTGGAACGGCGAATAATCAGCTTACGACCAAGCAGCAGATGGAAAGTGCCGTGACAGCACAGGTGCGCAGCGTATTAAGCGGGACAGGGGAGTTCAGTGCGATTTCTGTTGCACCGAATTTGGATCTTGATTTTTCAAGCACGGAGATCGTAAGTCATGATTACGAAGCGCCGGACGGTATGAGTCAGGGGTACTATTCCAGCGAGCGGCAATACACTTCATCATCTACAAGTGG
The DNA here is from genome assembly GCA_947176965.1 of uncultured Lachnospiraceae bacterium. Classification (GTDB taxonomy): domain Bacteria; phylum Bacillota; class Clostridia; order Lachnospirales; family Lachnospiraceae; genus DLAJ01. Next base: position 2,475 of record CAMWSU010000059.1, on the reverse strand, counting down.
TACGGGCGGTGTGCCGGGCACGACGTCAAATGATGAGACGGCGACTTATGATATTAATGTGGACGGTACGTCATCGGAAGAAATAGAAGAATATGATAGGCAGTACGTACTGGATGAAACGGTCACCAATCGGACAGTGCCGCCCGGTGCGATCAAGTATGACACGTCTTCAATTGCGATATCGGCGGTGAAATATAATATCATCAGGGAAGAAGATGCGCGCGATCAGGGGCTTTTGGACGGTATTTCGTGGTCAGAGTACAAGAATCAGAACTCTGAGCGCACGAAGCTTGAGGTAGATGAAGACTGGATCGCGATGGCAGCGAATGCGACGGGAATTCCGGTAGGGAATATTACATTTGTCTTATATGGTGAGAACATGTTCATTGATGCGGAGGGTTCTTCCATCCATGCATCGGATATATTGACGGTATTGTTGATCATCATTATCCTTGCATTGCTCGCGTTTGTCGTACTGCGGAGTATGCGCGGAGAAAAGAGAACGGACGAGGAGGAGGAGCTGTCGGTGGAATCACTGCTGCAGTCCACTCCTGTGGAAGAACTTGAGGAAATTGAAGTAGAAGAAAAATCAGAGGTTCGCAGACTGATCGATAAATTTGTCGATGATAATCCGGAAGCGGCGGCAAATCTTTTGCGGAATTGGCTGAATGAGGACTGGGGGTAAACCTTTGTGGCAACGAAAGATTCGATAACCGGACTGCAAAAAGCGGCTATTCTGCTGATTGCATTAGGGCCGGAGAAATCGGCTAATATTTTCAAACATCTGAAAGAAGAAGAAATCGAGGAGCTGACCTTAGAGATCGCAAACACGAGGAGTATCACTCCGCAGGTCAAGGAGGAGGTCGTTACGGAATTTTACGATCTCTGTCTGGCACAGCAGTATATCGCGGAGGGTGGTATTACCTATGCGAAGGAACTGTTGGAGAAGGCGCTCGGCAGCGACAAGGCAATGGATGTGATCGGAAAACTGACGGCTTCCTTACAGGTAAAACCGTTCGAGTTTGTACGCAAGACGGACGCATCTCAATTACTGAACTTTATTCAGGACGAACATCCGCAGACCATTGCGTTGATTTTGTCCTATTTGTCGGCTCAGCAGGCTGCACTGATCGTGTCGGCGCTGCCGCCTGACAGACAATCTGACGTCGCAAAGCGTATTGCGGTGATGGACAGAACGAGTCCTGACGTCATTAAGGAAGTGGAAAAAGTGCTGGAATCAAAGCTGGCAAGTCTGGTAAATCAGGATTACACGATCATCGGCGGCGTCGATGCAGTCGTAGAGATCTTGAATACGGTAGACCGCGGAACAGAAAAGCATATCATGGAAACCTTGGAGATCGAAGATCCCGAACTGGCGGACGAGATCAGAAAGAAGATGTTCGTATTCGAGGATATTCTGCTGCTTGACGACCGCGCAATCCAGCGTGTGCTGCGTGAGGTGGAGAACAGCGATCTTGCAATCGCCTTAAAGGGTGCGAATGAAGAGGTGCAGAATGCGATTTTTGGCAACCTTTCCAAGCGCTTGGCGGCAATGATCAAAGAGGATATGGAATTTATGGGTCCTGTCCGTATGAAGGACGTGGAAGAAGCACAGCAGAAGATTGTCAACATTATCAGAAAACTTGAGGATTCTGCTGAAATCGTAATCTCCAGAGGCGGAGGTGACGAGATCATTGTATAGCAGTCTGATCAAATCAAACCTGACGGTTGTGCAGGATGAAGAAAAAATTGTGATCGATACCAATGCGCTCGTCGCGCAAAAACTGGAGGCCTTATCGGGTGACGCATTCTATACAGCAGATCCGGGAAACTATATAGATCCGGGAATGTCGGAAACGGAGGATGACGGTCTATCGGGACTGTTCGGAGAGACACCGCCGGAGGGCGGGGGTGGTTTTAAGCCGGGTATTCAGGCGGAGCCGATCGAACTGATCAAGGAGGACAGCGGTCCGTCTCCGGAGGAGCTGCTTGCCGAGGCGCGCGAGGAGATTGAACAGATGCAGCAGGATGCTGCAAGACAGATCGAGCAGCAGCGGGAGACGGCGCTTGCTGAGGCAAAACGCGAGGGATATGATGCAGGCTATCGTGAGGGCATGCATCAGGTGGAGCAGATCAAAGAGGAGTTGGCGGAGACGCAGCGGCAGATGGCGTCGGATTATGAGCAGAAGCTGAGTGAGCTAGAGCCGCTCTTCATCGAAAAGCTCACAGGTATTTATGAACACATCTTCAAAGTCAATATGATGTCGGATAAGCAGGTTCTTTTGTATCTTGCGGAAAACGTCATCCGTAACGTGGAGGGGAACAGGGAGTTTTTCGTCCATGTATCCAAGGAGGACTACGCGGCAGTGAATATGCAGAAAAAGCAGCTTGAGGCAGCGGCCGCAGGCTCGAATACGTCCGTGGAGGTCGTGCAGGATACCACGCTTACGGAGGGCGAGTGCATGATCGAGACGG
>CAMWSU010000058.1 GCA_947176965.1 uncultured Lachnospiraceae bacterium | reverse complement strand
CCCTGCGTACCGGGTTCTACTTGGCCATCCTCCTCATTCAGGTTATCCTGCGCCCCTTCCCCTGCTTCGGAAGTCAAGCGGTCATCCCCAGAATTCTGCGCCTCCTGCGCCGGTTTCCGATTGACCAGGAGTACGGCCGCCGCCACAACCACGACCAATGCCGACGCCAGCACGACCCATGTTCTTGCTTTTTTCACGGAAAGAACGTTGCGGATCCGCCCCTTCGCATTCTTCCCGCCAAACGACACCGGATAAAATCCGCCGGCATCCCGCCCGCACTCCGACAGCGCAAGCAGCGTTTTGGCATACTCCTTTCGCCGTTCATAGCCGAGTTCCCTTAAGACCGCCTCATCGCAGGAGGCCTCCATATCCTCCTCAAAATAGCGGAATGCAAGCCACACAAGCGGATTGAACCAATGCACACAGCGCACGACATACGCGAGCAGCTTCAACAGATTATCCTGCCTGCGGATATGCATGTTTTCATGTGCGAGCACCATCTCTCTCTGAAAGGGAAGCAGTCCTTCCGGCAGGCAGATGACCGGACGGAAGATTCCCACGGTAAACGGCGCTCCGATTTCGGAATCCTCCACGAGCCGGACACGCCTGCGCCGCAGCGCCGTGAACGCGCCCCTTGTTTCCCTGCCCGTCTCCGTTTCCATATGGATCTCTCTCAATTCTTTTTTATGCAGCCGATATGTTAGTCGAAGATAGCTCATGATCCCATAGCCTATAAAAATCAGGCAGCCGCACAGCCAGCACCGGACAACGGTATGGAATGCCGCATCCGATACCCACCACAATCCCTGACCGGAGCCCGAATGGTCCCGTATATCCGCCGCGTTCTCCTGCCCTTCCGAAAGCGGATTCCATTCTCCGGCACCACCGATCGAAACGCCTGTAATGTCCGGTACAATGATCACTTTCTGCACATCCGCAAGCTGCGTTCCATTCTCCGCATCTTTGTCCGTTGTCCACACACCGCCTGCGGCAGGAAACGCATCCTGCGCCTGCCCATCCTGTGTCTGTTCTCCCGCGACCTGCCGCTCTCCGAATATCCGCGCCATATCAGGAACCAATCCGAAACGAGTCTCGGGTACCGCCGGACAGATCAGGCGAATCAGCACGACCACCCACAGCACATATGAATACCGCCTCGGCGCATGCATCAGCAGCAGTCGGATCAAAAATACCGCCGCAATAACAAACGATGCCGTCAGACTCATCCGAACGATCACTCCAAAACATTCTCCCATCTCTGTCACCTCCCCATCCGTCAAACATCCGCTTCATCGATCAGCCGCCGCATCTCTGCAACCTCTGCGGCGGTCAGCTTCCTCCCCCCGCAAAAAGCGGTCAGAAAACGCGGCAGAGAACCGCCAAACACTTCGTTGACGTATTCACGGCTCTGCTTTCCGTAAAAATCCTCCTTCTTCATAACGGATGACACTGTCGCATTTTCATTTTGGAATACCCCTTTTTCACATAAATTTTTCAACATGGTATACGTTGTCGATTTTTTCCATGCAAACGCTTCCGCGCACAGATGTACGAGCGCTGTTGAGGAAACAGGCTCATTCGCCCAGATCAATTCCGCAAACTCCGTCTCCGCCTCCGTTAAGCGATATTCTTTTTTCATTCCGGTTATCCTCCCTTTCCTCTGCCATAGCTCTAAAGAAACATGGATTTCATCAGTAACCCGGGCATAATTTGAGGTCTATATATTATAAACCTTTTTCGTTAGTTTATAACATATAGACCTCTTTGTCAATCCCTGTTATGCCATTTTTGTCTTATTCAATTTTTGAAATGCCTTTCGAACAACCCCTTCAGCGCAGCCCTCCGAGCAAAAACGACAGTCTGTTTCCCTGCATCTCCATGATGTCCACCTCAAACTCCAATATCGGCATCCCGTCATACTGTGGTTCGGCGGCATCCGTCAGATACCCCGGCGTCACGCGCAGCCGGATCGTATCTCCGAGCAAAAACTCCGAAATATCGCCGCCCTCAATTCCATATACCGTTTCCCCCGGAAGCATGGCCGTACCTACCTCCCGCCCTGTCCGCCGGTCGATTAGCGTCAGCCTCCCGCTCTCCTCGTCAAATTGATAGTCAAGAACTGCGCTGATCAGTGCGGAAAACTCGTCAAGTGCGAACTCATTCGCCTCTAAAACGCCTTTCCCATTATATTGCAGAACGATCAGCTTTTCCGCCGCAAAGGACGTTCCCGCATAGACAGGAAGCGTGATCTGAAGCTGCTGCGCCCGCTCATTCCAATATAATTTCAGGAATTGTATCCTCGGCGTCATATACTCCCAGTCAAAATAAGAAATGTCATCGCCGATCTCAACCGCAACCCCCCGCCTCCGATACGTCTCGTCGTTATAGCCATACAGCCGGATTCCCTGATCGGGCAGTTCGCCGATACACAGAATTTCCGCACGACATGTCGAACCGTCCGCCCTCGTGACATCCACTCCGGCTCCCGCATCGTCGCCCACAATATTCTGCGTATACGGAACGGCATGCAGCTCCGCAATATCCACCTCCATAAACCGCCTGAGCAGTTCTTCTCCGTCCGGATTCGAGCCCTCGCTTTCGTCGAACAGACCGATCTCATTACAATAACGAAGCAGGTCCCAGGTAAACACCTCATCTCCGGGCTCGCAGTCGTTCTCATACATGCCGCAAAAATATAACAGTCCAGCTTCCGTTTTGGCAAAAACCAGATAATTGCTGTTCGGCGATTCGGGCACGACCCACCCGTCATCGGACATGGACATTCCTCCTGCGAGTACAATGTCCTTTGGCGATTCTGCCAAAAATTCATAGTTCAGACGATAAACCTGATAAATCTTATCTACACTCCAAACGTAGGTATAGCAATACTCCAGATTCTCAATCCGCCATTCCGTATACGTATTATCCAGACCGATACCTTGCTCGTAGTCCTCCTTTGTCCGGTCAAATGCCGCCTGCACATACTGTTTCGCCTGCTCCCAGACGACATCCGGTACATCATGCGCAGCGCGATCCTGCGTTTCATCTCCGTTCGCCGTCTCTGTCCCAGCGCTGTCCAACCGACTATTTGCATTATCCGCGTCCGCCCCCATCGCGTCCTTCGGACTGTCCTCACCATTCGCGCCCGCTCCCTCGACATTATTCGCGCTATGTCCGTTTCCTCCCTGCTGTGCCTGAACCTCCAGCCTGTTTTGCTGATCTGTATCCTCCTGCAGCCCTATCTGAAGTTCTCCTTTTTTCTGCGGGTTGGTCAGAAAGCAGACTGCCACGGCAATACATGCGGCTGTTGTGACCAGTACGACCCAAAAAGCCGGTTTTTTATAATTCATGATATTCCGCACGCGTTCCTTTACGCTCGTCTCGCCAAACGCCAACGGACATACCGTGATCGTTTTCGATCCGATACTGCACGCAAGCAGTGCTTCGGCATAAGATTTTTTATATTGTTCATCCCCCGACCGTATCACGCTTTCGTCGCACGCCAGCTCAATATCGCGACAGAACAGGATATAAGAAACCCAGCACAGCGGATTGAACCAGTGAATCGACAGGATAAAAAAGCCAAGCGGCTTCCACCAGTGATCGCGCCTTTTCAAGTGCGTTCTCTCATGAGCGATCACATACTCTGCCTGCACCGCGTCCAGATCGGACGGCAGATAGATTCGCGGCCGAATGAATCCTAAAATAAAGGGCGTCCGGATCTCGTCGCACTGCCATATCCGCCCCTCCACCACAGCGGAAACAGCCGTACGCTTATGCAGCCTCGCATAGCTCATCAAACCGTAAAAAAGCAGCCCTGCCACGCCGCAGATCCAGACAACGCCAAGCAAATCCGTATGGGTCGCCGCATCTTTTGTTCCCGTCAGCCGGTTGCTTTGTGTACCGCCCGCTCCCATGGTGTTTGATACCATCTCATTCGTTCCGCTCCCCACAGCATACGCGTTCCCGTCTTCCGTTTCATTCATGTCCGTACGAAACACCGGCGCGTTCTGCGGCGTATCCCGCACAGGCATTCTCCGCTCACTCACCGGTTGCGCACTCGGCACCAGACTCCACATACTCTCCACCGAAAACGGACACACAAGACGAATGGCGACAAACACCCAAAGCATACAAATGAGCCACTTCGGTGCTTTCTTCAATAATAGACGAAGAACGATCACGGCTGCCATCAGCCAGCTTGCCGTGATACTCATATTTACAACTCGCAAAAGAATCGTCCCCATCGTCATTTCTCCCCCTCCCCATCAATCATTCTGCGAATCTCGGCGATCTCCTCCTCGCTCAGTGCCTTCCGCTTTGTAAATGCAGCAATGAAAGCAGGCAGGGAACCGTCAAAGGTCTCACGCACAAACCGTTCACTCTGTGAACCATAATAATTCTCTTTTGAGATCAACGCCGTTACTGTCTTATTTTCCATCTGAAAAAATCCGTGCTCACTCAGCTTTTTTAACACCGTATAGGTCGTTGTCCGTTTCCACTTTAGCTCCTCACTGCACAGCTTCACCAGCTCTCCGGTCGATAACGGTTCATGCTCCCACACAATATCCGCAAACTTCGACTCTACCGCCCCCAGCTTATAATCCGTCATTTCCGTCTCCTCCTGTCAGCCATATCATCAGATCATTTCGTCATTCGCAGCACACCTTATGAATTCCCACGGCTTAAAACACGAAAAATATGTATCATGCGTTTTGTCTATCTTCAATAGACACTTTGAGTCTATCATCAATAGACACTCTTGTCAATTCTTATTTTCTATCTTTTTTTAAGTTATTTTAAAATCTTTTTTTCCATGAAACTTCCCACCGTTACCGAACGTCTATATAAACAGATTCAAACAGGATATATATTTTTATAAAGAAGGGAAATGCAAACATGAGAAAAAAGATGATCGCCCTGATGACTGCCGGATGTATGGTGCTTTGTGTCTGCGGCTGCGGAAATAAGGAAACAGTAAGCCCCGGGACCACCGACATTCCCATTATTATTGAAGAAGATGATGACCAGGAGGCGGATCATGGGAACGCCGATCATGCGAATACGAATGACGCCGGCGTAAATGAAAGCGGTACGAGTATTGCGGATTCGGACGGGACAGGCTCCGACACGTCGGATACGGGTGAACCGGCTTTAGACAGTGCTGCATTACCGTTTACTGACTTTAAGAATTTAACCTTTGAGTTTGCAAGCGGCGCGGGCGCATGGGCGACGCAGTTGTCCATTCATTCTGACGGAACGTTTGCCGGAGAATATCTTGACAGTGATATGGGTTCTTATGACGAAAGTCATCCGAACGGGACAGCATATCATTGCACCTTCGACGGACAATTTTCGCAGCCGGTAAAAGTAAATGACTATACCTACTCCATGCAGATCTTGTCAATCAGCTATGCCAAAGAACCGGACACAAGTGAAACCAAGGACGGCGTTTTATATTACTACACCACTCCCTATGGTTTGGACGGGGCCGAAACGCTATTGATCTATCTGCCGGGCGCACCGCTCGCCGAGCTTCCTGAGGGTTATCGTTCGTGGGTCGGCTACTACTATCTGGAAAACACGACGGATACGGAGCTTCCTTTTTACGGCTTATATAATGAAGCGGAGGCCGAAGGTTTTTCAAGCTATTCCGAATGGGAGAGCTTAAAATATAATGTCGAATATATTGAGGAACAGGCAGCGGCAATAGAGGATGCCCTCGTAAATGACGTCACGCTCTCTCAGGGAGATCTCAATGTCAAATCGGGAGAATTATATAAGTTATGGGATTCCATGTTAAATATTATTTGGAAATCCTTAAAGCGGGTGAACGACGCCGATACCATGCGTGCACTCACCGACGAGCAGCTAAAATGGATCGCCGAAAAAGAACAGGCCGTACAAGAGGCAGGCGCTGAGGTTGAGGGAGGCTCGCTTTATCCGCTTATCACAAACACGGTAGCGGCAGATCTGACAAAAGCCCGCGTCTATGAGCTGCTGGCGTTATTAGAGCCGTAAAAAAAGAACGCTGCGCGTTCTTTCGAAGAATCGCTTACGCGATTCTTCCGGGATTTAGAAGTTTCCTAAATAAGATAAAAGAGGGTGTCAGCCGACGCCCTCCTTTTTATTGCTTCCTTATCCTAATATCCTGATCTTTTGGTCACGTTCACAGACCTTCTTCTCGAAGCCGTCCTCCAACAGATAAGCCTCGCCATACAGCGTTGTGCTTCCGTCCTTATCAACGAAAAGGTAGGAGCCGTCCACCAGCGCATAAAACGATCTGACATGACTGTCAGGAATGCATATATCCTCAAATATCCGTTTTCCGTCCAGCTTCAATCCCCTATTATACTGATAATGCGGCAGGATTCGGACATCGGTCAGTCCCAGCCCGTCTAAGTAGCGCTCATAATGCGGATCGACCGCCTCGCCCTCCTCCTCCGGCTGCGCATAGACTATGCTTGCGCTGTTCATGCTTCCGGCGGAGATGCCGATGATCATGCCCATATACTCATGCAGGAGCTCCTTTAAATGAATGCGCCAGAAAAACTGATTTTGCGTCGGCACATGCCCTCCCGCCAAAATAATGACATTGCTGTCAGCTACAAGACGCCGTATCTGACTTTCGTTTCGCGCATCGCAGACCTCCAAATTCCGAAACGGCAGTCCGGACAGCCAGAATGACTCGGGAATCTGACTCTTTAAACTGTCATTTTTCACTGCGTCATCAGGAGCCGCTGCAATGATCAATCCTCTCGCTTCATTCGGCCAATATTTTTTCAGATTCGTAACAAATTCATTGGAATTATCCAACTCACATGGAATGCGCACGCCGACCTTATCCTGATAGAATCCGCCCGGGAAGCTTGTTAAAAACACTCTCATGATGCACCTCTCTATAGAGTTTGCTGAACGCGAGCTCTTTTTTATCATATACTTTCACAATTGCTTCTGTCAAGTCATTCCGCCGCCGAATCCCCGCGGAAGTCACACGGCGCCTTTGCTTCCGATTCCTCTTTATTTTTTCGGAAACAGAAGGAAACTTCTTTGTGAATTTTTCACAAAGTTTTTCTCATTTAGTAAAAATGCCCATAAAATTATTGGTTTTAGACAAATATTCGCGGTTTATTCTTGTGAAAATAGTGCAAAAATCAAAGAAACCGGTTACCCAATTGGGAATTGCCGTAACAAAACCGCAATGATATGCTTTCCTTGTAAACAGAAAGTCATCAACTGAAAAGGAGGATTATTATGAAAGTCATGAAAAAGATCGCGTCATTTTTGTTTTTGACCGCGATGGCGTTTATGCTCTTTTCGCCTGTACAGGTAAGGGCGGAAGAAGAAAGAGAAGTTGTTTTCGTGCAGGTACCCGGAGATTGGAGCGATCCCTGCGTGTGGGCATGGGACGAGGACGGCAATAATGCCTTTGCCGCATGGCCCGGCGGCGAGACAGAAGTATATGAGGACAACGAGGGCTGGTATTACATCCACATTCCTTCCTGGGCAAATCATGTGATCATCAACGCCAATGAGGGAAGCGTGCAGACAGGCGAACTGGTGTTAGAAGGCGGCAATGTGTGGATCACCGTAGAGGACGCTGAAAATGCATCGGTTTCCTACGACGCGCTGACGGATGGCGACATTCCGGAATATGTGGAGAAGTTCCTCATTCACGCAACGGTTCCGGATGACTGGGAGAATCCCTGTCTGTGGGCATGGTCAGCTCCCGACGGCACAAATGCGTTTGCTGCATGGCCGGGATCGGTATTGAAGCAGGGCGACGACGGCTGGTATACCGGAAAAGCGCCTGTCTGGATCAATTCCATCATCGTCAATGCGAATGACGGTTCCGTTCAGACAGAGGATATTTCGATCGACCCCGCCGAATTGTGGATCACGATCGCAGACGACGGCAGTTATGATTTTACCTATGATGATCCGAACGCCGTGAGTGCACCGGACGTAAACGTATATGTCAAAGCACCTGCGGACTGGAGCGCTCCCTGCTTATGGGCATGGTCGGCTCCCGACGGCACAAATGTATTTGCATCCTGGCCGGGCGAACCTTTCGCCGAAGGCGGGGACGGCTGGCTGACCTTATCCGTTCCCGGATGGGTGAATTCCGTGATTGTCAACGGCAATGAAGGAAGCGTACAGACGGTGGATATCTCAGTGGAAACCGGCAAAGATATCTGGCTCGTCGTGAACGGCCCCGAAGAATATGAGATGTATTACGAAAAACCGGAGGGAACAGACAGCGCGGATGATGCGCAGACAGCAGAAACCGGAAACGGCGAGAACGAATCCGCACCGGATGCGGCGAATGATGCCGGACAGACCAATGCGCCGAACACAGACGGCGATAACGGACAGACCGAAAGCACCCCTGCACCGGATACGGAAAAATCGGGCGTAAGCGCGGGAATCATCGCACTGATCGCGGTCGTCTGTGTCGCTATCGTCGCAGTCATTGCCGGTGTGATCACAAAGAATAAGAAAAAGAAATAGTTTCCTATCGCAAAAACATGCATGGCAGGCGCAGCCTGCCATGCACAAGAGGTATGAGCATGAAAAAAATTCTTTCACTACTATTATCCCTCACCCTGTCGATCGGACTGTTGTGCGGCTGCGGCGCGCATGGCAAGGCTTTGACAGAGGAAGAGAAAAATACCATTGTGATCTGGCATGACAAGGAAGATGCCGTTTCATCCGCGCTGCTTGCCGAACTGGAACGACTCGTGCCCGACGTTGTCGTGCAGCTTGAATATAAGAGCAATCTGACGGAAGCGTTAAAGATGGTCGGAAATGATCCGAACGCTGCGCCGGATATGTACTTTTTTGCCCATGACAAGATCGGCGTTTATGCGGAAATGGGAATCCTTGCGCCGATCACCGATCTGATCGACCGTGAGACATTAGCTTCTTCTTATGTGGGAATGACGCTGGACGCGGCAACCTACCAGGGAGAGCTGTATCAGCTTCCGATCTACTTTGAGACATTACTTTTTATGTATAACCGCCTGTATATGGCGGACGATCAGGTGCCGGAGACGACGGAGGAATTATATGCCTATATGGAACAGAAAACACGGGGCGGGCATTACGGCTTTGTGGAACAGCACAGCACCGCATACTATAGCGCGGGCTGGATTCACGGCTTTGGCGGCTATATCTTAAACGAAAACGGGGATGTGGGTTTACATTTACCGGAGACGATCGCGGCCATGGAGTATCACAAAAAATTTGTGGAATGGATGCCCGGAGAAAGTGAATATGCAACGGTCAATACGCTTTTTCAGGAGGGCAAGGCCCACGCAACGATCGGCGGGCCATGGCTGGTATCATCCGCACGGGCGGCAGGAATGGACTTAGGGATTGCTCCCATGCCTGTCATCGATGAGACTTCTCTTCCGATCTCCCCCTATATGGGTGTGCAGGGCGTACAGGTGTTGCGTTACGCAGCGGAAAACAAAACAGAAGCGGTAACACGCATTTTGGAGGCACTGATGGATCCGGAGGTCGGCATTGCGCTCGCGAAAGTGAGCGGCTGCGCGCCCGCAGTAGAGGCCTGCTACGAAAATGAAGACGTCACCGCTGACGATGTGGTGATGGCAATGCGGGAAACGGCGGAGCATACGATTCCGATGCCCAACCGCCCGGAAATGGATATTATGTGGACGGTCGTCGCCGATCTGTTGGTCAACATTAATATGAGCGGTCAGGATGTCACCGCAAGCTGCGAGGACGCACAGAAAAAGGCGGAGGATCTCATCCGGAAGATGCAGTGAGGTATCATATGAAAAAAGCAAACACAAGAAAAAAATACGGAACGCTGATCTCTTATTTATGGTCGGCGCCCTCCCTGATCCTGATCTGCCTGATCGTCATATTCCCCATCCTTTATACAGGATATATCTCACTGACGAACATGAATGTGTACCATTGGTTTACCTATGATGTGATCGGGCTTCGCAACTATCGGGAAGCGCTGCTCGTGTTTGACAGTGGTTTTCTCTCAGCGCTTCTCTTAACGGTCGTTTGGACGGTGGCAAATATGATCTTACAGCTTGTCATCGCCTACCTGCTGGCAAACCTCTTGAACACAAAGGGCTTACGACTGCGCAACTGTTACCGGACGCTGTTGATCGTTCCGTGGGCGATGCCTGGCTATGTATCCATCCTGCTGTGGAAAACAGGTATGTTCAATTCCCAGTTCGGCTTATTGAACCAGTGGATGGAAAAACTTGGTTTCTCCCCCGTCAGATGGCTGGCAAACGACATTTCGGCATTTGTCTGCTGTACGATCGTCAATCTGTGGCTCGCACTGCCCTTTATGATCACGATCATCGACGGCGCCCTGCAGAGCGTTGATCAAAGCTATTATGAGAGCGCCCTCTTAGACGGCGCAGGGTGGCTGCAGCGGACGCGGTATATCACGATTCCGGCAATCCGGCCGATCATCGCACCGTCAGTCGTGATCACGATATTTACGACCTTTAAGCAGTTTGATGTCATTTATCTTTTAACCCAGCAGGCAGGCGCAAAGACGGGCGCCCATATCCATACGATTTTGACTTACGCATACGAGAACGCCTTCATCACCAACAATTACGGTTACAGCTCAGCGGTATCCATGATTATTTTCGTCATCCTGATCCTGTTCTCTTATGTCATTAACATGAAGCCAAAGGAGGAATCTTAACATGCATCGAAAAGGAAAACAACGATTAAAGCTGACGCTCGTGAATCTGATCCTGATCCTTGTATGCTTTGTAACGTTCATTCCGATCCTGTATGCATTTTCCGTCTCGATCAACGAACAGAACAGTCTGCTCGGCTCTGATTTTTCTTTTATCCCGCGAAGGGTGACGATTGCAAATTATCGCCGGGTATTTACGGAGGAGCCGGTCGTTCTCTGGTTCAGGAACAGCATGATACTCGCCGTCTCCACGGTTGTGATCGCGCTGGGCACGGGCATTCCGGCAGCGTATATTTTCTCCAGAAGAAGATTTCCCGGAAGGAAAGCGATCCTGCAATTATTGATCCTGCTGTATGCGTTTCCCTCGCTGTTGTCCATGACGGCGCTATACAAGCTTTTGAGTCCGATGGGGCTGATCAACACAAGAACCGGACTGATCATCGTGTATACTGGAACGATGGCGGTGTTTGCACTGTGGAATATGAAGGGTTATTTTGACACAATCCCTGTTGAGCTTGAGGAGGCGGCAAAAATTGACGGCGCAGGACCGCTGCGGATCGTACTGCGCATCATCCTGCCTCTTGCAAAGCCGACGATCGCGGTCACGGCAATGATGGTCCTGATCTATGTGTGGAACGAGTATATTTTTTCCATCAACTTTATGACCGGAGAAAGTACCTACACACTGGCGGCAGGTTTATACTCGCTGCAGGCAAACGAAACAAGCGGAAGCTGGCCCGTATTTTCGGCGGCCTCGCTTTTGGTATCCCTGCCGATATTGGTCATCTTTTTCGCCTTGCAGAAAAATATGACGTCGGGACTGACCTCAGGCGGGGTAAAGGGGTAAAAAAGAACGCAAAGAATGTGAAACATTCTTTTGCGTTCTTTCGAAGAATCGCATAGCGATTCTTCTGGCACTTCGAAATTTTCTATAAGTAAAACACAAGGAGAGACAATATGAACAGGAGTGCGGTTTTACATATTCCGATGTCGGAATATGCATATGGGGTGGATGAGGAACATGTGACGATCCGGCTTCGATGCGGCAGGGGCGATCTTACGCGGTGCGTTCTGCACTTCGGAGACCGGTCATGCAGGCAGACGCCCGTCATTTTTACGGAACAGGAAATGCATGTATGCGCTTCGGATGAATATTTCGATTATTACGAGGTGACACTCGCACATCCCTATCAGAGGATTAATTATTATTTTGAACTGATCTCTAAGACAGAGCGGGTGCTGTACTACGGAGACTGCTTTATGGAGGAGTGCGTAGACGACCGCTCGGAATACTATCAGCTTCCCTACAATCACCGGGCGGACATTGTGCGCCCGCCCGCATGGGCAAAGGACGCGATTATCTACAATATCTTTCCGGACAGCTTTGCAACGGGCAGGGCATATCTTTCCGGCGAACCGGTAGAAAAAGAATTTCTCGGCGAGACCGTCAAGGGAAAATTGGGCGGCACGGTCAGGGGTATTGCAGAAAATGTTTCCTATCTGAAAGCTCTTGGCTTTAACGCCATTTACGTGAATCCGATCTTTGCGGCGGGAGAATATCATAAATATGATCTGTTAGATTATTTTCACATTGATCCCTGCTTTGGGACGGACGAAGAATTTAAGGACATGGTGGCAATCTGTCACGAAAACGGAATAAAGGTCATCATCGACGGCGTTTTTAACCATTGCGGCTGGCATTTTTTTGCGTTTGACGATGTGGTAACTAACGGCGCATCCTCCCGCTATAAGGACTGGTTCTACCGTCTGGAATTTCCGGTCATCAGACCCGAGAACGGCGATATTTATCCGAGCTATGAATGTTTCGGCTATGAACGGATGATGCCCAAGCTCAATACCCAAAATCCCGAGGTACGCGACTATTTCTGCGGGGTATGCAGGCACTGGCTGAAGGAATACGGAATCGATGGCTGGCGGCTCGATGTCGCAAGCGAGATCAATGATGAATTTTGGGAAAGTTTTTATCGTGCGGCAAAGGAAGTCAATCCCGACGCCATTCTGATCGGGGAGGTTTGGGAAACAGCACGCCACTGGCTTGACGGCAAAAAATTTGACTCCACGATGAATTATGATTTCAGAAAGCATTGCCGTCGTTTTTTTGCAGAGGGAAGCATTGATGCCTACGAGTTTGACGGCAGAGTGACGCATATGAGGATGCGGTATCGGCGGCAGAGCGTATACGCGCAGTTAAATCTTCTGGACAGCCATGATGTGAGCCGTTTTCTGTCCCTGTGCGGCGGCGACGAGCGGCGGTATAAGCTTGCGGTACTGTTCCAGATGACGTTTCCGGGAATTCCTTCCGTTTTTTATGGGGACGAGAAGGGAATCAGCGGAATCTTGGAGGAGGAATACCGTGCGCCGATGAAATGGGATAAAAAAGAAGACGAACTGTTTTCTTTTTTCAAAAAAGCAATCTGGATGCGCAGGGATCACACGGCGCTCCGGCAGGGCGAATATCGGACCGTACACGCCGAACGTGGAAGCAGCCTGTACCTCTATGCAAGGGAGACAGATTCTGATACGATCATTATTGCAATGAATGTAAGTGAGACTGCCGCCCGCCTGCCGGATTTTGACGGCGCAGAACGGATATTGTGGCAGGAAGGGCTTATGGGGCGGGAGCTTGCTCCTATGGGATGGGCATTATTTTATGGAACCTGAAAACGATGATCGGATATTTTTATAACTCAGAAAGGCGGAGCATCGGATGGCTGCTACGATCAAAGATGTCGCAAAACGGGCAGGTGTGTCCACAGCGACGGTCTCCAAGGTAATGAACGGTTCTTACTCCATTTCTCAGAACACGGTGGAGACTGTGCGAAAAGCAATGGAAGAATTACATTATTATCCGAACCTGCGCGCAAGGAATTTCGCGAAGCAGAGCACAAAACAAGTCCTGTTTCTCACAACGCTGGGCGAAAATGCCGGATTTTCCAATCCCCACATGTTTGAGATCCTATCGGGGTTAGAACACATGCTCGGAAACAAGGGCTATCTGCTCGGTGTCAAAAATACGACGCCCGCCGAGGCTCCGGAATTTGTGCGTGAACTCTTTGACAGCAAAATCGTGGACGGTGTGGTGATTCACGCATCTGTCATTTCCAGACAGCTCGACGATCTCATCAATCAAAAAGAAATCCCGCATATCGTGCTGGGACAGCCCAGCTTTACCAGTCATTTCTGTTGGCTGGATATTGATAATAAACTCGCCGGTGAGATGGCGGCGAATTTTCTTTTACAGCGCGGATATCAATCATTGGCTTTTATCGGCGGAACGGATGAGGACAAAATTTCGGCACATCGGCTGACTGGCGTCCTGTCCGTGCTCAAAGAGTATGATGTGATCGTTCCGAAGCATCATCTGCAATACGGGGAATCAGATTGTGACAGCGGATTCCGGATGACGGAGCAGCTTCTGCAAAGTCCGAATCTGCCTGATGCCATTATCTGCGCCAACAACTATATTGCATACGGCTGCGTCAATGCGCTCAAAGAGAATCGGCTCAGGATTCCCGAGGATATGGGAATCCTGACTTT
The DNA here is from genome assembly GCA_947176965.1 of uncultured Lachnospiraceae bacterium. Lineage (GTDB taxonomy): Bacteria > Bacillota > Clostridia > Lachnospirales > Lachnospiraceae > DLAJ01. Next base: position 7,445 of record CAMWSU010000058.1, on the reverse strand, counting down.
TGATGATTATCCTTTTTCCCAAATTTTGGAACCCAAGCTGACCGTCGTTAACATCGACGTGTACGATATGGGGATTCAGGCGGGAAAACTGATCTTAAACAAGATGAAAAAACCAAATCTGCAAATACAATTTTACTGTACGCTTCCTTCCATCACGGTGAGAGGATCAACAAGGGCGTGAGACATTAACACGTAATCATGCGTATCTTATTGCTATACGTTACATTACGTGTTATAATAGGTACAAATATGATAAGGAGAGGAAAACAAAAGATGCCAATGACACCACGAGAGATGATAAATGATATTACCGGACGCCAAACCATTGTTCCTTATCATAGCACTAGTCTAAAAACAGGACTTGAACAGGCTATATTAAAGCAGGCCGGACTAAAATAGTCCCATCACCCTAAAAAAACGGAGGCGCTATATGAAAAAATTATTTTATCCCGCATTATTTCACGAGGCAGAGGAAGGCGGTTTTTGGGTTTCTTTCCCTGATATACCGGAATGTCTTACGCAAGGTGATGATATGAATCAGGCTTATGAGATGGCTGTAGAAGCGCTTGGGCTGGCACTGACCGACCGTGAAAAACAACAACAACCGCTTCCTACAATCTCTGCTCCGTCGGCAATCAATCCGGAACCGGATGCATTCCTGGTTGTGATTGAATTTGATATGATTGCATATAAAAAGCGCACAAATTCCCGTGCGGTTAAGAAAACGCTAAGCATCCCTGAATGGTTGAATGAAGCAGCTATTGCCAGGAATATCAATTTCTCTCAAGTGCTGCAAGAGGCGCTTCTTTCAAAAATACAGGCATAAAAAGGAGGCTGTTTTTTACAGCCTCCTTTTTATGGACCGGAATCTCGTAACCATAACATTTCATGGCTCAAAACCCAAAAGAATGACGCGTAGCGCGACTCTTTATTATCCAAGAAATTCCTTCACCTGTCTGTAAATACCCTCGCCGTCCAGACCGTATTTCTCAACGAGCGCGTTCGCAGCGCCGGACTCGCCGAACACATCCTGCATACCGATCTTACATACCGGTGTCGGCGCAGACTTGCAAAGCGCATCGCACACAGCACTTCCCAATCCGCCGATCACGGAATGCTCCTCCGCCGTCACGACCTTGCCCGTCTTTTTTGCACTTGCAATGATCAGTTCTTCGTCAAGCGGCTTGATCGTACAGATATTGATGACCTCGGCGCTCACGCCGTCCGCGGCAAGCTTTTCGGCAGCCTCTAACGCCGTCGCTACGCAGATTCCGGTCGCAACGATCGTCACATCCGTTCCCTCGCGGAGCACCTCTCCCTTTCCGATCTTAAAAGAATATTCCGGTCTGTCGTTGATGACCGGCACCGCACTTCTGCCGAACCGTAAATAAACAGGTCCTTCATGCTCTACCGCTGCGCGGACAGCCGCTTTTGCCTCCACGTCGTCGGAGGGACACATTACGACCATTCCCGGAATCGTCCGCATCAGGGCAAGATCCTCGTTGCACTGGTGGCTCGCGCCATCCTCGCCGACGGTAATGCCCGCATGCGTCGCCCCGATCTTGACATTTAAGTGCGGATATCCGACGGAATTGCGCACCTGCTCAAACGCGCGCCCCGCCGCAAACATCGCAAAGGAGCTGACAAACGGAATCTTGCCCGTCGTGGAAAGTCCCGCCGCAATTCCTACCATATTACACTCGGCAATCCCGCAGTCGATATGACGGTCGGGAAATGCCTTCTGAAACGTACTCGTTTTTGTTGCTCCCGCAAGATCGGCATCTAAGACAACAAGATTCGGATAGTCTTTTCCGACCTCTGCAAGTGCGTTTCCATAACTCTCTCTCGTTGCTATTTTTTTCACATCTGCCATTATGCTTCACCTGCTTTCTCTAATTCGGCGTCAATCTTCTCCAAATCCGCCATCGCCACCGCAAACTCCTCGTCGTTCGGCGCTTTTCCGTGCCAGCCGGCGTTGTTCTCCATAAACGATACGCCCTTGCCCTTTACGCTGTGCACAATGATTGCGGTCGGCTTATCCTTCACAGTCTTTGCCTCGGCAAATGCCGCGCGCAGCTCATCAAAATTATGTGCGTCCGCATTGATCACATGGAAATTGAACGCCTCGAATTTCTTGTCGATCGGATACGGCGAGCAGACGTCCTCGATCTTTCCGTCGATCTGCAGTCCGTTATTATCCACGATCACGCAGAGATTGTCTAAATTTCTTGCTCCCGCAAACATGGAAGCCTCCCAGACCTGTCCCTCCTGAATCTCGCCGTCGCCGAGCAGCGTGTATACACGATAGTCCTTGTGATCCATCTTGCCCGCAAGCGCCATGCCGACCGCCGCGGAAATACCCTGTCCGAGCGAACCGCTGCTCATATCCACGCCGGGAATATGCTTCATATCGGGATGTCCCTGTAAATAAGAACCGAGCTTGCGCAGCGTGAGCAGATCATCAACCGGGAAAAAACCGCGGTTTGCAAGCGCAGAATAGTAGCCGGGCGCCGTATGCCCCTTTGACAGTACGAAACGGTCCCTGTCCGGATCCTTCGGGTTATCAGGATTAATATTCATTTCCTCAAAATACAAAAACGTATAGACATCCGCCGCCGAAAGCGATCCTCCGGGATGCCCTGCCTTTGCGCTATGTACGGAAGACACGATTCCCTTGCGCACACGATTGGCAGCCTTGGCAAGTTCTAAATTTGTCATGTTCTACGATACTCCTTTCTTTTTTGAAAGGGATTTCCGCATATCGGTCCACGATTCCGACGCGCCCCTTTCCGGATGGTTTTTCGTCAAATCAAGCTGTCTTTATTTTATCACAGATAAAAAACCGCGACAATGCGTTTTTTATTTTTCCTCCGCGAGTTCCCGCTCCATCACAATTCGTTCGGGCAGATTTTCTTCCAGCCATTCCTCCTGCATTCGCTCGCGGTACAATGTGCGCACCTGCTTCAGCTTACGCAGTCGTTCCTCCAGCTTGATCAGCCGCAGCCCCTGCTGCTCGATCTCCCAGCTCAGATTTTTCTTTTTCTGCCATGCGCACCACCGCCTCGACGCCTCACTGTCATAGTTGCAGAAAAATGCATAGCCCTTGTAAATCGAGCGGGAGAGACAAATCCAAACGCCCGCATTAAACAGCTCTCTAAAAACATAAATTACGACAGAGATATATTTGAGCGATACTTCCGCAAACGAATCCGTGATCTGCAGCGATATCATAGCCTGCTCACGGAGCAGGACCTGCATCAGGGTCCGCAGCAAAAAGAAGACAGTCAGCATGATCAGGCTGAAACGCAGCGACCTCTTTATGCCATCCCACTTTTTGCGCATGCCCGTAAGCTCTGCGTTCCCGGCAGCAACTTCATTCTCCAGCTCATACAGTTCAAAACGCATCTGCGCCACCGCAAGCGTCTCACCTCTCATACCTGCAGCTTCCATCATCTCCTCGGGAATATATTCCGTATCGCTTGTCTGCGTCTGCCAAGCCGCATCCTGCTCCATAAAAATAACCATGCCTTTCCATAACCTGCAAACTTGAATGCGTATGAAATACGCTATGCCGCAGGCACAAAATTTGCAAAGCGAACTTGTTCGCTTTTGAAAAATCTTTGATTTTTCAATCTACCTGCCTCCACACCATTTTCTGCCCGTCCCACAGTTCAGCTTTGCGTATGTTTCTCATATATTGTAAAAAATATGCTCTGAATTGACAACATGCCTGTGATTCATCGCAAAAATCATTCCACTCTACATTCCGACCCGTCAGCCAAAGTAACACCCTACATCTGCAAGATCCGCAGCCGCCTGTTCCTGTACGCAGCGGCACTGCTTGCTCTTTTCGGCGCCAGTCTGTTTATGACGCACTGCCGCCTGCCAAAAAAAGAACATGAAAAGCTGTTACAGCTCTCGAATGACCTCATCGCATACGAACTTACCGACAACAGCCTTAACCTGCACTACACAATGGTGCATCCTGAAACCTTTGCATTATCAAGCCGTTATGAGCTTGACCCTGCGCAGATTTCCCTGCCCGTCTATACCGAGGACACTGTTTCCGAGACGGCAGCGGCCTATTCCTCCTTTATGACGCGGCTGTCAGAAATTGATGTGCATAAGCTCTCTAAGCATGATGTCTGGATCTATCGTATCATGGAGCATTCCCTGAGCAGCAGTCTGCGCGAGGTGACCATGCCCTTTTATGGGGAACCGCTCTCGCCATCCTCCGGGGAACAGACTTCCCTGCTGATCCTGTTTGCCGAGTACCGCATCCGCTCCTGCGAAGATGCGGAGCGCTATCTTGACACGCTTTCCTGCGTCGGCGATTACTTTGACGGTCTGCTTCTCTATGAGCAGCAAAAAGCTGCGGCAGGACTTTTTATGTCGGATGCCGCCGTCTTAAAGGTCATTGCGCAGTGTGATACGCTCTGCACAAAAGAACAGCTGGAACAGGGCAGCCATTTCCTACAGATCACCTTCCGTTCACGCCTTCAGGCGCTTCTTGACGAAGGGCTCTGTACTGAGACGGAAATGGAGCAATATCTTGCCAGAAATGACGCCATCCTCACCGAGTTGGTAGCACCCGCATATGCCCGCCTTGCCGACGGGCTGTTTCTCCTAAAGGGCAGCGGCACAAACAGTCAGGGACTTTGTCAGTATGCGGAGGGCCGCCGCTACTATGAGACACGGCTTGCCTCTCTCACCGGCTCCTCCCGCACGCCCGAAGAAATTATGACACTCCTGACAGAAAACTTCGCTTCCGATTATGACGCACTGATACAAATCGCATCTGAACTGACGGAGGCATTCTCCGACTCGACACAGGCTTTACTGGCCGCCCCGGAGCTGCTGAACGCCTATTCCCCCGAAGAAATGCTTAACGATCTGCGTGCGCGTATCGCGGCGGACTTCCCTGCCGTTCCCGATACCGTCTCTTACGAGATTAAACCCGTGGACGATGCGCTCAGCCCTTATACGAGTCCTGCTTTTTATATGATCCCCGCGATCGATGACTACCGGAATAACAGTATCTACATCAATTACGGGAATGAACCGGATTCGCTGGCGCTTTATACAACACTCGCGCATGAGGGTTATCCGGGGCATCTGTACCAAAGTGTCTGTCACCTGAGCGACATGAATGCCGATTCCCTCATGCCCTTGGAGGGAATCCTTTCCTACGGCGGCTATGCCGAGGGCTGGGCAACCTATGTCGAAGATCTGTCATACACCTATGCCGCACAGCTGATGCAGGAGTCCCACACACAGCTTCCGGATTCCGGGGCGTATGCCCTGCTCTGCGAATTTTACCGGATCGACCGCCGCATTCAGCTCTGCCTCTACTCCATGCTGGATGTTTCGATCCACTATTACGGCATGACGCTTGAGGAAACGTCGGCGATGCTCAGTGCTTACGGTATAAGCGACACGGACGTCATAAATTCCATCTATGAATACATTGTGGAAGAACCGGTCAATTACCTGAAATACTATCTTGGCTATTTGGAGATCGTCTCCTTAAAAGACACCGCAAAGGAAGTTTGGGGGGATGCCTACAGCGACATGCGCTTTCATACTTTTTTTCTCTCCGCAGGCCCCGCGCCGTTTTCCATGCTGCGGGAAGCGCTTCCTTCTTTTTCGCCCTAGTCAAAAACCCCGCCGCAAGCAGCGGGGTTTTTGACCCTCGCGGCATTCGCCAAATGTCTGCTTCGCAGCCGCTTGGCCCATTGCACGCGGGAATAAAAAAGACTTCGCATGTCCCCTTTAACCATGCCTGCCCTCTACTTTTGCTCCTCAAAAAAACGGATCATATTCGTCAGGGCGCCTGCAAGCACCTTACTTTCATCCGGGTCAAGGCGTCCTGTAATACATTCGATCATGTGTTCATGAAAACGTTTATGCTCGCGGTACGCCCGCCGCCCCGTTTCCGTGAGTGAAACAAGCACGACCCTGCGATCCTCCTCACTCCGCACCCGGTCCACATATCCTTTTTTCACAAGACTGTTCACGGATATGGTAAGCGTACCCGTCGTTACGCGCAAAGACTTTGCGACACTGCTCATATTTTTCGGCACGCCGTCTCCGATCGCTTCTATGACATGGATGTCATTAATTGTCAGATTCAGATGCTCTCCCTTTTTCAAGGCCTTTTCCTCTATGATAAGAATATCACGAAAAAGCTGCACGAACAGCTCATTGAGACACTCACTGATCTCCATACTCCAAACCATGCCCTTTCCGCCACCCCATAAACTCCCTTATCTTCTGCGTCAGGATCTCAGCAGTCTTTTGATGCGTCCGTTTACTCGGATGGCAATCCGCACCGATGCCGTCCGCCTCATCCTGTTCTGGTAGCACAAGATACCCGACCCGCACATCAGGGTGCGCCTTTGCAAAACGCGCCGCCTGCCGCTCCTCCTCCTCGCATAAATTCTGACCCATTACGCCAAGCGTGCAGAGAATCGCTGCCTGCGGATTCTGCTCATGAATCTGCTCTAAAAAAGCATAATATTTATCTGCAAAATAAGCCTGCCGCTCCGGTATCTTTCTGACATAGCTGTCATCATTTGTGCCAAGATGCAGGATGATCAGCTCCGGTATAAATTGTGTGCTGTCCCACCGTGCAGGCTCAAGACCCAATTTCTCACATAATCTTTTATCGCGGTACGGGTATAACTCGGGCATCAGAATTTCTTCCAGCGGCTCATTGACGTCCTCCGGAATCCAGTTTGTGATCACGCCGATGCCGCTCCATGAGACGAGCTGATAATCTGCGTTCAGCGCATTTGCCGTCAAAACCGCATATGCTTCTTCCGGATTTTCCTGTGTGGTCGTAAACGTATCTTGATTCAGGATGCCTTCGTTGCCGTAACCGCAGGTGATGGAATCCCCGATGATTTCCATGCGGTGCGGACGATCGGGTGTCCTTGTGACATGTGCGTCACATTTTGCTCCCTGTTCCCCGCTTCCTGCCTCACCGCTCCCGCAGGTAATATCGAATTCTTTCACGCCGACAAGCCCAAACGCCGCCTCCGACATCTTGACGAGGCGGAGTTTCACCTTTCGCGCCTGCTCCTCCTCAAAGATCACAAAATTCTCCTCCGGCTTCGTCAGCGCCCTCCTCACGGCAGGCTGCGCCCCATCGTCCAGATACACCGCAAACCAACCTAAAAGGCTTTCCTCCTGCGGCGTTACATCCGTACACATCGTCACACAGATTCGGCTCGCCACCGTTTCAAATTCAAGATAGGATGCCGAAAAACCAAGGTAAAGAATCTCTCCGACCTGCGTCGTCCTCCCCATGATCTTCATATGTTCACTGTCCGGTTTTACTATCATTCTCTCATTACCCCCACGAAACGATTTCCTATCATGAAACTCAGAAGAATTCGCCAAAGGCGAATTCTTCGAAAGAATGGCGCCTTGCGCCATTCTTT